>JAISFS010000177.1 GCA_031263485.1 Deltaproteobacteria bacterium | reverse complement strand
CGACCTACGGCAACAAGGAGTACGTCATCGAGCTGAAAATGGCGGAGGATGCCGAAGGGGCCGACGCGGCCGTCCGGGCGGGAATGCGCCAGATGCTCGAAAAAGGCTACGGTCGGAGCTTGGACGACCCCATCCTGGTGACGCTGGCCATCGGCAGGAAGGAAAGGAATATCGTGGCCTGCCGCTTCAGGAAAGACGGACGTGAGACGGAAGCCGAGATCAGGATCAAGGGGCAAGCGAACTCCCTGGCCGCCCGGCGTCCAATTGGGGAATAGCTTGGCCGGTGACCGGCAGCGCCAATGGCCGATTCATGATTACGGCTGGCTTAAGGCTTGCCGGTCGCGGTCAGGGGCAATCGAGACGCGCCGAGGCGCCTGCGGCGCCGCAATGTGCGGTACACCGTTCCATGACTTGTTGCCATCCGCGGATGGACGACTGACAATGATCCTTCACGGACTGTTGGTTGTTCGCCGCCGTCACGGTCGGATTCGGGCCGGTCTTCGGCGTTTCAAGCCATGCAATACCGGTCGGCGACAGGTTTGCAGATACGGCCCCGCCAAAGCCATCCAGGCTCTCCTGGCTCCGATGGAGGATGGCGCATCCGCTATAGGAGGGAGGGACAGGGGTTCCATACGGTTTCCTGCATGGGAGTGGACGTAGGGAACCGAAGGGATCTGATAGATTCGGCTGCCTCCGGCAAGCCTGTCGGCATGTTCTGGCTCACGTGGTTGCTTGCCGGTGAATTTCAGGCAAGACAAGGTGTAAACGCAAGACGGATCCGCATTAGCTCGCGTCCGGCCGGATCTTCCGCTCAGGGCTAATACCTGCGCTCAAGGCCCCGATCCCGTGCCTCCTGACCGCCCGCTTGAGGAACTGCGAGTGGTGGAGCTGGACGGCGTCCACGGCGAAGGAAGGCGGTTTCCCGGAAGCCGGCTCGGAAGCGGTAGCGGCCTCCCCGAACCAAGCGAGCTATGGTCAACCGGTTTCCGGGCGCCTGGCCAACATAGCGTCCGTTCTGTCGATCACGACCTCCGAGAACCTTTCGGAGTTCGTCCCGACAGGGACCGGGGCCCATCGCCGCCGAAATGTTCCCTTGTCCGCGCCTTCGCCGCCTGGCAACGCACTTGGCCCGCCCTGAGGTCCTTCAGCCTGCCTTCCCAGCCTTCACCGACCGGCAGACCTCCCGCCTCCCGCGGCAGACATCCTCCCTGAGTGCCGGACTGCGTCCACCGCCACGGGTTCCAGAGAGCCGCGCCGCCTCCTCGTTGCGGAGGAACCGGCTCATGTGACGGACGAGGAAGGACTCAATGCGCCAGATCCCGTGCTCCAGGGCGTCCGGCAGGGCGAGCGTCCCTGAAGTAGTGTCCGTTGCGGGGCACCGTGCAGAGTTCCGCGCAGAGGGTCGCTACCTCCAGGGCGGACATGTTAACCTGGATCGAATACGCCGTAGCATGGAGCCCCGGTTCCAAAGAGTTCGGCGAGTATCCGGGCACCTTCATGTACAGGCCCGCCCGGCGGGGGCATGGGTGTCCGATTCCATGGGGACGCCCCGATCGTCTGCCCAGTCGGTCCCGGCCGCTGCGGTATCGACCCCGTCGTATTGACCAAATGTAAAGCACAGCCCGATCCTGAAGAAAGCCACGGCGTACGCCTACTGCATCTTGCCTTCGAGAGGCTGCGGCTCGCGTGGGTCGCGGCCAGCTCCCGGCGAATTATCTCGACGAGGAGAAGCCTGGCGTTGGGCTCCTTCTGCCGGACGCCATCCCATCGCCTTGAAGGGGTCGGAGTCCTTGGACCGTGCTTACAGCTTCTTGAGAGGATCGCCAGCGTTCTCATCCCTTCCGCAGGAGCCGATGCCAGTGGCACTGAGCCGGTCGAGACTTTTCGACTCCCATCGGAAATTGAAAGCGACGGGGTGTCCTTCCGTGTCAGGAACCTATTCATAATTCAAGGAGGCAGTCATATAAAATCGAAAACAGTGGCATGTATCAAGCCATTGTAGAGGGTCATAGTCCTGTCCGCCACATACGTTGTCGCCCCCTGCTTCAAAACCATTTATGCATCAGACTTCTAGGTCCATGGCATGCCATCTTACTTCACATGCCGTCTATGGCAAAATCTCAATAATCCGCAGATTGACCCAGGACACGTAAAATCGTACCATACGTTAAGTGCCGCGATGTACTCCTGCCTTTCCTTGAAGATCGACGGCTGAAAGGAGTATCCGATGACCCCGCAATTGCCCGCTCTTCCCGTTGGTTGGCAGCTTTTTGAAAAACTACGGCAGAAGAATGCTGTCTACGTTGACAAGACGCAGTATCTCCCGATGTTGCGAGAGATGGGCGACTTCGTCTTCTGCGCTCGGCCTCGCCGTTTCGGCAAGTCGCTTACGGTCCACGCCTTGGACTCCTACCACTCGGGCAGGTTGGATCTTTTCCGGGGACTCGCCGCAGAGGAGCATATGAGCTCCCCCGATTTCATCGCGCGACCGGTCATCCGCTTGGACATGAGCGAGCCGGCGGACAGCGACAGCAAGGCGATTTTTGAGGAGAAACTCGCAGAACAACTCAAGGACAATGCCGAGCGGCACGGGGTATCCCTGAGGGGCTCCGAT
>JAISFS010000112.1 GCA_031263485.1 Deltaproteobacteria bacterium | reverse complement strand
AGATCTCCGGCGCAACGCCCGAGCCGGAGGCCCAGGCGCGGTAGGCGTCCAGCGCCGGGCCCGCGATCTCGCGGGTGAGGAGCCTCGCGCGGCCGGTCCCCTGCACGAGCGGGTTGTCCAGCGGCACGCGGGAGAAGCCGCCAGCCGAGAGCGCGGAGGACCAGCGCTCCCGGGCCAGTTCGGCGCGGCCCTTCAGGCCGTCCCCTGCCCAGGCGGGCGGGGCGGCCAGGTAGCGTTCCGCCTCGGCCTCGGCCGCCGCCAGATCCTCCGGAGGAATCTTACGGATCTGGCGGCGCATGAGCGCGTCCAGATCGCGCAGGAGAATCTTCAGGCTCTCGCGGTCCACGGCCGCGGAAAGCGATTCCAAAAGGAAAATCGAGTAGCCACCCCTGTCGATCAGCGCGGCCCCCGCGAGAGGGGCTGCGGAGGGGTCGCGCGGGCCCAGGAATGGCTTCACCGCGTCGGCGTCGGACTCGGAGGCGAAGTCGGACACCGCGCGCAGCCTCAGGATCGCCTCGTCCTCGGTCTTACGGTAGAAGCTCTCCCCCGAGGGCCTGAGGCTCCTGTTCAGGGCCCCGCGGCGGGCGGGGAGCTCCAGGAGGGATTCCGCCAGAAGCTGGGCGGGGACCTGCCCCCCCAGCCGGAACGCCACCGCCTCGCGGCCGGCGGGGGCCACGGTCTCGCCTTCCGCCGCGAAGGCGGCGGCACGGGAGGCGGGGATCTCCACGTACACCCCCGGCGCGGCCCGTCCGGCGGAGAACGGGAAGCCCCCCTCGCGCAGGGCCTGCACCGCGCGCACCGCGGCGTCGCCCAGGCGCCTCATGTCCTCCCGCGTGTGGGCGGCGGAGACGACCATGACGCGCCCGGCGCCCCTGCCCTCCCTGGACCCGGTGAAGACGCCGGATTCCAGGAGCAGGAGCCGGAAGAGCTCGCCCTCCAGCTCTGCCAGGCCCGGAGCGGCGGGTCCCAGGCGCTGGAAGCGGAAGAAGGGCCCGAAGCCCTTGAGGCGCAACGGCGCGCCCTTCTCCTGGAACCAGACGTTCAGCCGCAGGGAGAGCGACTCGACCATGGCTCGGGCCCGCTCCCGGTATCCCCGCGAGTTACCCGAGAGCCAGCCCAGCGCCCCGTCCAGCGCCGCGAGCGCGAGCGGGTGCGGCGGGGGCCCCAGGGCCGACGCGGTCCCGCGCACGTCCAGGGCCTCCAGGAAGGCTTCGGAGGCGGAGACCGCCCCCAGCGGGATCCCCCCGGACAGCCCGTTGCCCCAGACCGCCAGATCCGCGTCGCTCCCGAGGTAATGCCCGGCGCCGCCGGGCAGGAACCCCGGCCCCAGCGCAGTCTCGTCGAAGATCACGGCCGCGCCGCGGTCCCGGGCCGCGCGGCAGAGCCTCGCCAGGAAGGACGGGCTCACGAAGCGCAGATCCGCGGAAGGCGCGGGCTCCACCACCGCCGCGGCCAGGCGGGGAGCCGCCTCGGCGAGCGCGGAAAGCGAGCGCTCCGCGCCGTAGTCCAGGAGCAGGATGCCGCCGGCCTCGAGATCCTGGCCCGAAGGGTCGCCCGAGAACGCCAGATGCTCGCGGAGGCCGGGGGCGTTCCGCGAGAAGCACGCGACCAGGCGCCTGCCAGTCGCTGCCCTGGCCAGGAGCACGGCCGCGCGCATCGCTCCCGCCTCGGAGGAGAAGAAGGCGCACTTGCCGCCCCGTGCGAGGAGCGGGGAGGCGAGCGTGGCGGCGGCCCTGGCCGCGTCGGAAAGCGCGCCCTCGCCGGGGAGCCCGCGGTCCAGCATGGCCAGGAGCGCCTCGGACACCGCCGACGGGTTGTGGGCCAGGACGCCCATCGCGAGCGAGAAGTCCAGACAGTCGTTGCCGTCCAGATCCATGAAGCGGGCGCCCGCCGAGAGCTTCACCACCGGAGAGGCGAAGGCGCCGGCGAGCGGGGCGGGGCCCGGCGGGGGCAGGCGCACCCCGGCAAGCCCCGGCGTCTCCAGGCATTCGCGGGAAAGCCGGGTGCGGTCCCGGAAGCGCTTGACCAGCCCTTCCGCGAACTCCGCCTGGCTGGCGGTGAGCTCCAGGGGCGTCGGCACGCGGTAGCTCGGGGGGGGGGCCGTTTCCGCCGGATCTCCCGCAGGGGCGCCCGCCTCCGGTACGTACTGGGCGAAAGGCGCGTCGGTGTCCCGTGCGGGAGCCTCGTCCGCGGCCGCGGACTCGCCCCCGGCGGCATCGGCCCCGGCGGCAGCGTCCGGGAAGGGAGGGGCCGGGAATGGCTGGACCGGGAAGGGAGGGATCCCCTCCGTCTCGCCGCCCGGCGACTGGGCAAGCCGGCCCGCGAACAGGTCGTAGAGGGCCTTCATCTGGAGGCTCAGGACGCCCAGCTGGCTCTCGCCGGTGAGTCCGGCGGGAAGTTGGGCGAACGGGGCGGCGGGGGCCTGGCTGAAGGCCCCGGCGTAGTCCCGGCCGGCGGGGCCCGCGGCGGGCTGGCCGAATGGCGCTCCGCCGTCCTGACCGAAGGGCGCGCCGCCGTCCTGGACCAAGGGCGCGGCGGCTGGCCCGGAAGCCCGCGCGGCCTGGCGGGCCGCCTGGAGCACCTCGGAGGAGGGAGCGTTTAGGCCCGCCACCGCGGCGGGCCTGTAGACGTGGGATGGGTCGGCCGGGCCCTCGCGCCCTTCCCGGGCCTTCGCCGGCGGCGCCTCCCCGCCGTGGGCCCGCCTGAAAATCTCGCGGGCAAGGTCCTCGAAGGTGTGCCCGTCCCGGTACAGCCAGCCGTCGGGGATCTCGACGCCCAAGGCGTCCCTGAGCTCCGACTCGAAACCCATGAGATCCGCCGGGTCCAGGCCCAGCCCGGCGATGGCCCTGCCCTTGCCCAGCTGATGGGGCCTGAGGCCCAGTGTCTCGCCGGCCGCGCGGAGCACGGAGTCCAGGATGAATTCGAAAGACGCTGCCTTGTCCATGATGGTTCCTGCCGTTTTTTCGGGAGCCCGTGAAAAAAACCGGCATTATTATAGCCGTTTCCGCTTTGGGTGTGAAGGACAAGAGTCCCTGCGGGCCCGCCCCGGCGCGGCTCACGCAGGGACTCCGCAGCGCCCGCGCCGGTCTCCGGGCCGACCGGTGGGGTCCCCGCGCGGAAAGGCGCCGTCCGCACTGAGACCGGCGCCGCGAAGGGATCAAGCGCCAGATATGGGGGATACTGCAAAGCGGGAGGGGCCGCGCCTCGGGATTCGCCCGTACGCGGTTCGGTCTGGAAACCCGAGACGGAGAGGCGCGCGGGCCCGAGACACGCGCACGGGCCGGTCAGGCGAAAGGCCGGGGAAGACGGGATTCGGAAGTAACGGCAAGGCATCGAGCGGCGGAGGAATCGGCAGCTAAGAGCCTGTTACATAAAGGTTTTTAAAAGACATAAGAACAAATGCGGTAGACAAGAGGAAGCACATCCACCACTGATTGACTCACGGCAATGCCATAGCGATTTATGCAACAGGCTCCTAGGCGAGGCGCAGGCCCATGGCGTCGCGGATGTGGACGCGAGAAGGCCGCAGCGAGGGAGCTGTCGCAACTAGGCCGCGTGAAAACGGCCCCGGCGAAGACCCATCGGAAGCGATCTGCGGTGCCAGATCGAACGGAAAACGGTTGTGCGGAAGCGACTGGACGGAGGCGAGTGAACGGAACGCGGATGAGCGGACAAGGGGATGAGCGTACAGCAAACGAACGGGAAGCGGCAGGACGGAAGCAAACGGAAAGCGACAGGAGGACAAGCGGTTCGGACTAAACGGGCATGGACCATGAGGCTCCTGAAGCCAGCGGGCGCGGGCGTAACGTGCGCGAACGCAAGGATTCGAGCCGCCGATCGGGAAAAGAGACGGAAGCTGAAGGCGCGGAGGTCGACGTCCGGACCGGTGGCGTCCGCGCCGCAACGTGACGGGGCAAGCCAGGGACCGGACGGGGAAATGGCGCACGGGATGGCCGGGACGGCGACGGCCTTAGGCGGGCGTCGGATGCCGTTCCGGAAAAATGCACCGGAACTGCTTAATTTTCAAAGCCGCGCGAAAAAAAAGGCGCGGCTCCCGCAACGTTCCGGGGAAGCCGCTCGCGGCCGATCACCTCGCGTCCAGGGAAGTGACCACGTCTCCGGCGAAACGGGCCTCCAGCCTCGACCTGACGCGCATCACGTTCGGCGGGGCGTCTTCGGCGGACAGGAGCACGATGTAGCCCTTCTCGTTGGTCCAGGCCATGCTCTCGCGGCCGCCCTCGGCCGAGGTCTCGCGCGGCGGGCCAAGGGCGGCCACAATCTCCTCGCGGGTGGTCTTGTTCAGGGCCACCGACACGTGGATGATGCTTGCCCAGTCTTCCGGAGCGATTCCGCGGCGTCTGGAGCCGCAGGCCGAACAAAGGAGGACGGCCAGGAAGCAGGCGATGGCCGCCCGCAGGAGCGTCTGGTAGCCGTGGCGTGAAGTCATCTGTGACCCCTTGGCGTGAAGGGCCCGGGCGCGGCGCGGTCCCCGGAGAGCCGAAGGGGATCTTCGGGGGAGGGCCGTCGGTCGGCCCTGTTCCGGCGCGGCAGGGGCAAAACGTCCGTTTTCTAGCCGGATTTCAATATAACCACCCCGGCGGAAAGAGTCAACCGCGTCGCCGAAGACGTGAGATTCGCCCAAGACGCTACGCCGGCCCCGCACCCCCTGTCCGGATCCACACAGGCGCCCGGCGCCTCCACCCCAATGGTGCCGGGGAAGGCCAGGTCCGCTCCCCCGCGAACGTATCCGCCCGAAGAGGAGAGCGGGCCGCCAGCCCGCCGTCATCAGATACTTGTCAAATTTTAGGCAATCGCAATACTTTGCTCGAAACAATATGTATAATATATTCGTTATTATATATACATCGACACAACCGCCTGGAATTGCCAACCCTATTTGAAAGCGATCCAGGAGGTTAGCGGGCCTGGCGGGGAGCAGGGCGGGAGCGGGCGGAGCCGGGAGCGGGCAGGGACCGGAGGAAGCCGGGGCAGGAGCGGAAAGGAATCTGGCCGGGAGTTGTGTGTGCGTTTTGAGTGGGAAGTCCGGGAAGAGAGACGTGCGGGCAATTGATGCACGAAATGGCTATCGTGCGGATGAACCAACTCCGGAAAAGCTGAAGTTTTCCGGGAGTTATTACTCCGGTGGCAAACATGGCAAATTTTAACAATATCTGAATTTTCACAACAGTTAAGGCGATTCGGTTATCAATCCTAATGCGCTACGGCTACGGCAATCCAGAATCAACTATTGATTAATACTGTTTTTGAGCGTACATCATACAGAGTCCAGGAAAAATTCAAGATTATGGAAGCATCGTTCCTGCCTCCGAGACCTAATGGTAAGCGCCCCGGCTACGACGCCATCGGAGGATTCCGGCTCGTGAAAACCTCAGGAAGCGCACCTGCCCCGGAGCCGGCGGAACGTGCTTACGGATACACCTTGGCGAGGGCATCTAGCCCTCCATCGACCGCCGCCGGCCACATCTGACGTAGCCGTCCTCCCCCGGCAGACGTCGACTGACAGAACATCAACACTCCTGACAGGAGACGCGGCCCATGGGACGGACTGTGTCATCCTGGAAGCCGGCTCACCCCTGCCCGCCCGCGACCGTCCGCAAATGCAATTGGTGATGCGTTCGCAAAAGTCCTGAATCAGTGACAATCATCTCCGCCCCACGGCCTCCGGATTGGCGGCGCCGCACAATGGCCCGCGGGGGCGACTCCGCCTCACGGTCCCCGGATCGGCGCCTCCGCGCAATGGCCCGCGGGGGGCGACTCCGCCTCACGGTCCCCGGATCGGCGCCTCCGCGCAATGGCCCGCGGGGGGCGACTCCGCCTCACGGTCCCCGGATCGGCACCTCCGCGCAATGGCTCCGGGGGTCAGCCCATGCCGAAGGGGCCGCGCAACGGCGCCAGGCACGGCGGCCCCGCGCGTCGGAACCCGGATAGCTGAGTAAGTAGCGGGTGGAGGCGGTTAGGTCTCCCCCCCTTAAGGATATTTCGGACTTTTTTCGGACGCATCTGGACGCGTCGGCGACAACTGTGTCCGGGCCCGTGATCTCAACGGGTTCACAATGGCTCAAGTCGGTTCCACATGGCCTGAACCGACGCTCCCAGGAGTCATCAGGCCTCAAACGCCTGGCCGTCGACCGTCGGACGTGGGCGCCATTCAACGGCCTGATGGCGTTCCATTCAGGTTGGAGACGGGGCCGGACCGCATCTGCCTCGCGGCGCAAAAATCCGGTATCTTCGGAGGATAGTTTGCCGCGTCAAAGGAGCGACCCGGACATCATCGGGACGGGGCGCGACCGGTCCGCCGCCTGGATGAGGGAGCCAGGGCGTTGACTCCCGCTGACCGTGACCTGGAATAACATGAAAAGCGTCCGCCGGCAATCGGACAGGATCGGGAAGACCAGGGAGGCGACCAGACGCTTCTGGATCACGGGCATCGCCTGATGGGTCCCGATGCCGACGGCATCGGGACCCGTCCGGTCCCGCGACGTCGTCGCCGAACGGACATGAGATTCGGGCGTTCGACAGGGAAACGGCGCAAATCGCCCGCCCAAAGCCCAGATGGGCCGGAGGCTGAATTTCGCGGGTCAAGCCTTGGACGGCCGGGACCGCCGGAGTCCGACGCCGGATTCGGAAGCGTACGGCACAGCTGTCAGCATCCGACCAGCCGTATGGACTTGCCCTCTAGGTCCATAATGTCCCAACTGATTTTCTCGCTCCACGGTTTCCGGAAATCCCTGTCGAAGACGACCAGCCAGCCTGAGGATGAGCCGCATTTGTCCATGTACCCCGACAGCTGTTCGATGCCTTTTTTGATGTTGCGGGCACTCCTGATCTTCAATTCGATGGGATAGTGTATGCCCTTGTAACCGACGCATATGTCCACCCTCGTCCTTCCCAGCGCGTACTCCCTTTGGATGAAGTCGGCCCCGCCGTTCATGACCCTCTGCAGGAATGCGAAGAGCACGAT
>JAISFS010000106.1 GCA_031263485.1 Deltaproteobacteria bacterium | reverse complement strand
TACTTCCCTGTTGGGGATTTTGAACGTGAACATTTCCTCCATGTCCGGTTCCCGTTCGGTGCCAATATTCTCGAGAATCAGGCGGTCAATCGTCAGATATCCGCTGTGGAAAAGGACGGGGACGGGCTCAAGCCTTCCAAGTTCGACTTTCCTGATAGTCCAGGAAGGATAGCTGTTCAGGTTTGGCTGTATGAAATCAAGAGGCTTCTCCTTCGCAAGGTCCGAAAGGTGTGACGGCTGTCCTGAAAGCGGCCAAAAATCGCTCAACCTTTTCCATTTGAAGAAATTTAGAATCGAGTACGGATTCAGGACCCGCTTGGTCCCAAGCCAGTTGTAGCCGTCGTACCAGACCCGAATCGCCTCCTTCAGATCCTTCCTTTTCGCGTCTTGCCTCAGGTATCCCTTGGCCTTAAGGCTTTTGAGAGTCCTCTTGAACCTGTCCTTGAACAGCCTGTCGATCTCCGGGAAGGTAAATCCGCAGATTCCCGCGAAATCGGGTTCCAGCGAGATGTCCGAGAAGTTGTTCGGCCCGGAGTCCAATGCGGTCAATGCGAACCGGGTGATGCCCGTGACGAAGGCGAAGCGGATGTAGTTGATGTTCTTTTTCAGGGACGAGTAAAAGCCATGAAGGACATCGCAATTGTCAGAGGCTAATGTCCGGTCGGATATATTCCATGCTACCGGGGCATCGTACTCGTCGATCAGGACGACAGCGCCGACCTTGTATTTTTCGTTGACTCCTCTCAGAAGTTCCCCAAGCATCCTGCCGTAGGAATTCGAGGTGATTTCCACACCCTCGATTTTTGCGGCGTCTCTTAAATCGTCCTCGATGTTGTCTTCAAGGTCTTTCTTGGCGGAGATTTTAGCGTAGGCCATGTTGAATCTCAGGACCGGGTGCCTTTTGAAGTCATATTTGTTTGAGGTTCCAATCCACAGGCCTTCGAAAAGCTCGCTGTTGCCCTGAAACAGCTCGTCGAGGGTATCAAGCAGAAGCGTCTTGCCGAACCGCCTTGGCCGGGACAGGAAACAGCAATCGTTTTCTGTGATCATCTTGTGGATATATTTGGTCTTGTCGGCGTAAAGATAGTTCCCTTGTATGATTTTTCGAAAGGGCTTATCGTTAAGCGGCAGTTTTTTCGGTTCCATGATCACTCCGGAAATCCTCTCTTTTTTCAGGCGAAGACAAGACGAACTTGCCGGTCAGCGGTTCCGCAAGGCCAGACGATCAATGGCCGGTTTGACCCAACCCGGCGGGCTGAAGCCATTGTATCAGAAAATCTGCTCAAAGCAACATGCTTATGCGCGGCAAATCAACCCCGGACTCCCCCGTCCGCCTATTTCCGGTAGTAATGCAGAGGCGCGTCATGGGCACGATTTCTACACAACCTGCTCGTACCGTGCAGGTGTGGAACCGGACCTCCTCGCCGGAGCGGTCTCCCACTCCTACCAGAGTACTCCGCCTTCTTTCGGAGGCTTTCGATCGGTAGGGATCAGAAGTAGCAACTTCCTTTCGAACCGGTCCCCCGGACTGTCCCCGTCTGATTTGTCCCCTTCGGCGATGGGCGGCATCCGGCGGAATGGCCTCCTTTCAATTTCCCTGAGGGCATTGGTCCTGGCCTGCGGAGGACGACCCGGGTTTGCCGCATCTGCAAAAGCGAGGGACATGAGATCCTTAATCAGGGATATTCCCTGCCTGCAACCATTCTGACCACCTCCCGTATTTGTGGATGGTAATGAACAAGGCAATTACCTTGTCTTTCCATATCATATGTTCTTGAAATGATGTAGCTTTACAGCAAGACGAAAAATCCTTGCATCTGGCTGTGCACAGCATTGACAGGTTGATTCCGGCTTTGTTGCCTTTCCCAGAAATAATCGGCGTCTGAGACTCTTGAATGAATAGGCTTCATTGTAGGCTGTTATGCAGTGATTTTCGTTGGGCCCGAATTTTCCCCGCATCCGTCAAACGCTTGCTCTATCCTTAATCCTGAAGCCGCGGACTGTCTTCATGAGGGTCACCGGGTGATGCGCGTATACGGTTTAGTGGCTCATGCGGAGCCTTGCGATAGCCGCAGAGAGCATCCTGAAAATGCCGGGTATCCCAGACCGCTCTGCGGCTGAGCACTTTCGGCAGTGTCCCGGTCAAGTACCTGAAAGAACTCCAGTGACAGGATGACGGTCACCGTCACGTTCGCCTTGGTACCGTCCAGAGTCAAGAGGAGCGCGGATGCGCCGAGGTGCCTTCTGCGCGGAAGTGCGCCTGAATTCTCTCGAGGGTCTTCACCAAAGGGAGCCGGAAATAACTGTCGCATGCCTGGCTGGATCTCATTGCCGTATAGACGTTAGGTTCAATGGGCCGTTGCGTACGTAACGGCAAAGCGTTAAACTTCAAAATCCGGGGGGTAGGGGATGGACTCCTCCGTCCCTCAGTTTCCTTCGCTCCCCCATACCGAGCCATCTCACGCTCCCCCATACCGAGCCATCTCACGCTCCTCCGTTCCGCCTCCCCGTCACATGAGCACCATCTCAAGGAGCCTGGGCACACGCATGACGGCATCGGCGAGATCCGGCCCCGCGCGGAAGAGCCTCGCCCTGGCGAACGTCCAGCCCAGCAGACAGTGGGCTTCGCCCTCTGTCTGCTCCAGGAGATAGTTCAGATGCACCAGAACGCGGCGTGTCGGGTTCGCACAGAAGCCGTCCTTCCAGGCGCCTGTCATGAGTCTGCCCGACGCGAGCCCGAAACCGTTGGTCTCCATGACCGCCTCGTCCCCCGCGAGTCTCCGCAGGTGGTCCCAGGTTCTCTCCGCCTCCGCCAGACGCAAGAACACCTTGACCGAGGTGTTCACGGCTATCTGCCGAGGCGCCATTACGGTCCGCCTCGGCTTTGCCCGCGAAGTCCCGGCTGGCCACCACCGTTGCCATGCCAAGGCCCCTGCCCAGGGTGAGGAGGAACTCGAGGCCCGGGGTAACTATCGCCGCTTATTCGTCCACGACGTTCAGGAACGGGCCGGTGCCCCGGTAGTGCATGGGAATCGGGCCCAGCACATCCGCTGTGCGCCCCTCTATCTCCAGGCCCAGGCCCACGGAGGCTTGCTTCGTTCAGGGAAGAGAACGTGATCTCAACGTGCCCTGCGAGCTCCGCCGGGCTCTTCTCCATGGAGGGGGAGGAGCGCCAGGAGTATCCGGCGGTTCAGGACGATGTCCCGGAAGTCCTCCACGCCGGACTCCGCTCCGTAGATGCGGCCGTAGGTGTCGGTCAGGCTAGAGAGAGCCTTCCCGAAGTAGCTCTGGGCGTAGCCGAACTGTTCATTGAAGGAGTGCCCCTTGCTGTCCCCGTCCCCGGGCTCGAAGTTGCAGCTCAGGAACGCCGCCATTAGCGCCTCGCGGGACATCTCGGAGAACCGCCCGCCGCGAACGAGGCGCTCACTTGGCGGCGGAGAGGTGCTCGCTCGCGGCAGCCACCGACAGCTGAAGGTGCCCCTTGTCGCGGAGATCAGTCAGCCCATGCATGAGCCACGCGATGAGCGCCATGGCCTTGTCCGCGAAGATGGAGTTGCTCCCGCCCGCGGACGGGGGGATGAGCGAGTTCAATAATTGGGTGAGCGAGTGTGCGCTCCCCAAGATGAATGAGTTGATGGTGTTGGGCAGCCTGCCCGCCTCAGGGGGCGGCTGGGCGGTCGAGTGGTTGAGCGCCCTGAAGTCGTCGTCGCTACCCACGTTGCGGGCCAGCTGCCAGATCTCCATATCCAACCGTGCCTCGGCCTTGGGAACGATGAAGTAGACGCGCGTACAGGAAGTGAGCGCGTTGTAGGCGAGCGACATCGCCGCGGAGGTCTTGCCGGATCCGGTGGAGTCCATGAGGAGCATGTGGGTGAGGATGTCCCTCTTCTCCTGCCAGAGCTCCTTGCCGGTGTCTTGCACGTTTCCCAGGAATAAGATGCCCCCCCTCTCTGTAGCCCCGCCTGCCGACCAGGGTCGCCCCGGATCGATCGGGGCGACCCGCCGTTGCCGGTAGCCTGAAGGGGAACCTCGCAACCGAGGCGAGCGCCATGTGGCAGACGAACGCCGCGACGGTGAGGTCGAAGTCAGCGAATCACCACTCCGGGAAAACGACTCCCTCCACGGCCAGGGTGGAGATGATCTTCAGGACCGTGTCCCGGTCCCCGACCGCGGACGCGGACGCCGCCTTCTCCCTCGCCGTGCGCGTGTCCCTGATGATCCGCTTGCGGTTTAAGTGATCGCCCGGCTCCAGTCCCTTCCATTTCTGACCGGCATTTCTCCTACTCCTTGAATCCTTAATTTTCACTGTAATCTGATGAGCTTGTTTCAACAGGATCTATATGATCCCGATGAGGTGTTTGCGACGCCGGGATATATGATACGTTTGCAAAGGGTCAAAAGATTCCTCGGGAGGGAGGGAGACCTGCCCACCTTCACCCGACATTTACACAGCTATCCGGGTGCCGCCTCGCAGAGCCGCCGTGCCGTGAGCCGTTGCTCGACCACATCTGCCCGGAGGTTGACACCCGTGGCCATCGTACGGAGTCAGCGATCCGGGGGCTGTGGGGCGAAGCCGCACCCCGAGGCTCTTGCGCAGCGCAACCAATCCGGAGGCCGTGGGGTGGAGATCATTGTAACTGCTTCGCGACTTTTTTGCGAACGCATCATGGATAGAGCGGCGGTATCCCAATCAGCGTGACCGGACGGTCACACCCCTGTACGCGGTAGGTTTTGTCAACGCTTTAGCCTCCCTAATGCCAATGACCGGGGGTGTTGGTTGCCTCGGGTTGCCGTACCGACATATTACGGTTTCGTCATCTTATGACACCACCGTAATAAGTCGGAGAAGAATTCATGCTGAAGAGCCGATTAGTGTATCGGCGTACCAAATATACTTGCCAGGCAGTCATGCCCCTATAATTGGCTGTATATTCAACTCTTCACCATCCCTTAGGCCAATGCCCGGAAGCCGTTGCCTGCCCCGTGTTGCCATTCCGACTTATTACGGTTACGTCATATATTACGATCTACAGGATATGTCATCCCAGATGGTTAAGGGTATCACACACGGTTAAAAACCGTGCAGTGCAGCAAAATTCACTGCCCCGCGAGGAAATCCATCAAATTCCAAGTCTTGCTCGAAGACTTCCAAATCATCGCGGTAATAATCTCCCACAGGATGAACTGTCACTCGTCGACAAGAAAACCTGGCAGCTGTGCCGTGAGCTGGCAAGTGAGCGGCCTTTACTCCGGTATCGACTCCAAGCGGTTCCCTCTGACAACATGCGCAATGATGGAGATATTCCTCATAATTTTTCAGCCCCGCGACCGGAAGCGCGGCGCACAATCATGCTGGCCGACCGATAGCTCATGAACAATAGGAACTACGTCAGGATCTTCGAAGATATCGACATCGTACCCTGCAAGATCTTTCCCGTTCTTGAACATGCCGGACAGGACACCAGCCCGGGCTTTCGGGGGGGTGATTAGGGGGACGGCTTGATTGCCTGCCGTTCCTGCTTCAGGGTATCCCTGGAAAACCCTCCGTTTCCATCTCGCCCGCCTTTCGGGATCTCCAATTTTACAGATGTAGTGAAAACCGTTGGCACTTGGACGTCATCGAGAACTTCGCCGACGGCAGGACGCAACGGAAATGCCATTGGCATCGATAACGATCGCAAGGACAATGGCGGGCCAGCTGAACCACAGCCGCAGACACTTCGGGGTTCGGGAACCCGGAAGACTCTTTGTCCAAGCTCTCCCATCGGAACACGCGCCCGCGCCGTCCCCGTCTCTCAAACCACGCCTAAAGACCGCTCCCCGCCACAGGTGCCGCAGGACACGCCATCACCAGTCGCCTTGCCGATAAAAGTCGCCGCAGTCGGGGTCGCCTCGCGAATCCCGTGTCAGGCCGACGCGGCGAGGACGGCCGCCCTCAAACACGCGTCTCAAGTCAAGGGGAGGCAAGGGGGAATCGATCGGGCTTGACGGTCGTGACACGGTAAGATAGGATCTTCAGCCCATAGGCTATCCGTGAGGTCCCTGAGCCAGGGGACGGCACGGTGTTCGGCTAAGGAGGCACTTGCGGGATATGTCTGGAATTTACCATAAATGGGAACCGATCGAAGATTTGCCGGACGGCTATCTCAGCCTTTCGGATCCGGAATTTCTGGCAGTTGCGGGCGCATGGAGCCCTGCCAAGGCCGGTATGCAATCCGACATGTTAGAGGATTTCAAGGAAAAAACGATGAGGGAATGGTCGATCGAGACCGGGCAGGTGGAAAACCTGTACCTCATCGACGACGACCTGGCAAAAGCCATGATCGACCAGGGCCTGTCTTCGGTCGAGCTCCCGCGACGAACGCACGGCATCGAATCCATTGACGCCGCGGCGGTCATCGGCAACCACTACCAGATCATCAAATCCCTATACGGACGATTTGAATCCTACTATCCCCTCACGGCTTTCGCCGTAAGGGGACTGCACGCGGCTTTCGTCGAAAATCAGGACTTCGCCGTTGGCCTGTCGCCTTCAGGCCGCCATGTCCCGATATGCCTGCTCAAGGGAGCCTTCAAGAAGTGGCCGAACAATCCCCTCACGCCGGACGGGCTTCTTCACCAGTACTGCCCTCCCGAACAGGTCGACAGCGAGATGCAGAGGCTTCTGGAAATGCATCATGCGCATCTGGAAGGAAACGTCCAGCCGGACATCGAGGCGGCCTGGCTCCATCACCGTTTCATCCAGATCCACCCGTTCCAGGACGGCAACGGAAGAGTTGCCAGGGCACTGGCTTCCCTTGAGTACATCAAGGGCGGTTTTTTCCCGCCGGTCGTCACGGCGGCCGGGAAGCCGGAATACATCCATGCCCTGGACCTGGCTAACAAGGGTGACCTGCAACCATTCGTGAGATATCTGTCCGGCCTGGTCATCAAGACCACGCGGCAATTCATGGATCTCGCGGAAATTCCGGCAAAGGGAGACTGATTTTCCCCGTCACGCCGCAAGGACAGTCATCGCTCCGGCCTTCCCGGTGGCTAGCTGTTCCGTTGACAAATCATGTCATTCGGGGACCCCCCGCAGGATGGCGGGGTTGGCCAGTGCTTAGGCGATGCCGAAACTCCCGTCCTCTGACTCTCGTTCCATGGCGGAGGCCGAATTCCTGCCCTCCGTCGACAATCGCAAGCCGTGCCGCTCGGCGCCTGGCCGATCATGTCATCGGTGAGCCCTATGTTTGCGAGAGCGGTCGGCGGGAACGGATGCAGGAGCGTATTTTGTCGAAGAAGACATCCTTTTCCCTATCCATATCCCTATCCCTATCCCTTTACCTATTATCGGGCCCGTCACGTACGAGTTCGAAGGTCTTCCTGAGCGTACGGAGGTCGATGTTTTCGAATATCGGAACAACGGCGATTGAGAATTGCTTGGGGACGGCTAAGCCGTACAGCCGGCAACCGCACCTGAAGGTCATCGGGAAAGAGAATATGGGCAACCCCGGGCCGGGCGGCGAGCCATGCCTACAGGACCTCTCAACCGCAATCGCAGGTTGGTACGGTCCGGCCGCCTTTGGGGCTCGGTCTCGCAGATGGCTACGGTATCGCGGACCCGTCCCGTCCGGCATGGGATATCGCCGATTCCCATGGCACGGAGGAGATCCGAGATCCCGAAGGCCGTGCCGACGTCGACCGCGAAGAGATCCGAGTACATAACCCCGCGACAGCCGAGGACAACGGCGCGGAATCGCTCAATCTCCTCACGGGTTCTCTGGCCCGACACCACGGGCAACTTCATTCCCTCCTCCCGGCACTGCCCCGACACCCGCCTCCCTTGTGATGAAGCCAACCGGTCGCCGCCTTCGGGCGTCCCTTGCGTAACCCATCTTTCGGCATGGCATTCGGCTGCCGTCAAGGCGGCCATTACGCTTTCGGCCTCCCGATGCCGATATCGCGCATGCGGGTGCCGCGCCAATCCCATCGCGTTGAACCCCGGTACGCGGGATTGATCGGCTTTACAATGCCGATGGATAGCCGGGAAGGACGCCATCCTTCATCGCCATGCGCTCGGCTCGTGGTTTCCGGACGATTGGCCTGATATGTCCGGAAGATGGTTCCAGTGATCAGAGGTTCAAGAAAACCGCAACCGGCCAAACCGGTAACCGTACGTTGTCCCGAACAGGGACGAAATGAGCCTGGAATGACCTACACAATCGATGACATCAAGAGGATTGTCGCCCCGGTAGCCAGACGGCACGGTGTCGGACGCGTTTGGCTGTTCGGATCATACGCGCGAGGCGAGCCGAGGCCGGACAGCGACATTGATCTCCTTATAAACAAAGGGAAAATCAGGGACTATTTCCAGATAAGCGATCTGTATGCCGACCTGAGAGAAGCGCTGGGTTTGGAGTTGGACCTTGTGACCAGCGGAATAGAATGGGACGATTTCATGGATCGGATTACATCTGAATCTGTTCTCATATTTGATCAAGATATATGACACCAGACTCATCGATGACGCCACCGTAATAAGTCGGAGAGAGATTCATGATGAAGAGCCGGAAGGGGCGGTGGCGATCCAATCAGGGCGGATGGGCTGTCATGCCCCTATGACTGGACGTTTTGCTTACCCTTCAGCCTCCCTGATGCCAGTGACCAGGGGGTGTCGCCTGCCCCATATTGACGTTCAGACTTATTACGGTTCCGTCATCGATGATATCGTCAGGTTCCGCAACAGGATTCTTGCTGCCATCTCGAGATTCGGCGATACCTACGCCACGCCGTATCGGGCTCACTTTTGCCGTCCTCGACACACATCCCCGATCGACGTCTTCCGCCCGTCAAGATCGCCTTGGCTTGACACGCCCGCGACATCCAACGCTATCAGGACGAGACCCGCCGGAGCCTCTCCTGCTGCCCGTCACTGACGTTTTCCGCCGCCCCGGACTCGGGCCGTTTGCGGGCATCCGGCACGTCCTCCCTTCAGCCAGCCAACCCGACGTTTCTCTCCCGGCCTCTTCGCGTCCCCAAACAACCTTGACTTTCCGCCGGACGATCCCCGCGCCGTCCTCAAGCCGTGCCACGCCCCCGGGGCCTGTTACTCGATCGCGATGAAAAGGGGTTTCTTGACGTTTAGGCCGGAAGTTCCCTGACGGGCCACAAGGGGCGGCTTGGTTGTTTTTTGCCTGAAGCCGTGCTAAATAGTCAGCCATGACAAGCGCCCGCCAGAGCCCCGGGGCGACGGCCCGCCCCGACCGTCCGGGCCCCGAGCGGGGCGCCGCGCACCCGGCGGCGTCCGAAACGCCGCGTCTCCGCCTGCGGAGGCCGCCCTGCGGCCTTTTCGCCGACCGAGGCCGCGCCGTCTTCGCGTCTGCGGTCGCCGCAGCCCTGGCGCTGGTCGCCGCCGCATCGGCCCAAGCCGAACTGAGGGACACATCCAGGCTCATGGTATCGGGATCGACCACTCTCCTCCCGGTAGCCATGGGCGTGGCCGAGGTGTTCCTCCATGCGCACCCGGACTCGCGGATGTCCGTCTCCGGGACCGGCACGGGCGAGGGCATCAAGAGCCTAATGGACGGGACCATCGACATAGCCGGCGCCTCCCGCGACATCCTGCCGGTCGAGCTGAGGCTGGCCGAGTCCCGGGGCGAGAGGCTCGTAAGGCACCTCGCGGCCCGCGATCTCCTGGCGGTGATAGTGCATCCCACGAACCCCATCGTCTCGCTCACCCTGGACGACCTGGAGGGCATCTATCTTGGCCGCTACCGCAACTGGAAGGAGCTGGGCGGCGAGGACCGGGCCATAGTCGCGGTCAACCGCGACTCCAGCTCCGGCACCTTCGAGATGTGGCTGGAGCTTGTCCTTAAAGGCGAGCATTTCCGCCGCGACGCCCAGGTCCAGCCTTCGGGCGGCGGTGTTGCCTACGCCGTAGGCGGCAACCGCTCGGCCGTGGGCTACGTGGGCATGGGGTTCCTGAACAGCCGCGTCAAGGCCCTCCAGATAGACGGCGTGGAGCCGGTCCTGGAGCGAGCCTCGGACGGCACCTATCCCCTCTCCCGGGAGCTCTACTTCTTCACCAGGGACCCCGTGCCGACGGAGGCGAGACGCTTTCTCGACTACCTCGCTACGGACGAGGGCAGGAGCGTCATCCGCAGGGAGGGCTTCCTGCCACCCGACGCGCCGGACGAGAGGCCGGTACCGTAGCCCGCCGACCCGACCTTCCGAAAATCATGAACGGGCCGAGGAAGCGGGCCGCCGAAACGGCCTTCCGGAAACCACGCACGGGCCTCAGGGGCGGATGTCGGCCCGCCTCCGTAAACCATGCACGGACCTCAGGGGCGAGCCGCCGGGACGCGCGACGGCCTCCGCTCCGTTCGCGGATGCCCTGAAGGCGTGAGGCCAGAAACCTTCGAGTCGGACACCTGGCCATTTTGGCGCACGGGGCCCCCCCGATGACTAACCCGGCGCCGATGCCCGAGAAAGGATCCCCGCCCTTGACCGAGAGCCCCGCCGCCGAAACCGCGCCCACAGCCGCGGTCGGGAGCCCCCCCCCGGCGGCTGCGGAGAGCCACGCCGCGGACGCGCTCGCTGGCTCGGCAACTGCCGGTGAGGCCGGGGCCGGAGCCCCGGTGCCCGCTGATCCCGGGCCGCACGGACAGCTCCTGCATCCCAAGCTCTCGCCCACCGAACAGGGGGTACGCGTCTTCTTTCTCCTCTGCGCGGCCTCCGCCTTGGGCCAGATGCTCCTCATCACGGTCTTCCTTTTCTCCGAGGCGCTGGGCCTCTTCTTCCCCGCGCCGGGCGACCGGGCTGTGCCGCTCCTGGAGTTCTTCTTCAGCCTGGACTGGTTCCCCACCTACCCCCAGCCCTCTTTCGGATCCGGGGCCCTGATCCTGGGATCGCTTTCCGTCACCTTCGCCTCGGTCCTGCTGGCGGCCCCGTTGGGCGTGGGGCTCGCCGTCTACCTGTCGTGCCTGGCGGGGAACCGGGTGAGGGAGGTCCTGAAGCCCGCGGTGGAGCTCCTGGCCTCCATACCCTCGGTCATCCTGGGCTTCGTGGGCATGGTGACGATAGCCCCCTTCATGCAGAACCAGCTGAACCTGCCGACCGGCCTGAACGTCCTGAACTGCGCCATAATCCTCGCCGTCATGAGCACGCCGACCATCGCGTCCCTGGGCGAGGACGCGCTCACCGCCGTGCCCCAGAGCGTCAAGGACGCCTCCTTCGCCCTAGGGGCCACCCGCTGGGAGACGATTTTCCGGGTGATCCTCCCGGCGTCACTCTCCGGACTCTCCACCGCGGTCATCCTGGGGCTGGGCAGGGCCTTGGGGGAGACCATCGTGGTCCTGATGGTCGCGGGCGGCGCCGCCCAGGTGCCGCACTCGATCTTCGATTCGGTAAGGCCGCTCACCTCCACCCTGGCAGCCGAGATGGGGGAGACGGCCGTGGGGAGCCCCCACTACCACGCGCTTTTCGCGCTGGGGGTCATCCTCTTCTTCATGACCCTGGCGCTGAACCTCACTGCCTTCTGGCTGGGGAAGCGTTTCCGCAAGAACGCCTGAGCCCTGAGGCCGTACGCGCGACAGGCCGAACGCGCGACAGCCCGAAGGCGCACGGCCTGGAGACCGGCGGCTTTCGCTCCGCCAAGGCTCGTCCGGGGGTCCGGACCGACGGCACGGCCCGCCGGGGCCGAAGGCCCGCGAGGGAGGAGACGCCTAAAGATGCTGGCCGCCAGAAGGGGATTCGAGCCGCGCAGGAGGCGGCGCCGTGAGTTCGTGGCGCTCCTCTTCATCAGGCTCACCGGGGTGCTGGTCGCCGCCGTCATGGCGTCCGTGCTGGGGTTTCTGCTCTGGAACGGGGCCGGGGCCGTCACCGTGACGTTCCTAACCGAGTTCCCCAGGGACGGCATGACCGCTGGAGGCATCCTCCCGGCAATCGAAGGCACCCTCATCCTGGCCCTGGGGGCGCTTCTGACGGCCATTCCCCTGGGCTTCGGCGCGGCGGTCTACCTGGCCGAATACGCGCGGCCCGGGCACCTGGTGTCGGTCATCCGCATGGGGGTCCTGAACCTCTCCGGCGTGCCCTCGGTAGTCTTCGGGCTCTTCGGCCTCGCGCTGTTCGTGAAGGCCTTCGGATTCGGGCGATCGATCCTCGCCGGAAGCCTCACCCTGGGGCTTCTCATCCTGCCCACCGTGGTGGCGGCATCGGAGGAGGCGCTGCGCCAGACGCCCCAGTCCTTCCGGGAGGCCGCCCTGGCCCTGGGAGCCAGCCGCTGGCAGGCCATCCGCCAGGTGGTCCTGCCCGCCGCGCTCCCGGGCATGCTCACCGGCGCCATCCTGGCCTTGGGCCGGGCCGCGGGGGAGACGGCCCCCATCGTCTTCACGGCGAGCTGCGCCTACACGCTCTCCTCTCCCGGCTCCGTCTTCCAGGAGGTGATGGCGCTTTCGACCCACATCCTGAACCTCGCCACCAACGGCACGCATATCGAGGAGACCAGGCCCCAGCAGTTCGGGACGGCCCTGGTGCTCCTGGCCATG
This sequence comes from Deltaproteobacteria bacterium, assembly GCA_031263485.1. Classification (GTDB taxonomy): domain Bacteria; phylum Desulfobacterota; class Desulfarculia; order Adiutricales; family Adiutricaceae; genus JAIRZX01. The sequence goes on along the minus strand of JAISFS010000106.1, from coordinate 26,221 downwards.
GTCCTGGGGCTGTCGCTGTGCGCCATCGTCGTGAGGGCGAAGCTCAGGAAAGGGAGGCGCTGGTGAAGACGACGGTGAAAGGCGATGATGAAAGGCAACGGCGCGGGAGGCCGCGGCCCGGACTCGGTCGCAGACGCCTGAGCCTGCCGCCTGAAGGCCACGGCGCGAACCCCGGACCGTGGCTTGAAGGCCACAGGGGCAGTCGGCCGCTAGGCCGACGGACGGCTCAGGCCCGCCAGGGCGCAAGGCATCCCAAGGCGACGCGCGTCCGCCCATGACCGGGCGCGGAGTTTGCATGCGAAAAAGGAGTTAAGGGCCCCGCGGCCCCTAAAGATGGAAGAGAAGGCGAAAATAGTCATAAGCGCCAGGGACGTCGACTTCTACTACGGGGACTTCCACGCCCTCAAGGGCGTGAACATCGACATCCGGGAGTACGAGGTCACCGCCATGATCGGCCCCTCGGGCTGCGGGAAAAGCACTTTCCTGAAGCTCCTCAACCGCATGAACGACTTCGTGCCCGGGGCCAGGCTCGCGGGCGAGATCCTCGTGCGCGGGGAGCCCGTCTACGGCCCGGACTCCGATCCGGTGGACATCCGCCGCAAGGTGGGCATGGTCTTCCAGCGGCCTAATCCCTTTCCCAAGTCCATCTACGACAACATCTGCTACGGCCCCAGGCTGATAGGGATCCGCCGCAAGCCGGAGCTGGACGAGCTGGTGGAGAAGGCCCTGAAGGCCGCCGCCCTCTGGGACGAGGTGAAGGACCTTCTGGGCAAGAGCGCCATGGATCTCTCCGGCGGCCAGCAACAGAGGGTCTGCATCGCCCGGGCGCTGGCCCTTGAGCCGGACATCCTCCTGATGGACGAGCCCACGAGCGCCCTGGATCCCATCGCCACCGCCAAGGTCGAGGAGTGGATCAAGACCTCAGGCCTTTCCATAGTGATAGTGACCCACAACATGCAGCAGGCGGCCCGCATCTCCGATCGCACGGCCTTCTTCTACATGGGGGAGCTCGTGGAATTCGGGGCCACACGGGAACTCTTCACCAGGCCCCGGGAAAAGCGCACCGAGAACTACATCACGGGACGCTTCGGCTGACGCGGCTCCGGGAAGCCGCGAGAGGCGAGGCGGCATGCCGTGGGGCCGCGCCTCTCCGGCCCCGGCCGCGAGCCAGGGCCGACCGGAAGCCGAAGGAGACGGGAAAAGGGCTGTCCGCATGGCGCTTAATGAGGTAGAAAGGATGTTGCGGGGACAGGATCGCGAGCCGGGCGCCCAAGGCCGACATGGCGGGCCTACCCCCAAACGGGCTTTACGGCGATACCAGCCGCCCGGCTGACGAGACAGAACATAAGGGAGTATGCTTACCGGATGCCGACTGGCGCCGGACCGGTGCCGCATGGGGCGCCGGAGCGGGCCCCCGACGGGGTGCCGGAGCGAGGCCCAGACGGGGTGCCGGAGCGAGGCGACCGGGCAGAACCTGATTTCGACGGCAGAGTGCCGGACAGCCCCTACCGACTCTTGCCCCTTCACGGTCGACCGGGCGAGGAATCGCGGGCAACGGAGTCGGGAGAGGATTACAGAGCGACATGCTGTCCCGATGCAACAGGGGCGGCGAGGGACCGGGCTAAGGCCGGAACCAAACGGAGGGAGGACCCGGCGCGTTTTCGCCGGAGCCCCCTTAAACCCACGAAGGGACGGGATCATGGCGGTGGGACTGTTCGAGAAGAAGCTCATGGACCTGAGGGAAGAGCTCGTGGAGATGGGCCGGGACGTGCTCGCGATGCTCAAGAACGCCGGCGAGGCGCTCACCGCCTTCGACAGGGACTTGGCCAGGGCCGTCATGAGGGCGGACAGGGAGGTAAACGATCTCGAGAACCGGGTCGTCAACAAGGCCATCTCCCTCATCGCCACCAACCAGCCCGTCGCGGGTGACCTGAGGTTCCTGGCGTCCAGCCTGAGGATGGCCTCCGAGCTGGAGAGGATAGGCGATCTGGGAAGCAACCTCGCCAAGAGGACCATCAAGCTCATCAAGATGGAGAAGGAGGGGGCGTCCTCCGCCCCCCTCCCGGACAGACTCCCGCTCATGGTGGAGAAGGCCCTCCATATGCTGGAGATGGCCGTGACCGCCTTCGAGTCCAACGATGCCGAACTCGCCAGGAAGGCCATAGCCTACGACGACGAGATAGACGAGCTCTACAAGCTCATCCGGGACGAGGCCCTGGCCCAGGTTTACACGGACGGGAGAAGGGCGCTCTGGGGATTTGAGGTTTGCATACTGACCTACCACATCGAGAGGCTGGGGGATCATGCCACCAACGTCGCCGAGGAGACGGTCTATATGGCCCAGGGCAAGACCATCCGCCACAACCACTACGGCCCGGAGGGCCCGCAGAACGGCTGGTGAGCGAGCTTCCGGACCAGATTTCGGAGGAAAGCCTTAACCCGCCGCCCTGCGACGAGTTCGCCCGAAATTTCACGCGCCCTTCACTGAAGCCCGGACAGGCTATTCCCGCCATGTCCGGAAATCGCGACTCGGCAATATATGCTCTATGCCGGGCCGGGTCGGGGGGCCATGCGAGCCTTGACACGCTGACCGACGCACCCGCGCAGACGCCTGCCTTATCGGCGGTATCGAATCGCCGCCATGACACCGCGCTAAAGGAAACCCCCTGCCGCCTCAAGGGGACGGCTCCGGAAATCGCATTGCTGAGCTCCACCCGGAGCCTGGCCTGGCCCTACGCTCCTTCGCTCCTTCGCTCCTTCGCGCCTTCGCTCCTTCGCTCCTTCGCTCCTCGGTTCAGCCTTAAAAACTTGATCCGGTACAAAATCATTGGACTCATTCATTGCGGCGCCCCTGCGCCATTCGTTTACGCTCTCGGACCCGGACCGATCCTGCAATACGACGGGAGCGCATACGGCGCGATACCGCTCCGCCGACCAGAAATCCTTGGCCGCCTCAATCGGATGCGGCAGTCGGCGCGAAAATCCCCGGACAGGGATTCCTTTGCCATCCCAGTCGTCAAGTCTGATATGTCACGGCGGCTTTCCGCGTGACGTCCCCGGACAATCCTTGATCTCCGAGATGATTCAGGCTCACGCCACCGGGATACGGGCATCCCGCGATCGTGTTGATCTGACATCGCGACTCGGCGGACTCAGGTTTATTACATAATGTAACGAAGATTCATTAACGTCCTCACCATGACACGGATCAAAAAGATGATGCCGGTGCCTGCCACGTGACCCATGTCATAAAAATTTTGTTCGTCGGATGACGTCAGTCATATAATATAGATCGGGAACCGCACCCCACTTGGAAAGATCGCAAGCAAATGACGCAGATCAGGGTTTTTTCGGGGAATGATGCAAATCACGAAAATCAACCCTGTCACATGACTCAGGTCATAAATATTGCCGATCCCTGCCCGCAACGCTCTCGCGAGCGATGCCAGATCCTGCGGTTCCTCATCGTTCCGTCCTGTCTGATGCCATAATCTTCTCGCATACTATGTGCATCGTACGGTTTCGCGACAGAATACGTATGCCCTGCTCTCACCCTCTGAGATAATGCCCAGTCGTACCGCATGATAACCTGAGGCGTCAGCCGCAGGGCTGATGGCGACAAGGAAATGCTTATCCAACATGCGTTGACCGACAATGCCTCCGGAGGAAAGTTTCAGGACAAGGTTGCAGAACGCATGGACCATCGATAGTGTTCCTGGGCGCCCAAGTCCATCATAAATAAAATTTCATTGGCGATACTCTCCACGGGCCACCTCGGGACACGGAATCTCCCTGGGACATCTCACCGGTTATCCGATCGGATGTGGTGAGTCCCAAAAAAATTGCCAGCCCTCACGCTCTGTCTCCTGCCGACCTGCCGATGAATATCCTCCAGGCCGCGATTGAAGAGGGTGGCGCCATCCGCGCTCACCCTGCGCGGTCGCGACCGTTCTTAATTGCCGGGCAATAGCCCTGGAGGTCAGAGCCCAACGCAGCATTGGGTGGTTGGCACGCCCCACGAACTTGTTGCGGGTGCGCACGATCCCCGAACTTGTTGCGGGTGCGCACGTCCCAACGGAATTGCTCCCGGCGAGCCCACCGTGTTGACGCTTTGTCCTGAACCCCGAGCCCTCACTTCCGCGCTCGGGATTATTCGCCCCGGATTCCCGTTCGGGTCCGGCACAGCGATGCCAAGGCCATGCCTAAGTATCCATATCATTCGGAAGTCCACACTCCGACAAGTATCAAGCCTCATGAACGGTCGCCGTCCGACCGTGCGCCGAAGGCCATCCCAGGCAACGCTCACGAAACGTTGATTCCACTGCAAAAACCATCCCCCTCGACAGAAAGGCGGAACGCTTTGTGTCCATCGCATTGGCACCCTTGCGCTTAAGCCTTGACCACCGCCATTCTTGCGCACCCTTTACCCAGCATTCTGCCCTCAAAGTGCTACCTGGAGGTGAGGGTGGGGGTTTTTGCAGTGGAATCAACGTTGCCTCCGCCGCGAAAGCCACCGCGAAGCCGATCGCCTAACCGGCACCGCCAGCCTGCGGGCACCCGCGCACCTTGTGGGAGAGACCCGGCCCAAGCCTTCATGCGCCTTAGTCCCTACCGAACCCGGCACGGCTTAAGACATTTTCGCATGCGTGAACGCCATCGCCGTTCCGATCGCAACGCTTCCTTCCCCAACGCTTCCAACTGGCCAGCTTCGTCCGGCTCACTCCGGCCCGCTCCGTCCACCAGCCTTCCGACACGCTTCCATCCGTCATGCTCCGGTGCGGTTCCCAACGCTTCCAAACCGCCGTTTCACTAGTCAGGCGACCAGCCCAGTGTCTCCCGAAGCTTCTCAAACACTCCCATAAAATCTAACTCCTCAGATGAGCGTGGCATCGCGCTCAAAGCTCGGAAGCAATCCAGCCTGAAGGGACCGAATGCAATATGATCCCTAGCGCGACCGTGTACGGCGCTAACGGTTTTCCCTCATCAACCGGCGCATCTACCGTCATATCCTGTCCCGGGGCGGCAGACGCGAAGCGAAAGCCGATGCTGAGCCGCCCGGACGTGCGGGGCGTGTCCATGCCAGGCGGACCGCCATGACGTCACCGGCTTCCCTCACCGACCCGTGCGTATCGTATGAACGCAGGCGCTTGAAGGCGGCCTTGAAGGAAGATCCGGGCCTAACAGCAGTGCCGGTCTTTCGGGACTCGCGAATCGGGCACCCACGCCCGGGTGGTTGCCAGCATGAAACGTTTTCAAGGGCAAAACAGCCTGGAGCGACCATCATATTGTCATGCCCCATAATGTCTGATGCGCCGGGATGTCGATAATCGGCATGAACGTGTCGTGGGGGCGGCGAGGTTCCGCCCGGCGCAGTCCGTCCCTTCGTCCAAAGACCTCACTCCCCGCCGGAAGGGCCGACCGTCTCCAACAGCCAGCTGGACCAGCGCTCGTCACGGTGGTTGTCGAGCTCCCTGAATTCCGTCCGTTCCCTCAGGAGTCGGATTAACTCTTCGGCCTCCCGGGGCAAAAGGCCGGAAAGGATGAGGTACCGCCTACCCGCGTAAGCGTCCTTTCCCAAAAGCTCGTAGTGGACTGCCAAGGGGACGTTGGCCATAAGGACCTCGGCCGGATAGCCGGCCCGGTCGCCGGCGAGCCCGTATTCGAAGACGCACCTGTCGGACAGGCCGTTTATGAGGGCGTTTCTCTTCGCGCACTCTGCCGCCAGATGGCTGTAGTCCACGCCCAGTGCGCTTGAGCCGCCCAGGCGGAGCGCCGCCAGGGCCAGTACCCCGGTCCCGCAGCCCAGATCCAGGAAGGTCCTTGGAGGACAGAGGTTCTGGGGACTCATGATCCTGAGCAGAAATCCCAGACAGGCCTTGGTGGTCGGATGCCCCCCGTATCCGAAGGCCAGCCCCGGATCTATGCGGAGCGGACGGACCGTCCGTCTCCCGAAGCCATTGGCGGAAGGCTCAGGGGTTACAGGCGAAACGGCAACCTGACCGCCGTCTGCATCGGCTTCTTCGGGGCTCTCCCCACCGTCAAGGCCCATACCTGACCCTTCGCACTTGCCCGCTTCGCCCTCCCAGGGCAGGACGGACAAGGGTCCCAGGACGATGGGCCTCGCCCCGGCCCCGTCCTGCCACTCGTCGTACCGCAATAGGTGCTCCATGCGGAGCTCAAGGCCGGGCACGGCCGCCATGAGAGGCCCCAGTTCGGCCTTGGCGGTGCAGAACAGGAACGCGAAGTCCGCCTCCCAATGGAAGCCCTCCAACTGGGGGCCTATCAGGGTCTTCAGGTCGCACCGGTTCAGGTTTGCCCTGGCCTCGTCGGTGGGGGCGCGGAGCTCGTAGATAGAAAGCAGGGTGTCTGGTCGCATATTGAGATAACTATAAGAAACGAAAACGGCTCTCGAGGCCGACCGTCCCCCATTCGGGGGGACGCCGTAGGGAAGCGTTCAGACTGTAGGGTGGGGAAGGAAGCGGTGCCGGTCGACCGGAAGGCACGACGCCTACAGGGCCTCAAACCCGGAGATTTTTGGCGAGCTACGCGCTCAAGCGAATAACTGGAGATTTGACGATTATAACGTTCCCTGAACGCCCTGTCTGCCGGGATCGCAACCGCAGGAATACTGATCATGAAAACGCCGGCAAGCGTCAGACGCCGCTATCCTGGCCGGCCAAGTCCCGAAAGACATTGTTCCGCAGGACCTGCGGTGACACGCCTTATGACAACAGGGCCATGCCGCAGGCCAACGGAGCCGTGCCCAAGCCGACCGCCCGGACGCCAGAATCCTCCGTGCCTCGGGTTCAAGGCTCCCTGCGCCGCCGGGGTCGGTAGGGGCAAGGCTAGTGCCGATGCCCTGCCTATGGCGTTACCTAACGGTCCTGAAAGCCAGGCACCAGCTTCCCCGCCACGTAGGCCAAGGGGCCCCGACCGGCCGGAGGTACGTTTGGGTAGAGGGCCTTGAGACTCTCGGGAGCCTCGGAGCTCACGAAGGCCCTGCCTGCCCACTGCAGAAGGTCATCATCGTTGAAGTCGTTTCCCAAAGCCACCGCTTCCCAGGCGCCCAGGCCCAAGGATGCCGCGAGAGACGCCGCGGCCTTGCCCTTGGAGACCTCTGGCGGGTAGATTTCGAGCCACAGGGCCCCGTCCCCGTAGGGGGAGCTGCTCACGACGGTGGAGAGCGCCGGAGCCTCGGCATGGAAGCGCCTTTCAGCCTCGCGCATGACGGAGGGCTCGCCCATAACCAGCGTCTGGGCCAGGGGGCTCTCCAGGCTACCGTCCCAAGGGGCGGCATTGCCTTCACTGTATTGGATGCGGGCATCGAAGCAGCTCGGGACAAGTCCGTCGGGTCTGAAGTAGAAGAACCTGTGGGTTTTGGGGGGAGGGAGGGCCAGAAAAAAGCCAAGGCCCAGGGAACGGGCGATCCCTATCGCCAGCCGCGCCTGGGAGTCCGTGAACTCTCTGGTCGTCAGAAGCTCCTGGGGGCCTTCGGGCCCGAATCGGGAAGTGGCAAGACCCGATGAGCTGATGAGGTAGTCTATCTCGAACGCGGGGTCCCAGTCCTTCATGAACGTCGCGATGCTTCTGCCGGTCGCGACGACCCGGACGCAACCCAGTCTGCCCAGGGTTTTGAGAGCCTCGACGTCTGCGTGGGCCACGGGTGCCTCGAAAGGTTTGAGAGTCCCGTCGAAGTCGGAGATCCACAGCCGCGGGCGCTGTTTGGGAGGGATAAGGCGAGAATGCGAGTTAATATGCGTCACCCGAAACTGTAGCCAAAAGGCCTCGAGCCGGGCATAGCGTTGCCATAAGGCTGCGGCGGGCAACCGATGGCGGCGCTTTCCTGACTGACCGGAAGGCGGACTGAAGAATTCTTTGATTTTGCGGGAGTTGGAGCAACAGGAAGAGCGGAAATACCGGGCCGATGGCTGGGCCGGTCGGGAGGATCTGCGGAGGGTATAAGGCCAAAAGCTTGATCCGATGGGGGAAGGGAGCCGAAGCTCACTGAGGCAGGGGCATCCGGACACCGCAGGCGCGGGCCGTCTGGCCCCGAAGGGAGATCTGGGAACCGAGGGAGCAGGCCCTCGACGCGAAAGGCAACGAGGCTACGGATACTGCCGGTTGTTGAATGCTGCGTCAGGACGGACGTTCGGTAAGAAGGGAGTCCGGTACATCACCGGGTACGGGCAGGAGGCCGACACGACCCCCGGAAAAACCGCTGTTTTGGAAACCTACTGTCGTAGGATAGGCGGACGTTTAAGTATGATATGCGATATCAAACCGACGTATCAAGCCGACGGGAGGCAAGCGGATGGTGCCATAGGCGCCAACATCGATTCGGTCATCGGGAGGGTCCGTTCGTCAGGGTGCCTGCTACAGGGGGTCAGGTGTTTCGTTTTTGCCTCGCCTCAGGGCCAGTTCCCCGTCCAGGGGGAATTAAACGCTCCGTGCGACACCACCGGGACCGGTCGAACGTTCGCGAAACGTTTTATACGGCCTATATCCCGTGGAAGCCCCCGCAACTCGGTCCCGAAAGGGAGAGCCGGAGCCCGGTGCCGCGAAAAATCAACTGTTGGCCCTCGCGAACGCCTTCTTTTCCCTTCGGGAGGGGATGCCCTGGCCGCTGAAGACCTCCTCGCGCCTCAGCTGGCAGACAAGGGTCGTGCGGTTGGTGCAGTCCCCCCCGAACGCGCCGGCGGTCTCGTACCAGCAACAGGTTGGGGCGCTGTTACATGCGGGGCAGGTGTTCTTTCGCTTGCTATCGTTGGTTGTCGTCAGATCGGTTGCCATCTTCCACCTTCCTTCGTGTCAAGGAAGTGCCGAGGAGTGTTCACCCCGGACCGAGGCCTCGGGGGAGGACGAAACGGGGCGGGTTAGGGCGCCCGCGCCGCCGGCCTACCGGACGGGCCCCTGACACGGTCCCGACCGAAAGGCCTGGTCGCCTAATATCAATGCAAGATCCAAGCCAGGGTCAGACTGACTTCTTAGGGGTCCGGAAGACGTACGGGCCGCCCTCCAAAACCGATCGGGATGCCAGGTGAGGGTTCAGGAGCTTGAGCTCCTTGTAGGGGCAGCCGTAGCGGGCCGCCAACGATGCCCAGGTTGTCCCCTTCGGGAAGGTCAGGGTCTCCTGGTCGAAATTACGGGGCGCGTAGAGCCCTGACGGGGCACGGTCATTGAAGCCGTAGGCCGGGGCGCCCTCCATCACGAGCTTTATCGCGGCTATGCGGTAGACGTAGCGCTCGGTCTCCTTCGGCAGGTTCAGCTCCCAGTAATCGGAGGCCCCCTGCCCGCTTAAGGCCTGGGAGACCCGACCGCCACCCGCGTTGTAGGCGGCCATGGCGAGGGGCCAGTCCCCGAAGCGCCCGTTGAGCTCACGCAGGAATTCGAGCCCCGCCGGGAGGGCCACGTCCGCCAAAAGCCTCTGGTCCTCGGCGCGGGAGACCTTCACCCCGAATCCCCTGGCCGTCGAAGGCATGAACTGCCACAGCCCGGCCGCCCCTGCGGGCGAGACCGCCAGCGGACGCAAATCACTCTCGCCGACGGCAAGGTATTTCAGGTCATCGGGAAGGCCTACGTTTCTGAGCGAGGATTCGATGAGGGGGAAGTAGCGGAGAGCCCGCCTGCGCCAGAGCTCCACCTGGGCGGGGTTATGCACCAGGAGCAGGAACTCGAATTCCAGCCTCTCCCGGACCGCGGGACGGTCGATCGGGATGCGGGCCCCGCAAATCATGGGGGAAGCGGGGAGCTGGAAGTCCGTCTTGCGGACCCCGGGCTCTCCCAGGTCGCCCGCATGCACACGGGGCTGAGGGAGGACTCCCGTCGCCTGCTCCGCCTGCCCCTGCTCAATGGCGCGGCAGGAGGGGAGGATAAGCGCGAGCATGAAAAGCGCAAGGCTTTCCCGGATTGGGAGGGTTCGACTCATAAAAGCGCCAGGGAAGACTGCCCGGTAGGGACGGGAAGGCTCCGAGGATAGACGGAAGGCCGTTTTGTGGGAATTGCCAATGAACCCGCAGATATTAAACTGATTTGCGATTTATGGCAAGCTCTATTTTTGCAGCCTTTCGAAATGATGTGTTATTGACTCGCCTAAAATACAAGATGCCCGGGATTTGTCAACCCCTTGCAGGCTCTCCCCCTAACACTGTAGTTTTGCATGCCTTTGAGGTTTGCCCGCCGTCAAGCGGCCCGGTCTGGCGGCGCCCTCCGGCCCCGTTCGCCCCGCCGGGGGCGCCTGGGGCGCCTCCCGAAACGGCAGGCAGGAGGTCTGGGGTACCATCGGCGCGGGGGGGGGCCACGCTGGAACCTGCGCTACCGCCCGGCTCACTCCGGCGACCTGAAGCTCCCGGTAATGGTTTCCGGAAGCGGGAAGCCGTACCTTCGGCGATCGGCTTACGACATGCTCCGGGACACGATGTTCCGGGCCTGCGCCCGGAACAAAGTCAAAGTCATCCCCACCGCCCCCGATTCCCTTATCGGGACCGGGACGTGCTACGGCGGCCTACGTGCCGGATAGCCGCGATCGCGCGAAATCGCCTCCGATGCGGCTGTATGCTTCCAAATCGGGGGCTGCGTGTTTCCTGCATTAGCGCCCCGTCCGGGTGAACGTTTCCCGCCCCCGGAACAGCCGGCCATCATCGCTTTGGCCGCTGCGCTTTTCTCTTTTATCGGCAGGCCCCCCACACTTCTATAAGGTAGTTGGGGGAGTCTCAAGGATTTTTCAGCCTCCTTGAGGAATAACTCGCCTTCTTTCGGATGTCGCTCGACTGACGCCAACTTTCAGCGAACCTATCCCGGCTGACTATCCGTCTTCCCGCCCGTCCCCTCCCTCCCATGCCGTCCAATTGTCAGCCGATACCGGGCCTCACGCCAAGACACTCGTCACAGTTCCACCCACGTCAAGGAGCCGTCACTCCGACGTTAGGGGCGTTATGCCGACATCAGGAGCCGCTACGCCTATTTCGGGAACCAACACGCTGAAGTCTTCCATCCCGCCATCGATTCCGGACGTCATTCCCCGATGTCCCCTTTCAAACCGCCGACGCCAGGCGTCATTCCCCTATGTCGCCCTTCAAACCGCCGATATCAGACATTATTTCCCGAAATCGAGCGGCTTCTGCCGCTCTGCCGCCGATATCTGTAATTTTCAAGCAGACATCGACCGTATGTTTGTTGACCTTGACAGGACTTACCCGAAAAATACGATTAACCGACGCTCCGGGTCGATATGGTCAGAATTCGTGACTTTTCAAGGCCGACCTCAGTTATGCCCGGTACGGTAACGCAACTTTCTTTTCTAAGCGCCTTTCCCTTTATCCTGAGCATCCCAACACTCCGTCTCGCCGACAGTCAAACCTAAACGCCTCCAATCACCCCCATTCCGCCCCCCTCAAGCCGCTCCGACTCCCCATCCAACCTCTGAACCCAAACATCGTTTAACGCTCACGAAGTCCGTGAGTCTCTCCGGATTCACTTGGCCTCCCACGAATCTCCTCAACCCTGCCAATGATTAAGGCGGGGAGCCTGCGCCCCCCGCCTCTGGATGGATCTTTGCCGCCAGACGTCAAAAACACGACGGGGCCATTCAATTCGCGAGCTCTCCCCCCGTGGCCGGAGGGAACCTCGGCACTAGTTGGAGCGCGGGAGCTTCTCAGTGACTCGGAGATTCACGATGAGATCTCCCCTCCGACCTTCCCTGGGAAGGTAGCTACCGGCATTCCGGACCCTGACCCTGCCTCTGGCGAGCATGTCGGAGGTGAGCGACAGGGTGACCGTGCGGTCCTCCTCCACGAAACCCCTACCCTGACAACGGGGGCAGGTGCAAGGCCTGTAGACAAAGCCGCCTCCTGAACGCTTCATGGTCTCGCCCTGTCCCAGGCAACGTGGACAGGCATCCTGACGCGACCACGGAAGCCGGATGACCGTCTGGCCGCCAACGGCTGGAGCCTGGACCAGGACATCGTAAAAAACGTCAAGCCCGACGGACTTTCTGCCGATAAATTTGCAGGGGGACACGTTCCCCCCGGAAAGCTCCTTGGAGGCGGCCTGCTTCCCGGTCTTCAGGGCCACCATAACCTCCTTCAAGAGGCTCCGGTACGCCGCGTTGGCCCGGGAGAACCTGTCGGGGTCGGCCGATTCGGCCGCGGCGTCCGGGTGGCAACTCTTCGCCACCTTCCTGTAGGCGGCCTTGATCTCGTTGACGCTCGCGCCCTCGTTCAGGTCAAGTTCGCGATACAGGGAGTCGGTTACCATTTCGGGCCTCCAGTGGTTTAAAACACGACATCACTATAGCAACCCTTATGCCAATCATATTTTATTAGTTTTATCAGATATTTAATGCGACATAGTCCTCACGATTTAGTTTTTTTCCCGCCAAGTGTGCAACTTTCCGCACACCTGTCAGGGGTACTGTGAGCCGTCATCGCAATTATGCTCCTCCTACTTGAGCCCTTGATCCTTTCAACCGCCCTCCCGGAACAACCACTGGCTCTGGCCGAGGCACTCGCGAACCATCTCAAGCAGGTGATATAATCATTGATATCAGCAAGTTAAGGAAACCATAAGCGGACTGTAAATTTCAGTTCACATCAATCCTGGCTATTCCGCATGCCGTATGTCATAAAAGCAGGACAGTGACACAGAGTCATATCTGCGGCTGTATGACCGCGCAATAAAATTCACGCCCTAGTGTCCCCGAGTTTCCGTCTTTGTACCTTTTTTTTAGTGATTTCAGCTTATTACGTACGGAAATTACAGTTCTCCCTTTCATGCATTTTATGTGCAGCTTCGTTCGCACTCTCCTGAAAACAGCTCTAGATTTTTCCCACTCAGCGTCAAGAAAGCCTCCGGTAAGCCTTCAAGGCAGATCGGAGGCTTTCTTTATTAAGGTTCGACCTTTGACTTTCAAGCCGCTTCTGCTTGACCGAAAACTTATGCGTGATTATCAATGCACACCAGATGAGGTCTAAACACCATTGAATTCAGAATTTTCTCTACTAGCCGTGAAATAGACTTTACATTGATAATCAAATATCGAATTGCCAAGATTGCTATATACCTGATCTGTGAAGCATTCTTTACAGTATTTATCGCAATTGACAAGAAGCCATTCAAAGCATAAGATTTGATAAGAACTGCCCGATTTTTATTGCCAACTTCAGACGCCTGAACCCCTTACCGCTGGACAAGGCCACTTGCTCCCAGGCTCAAGGCCAAGCCGTGTCGGCGTGAAGCCGAATTCTTGATCGTGGCGGCAAACTTCTCCAGACAGAGCCCCTGCGAATAGGACGAGCAAGCCCAAACTTGCCCCAAAACACGTGGTCGATTCCCGAGCTGACTTTTCGAATCACGATGTTGCCGACCCATCGGAAGCGCTGGTAATTATTTGCCCCAAATCTTTAGCGTGGTTCACGATATCACCTTGTGAGGAAGTCTGATCTGCCCCACCCTAAGACAGCGGGCCGGTATACGACAGCCTTTATTTGTCACTGTGGTCAGCCCACGTAAAACCCTGGTGGACGTTCACTATACCAACTCTTTCACATCTTGGAACCTTGCCAACCATTTGTGACACCCGCTCTGCCACCTCAGAACGAATCCATATTTTTACTGAATATCTGGATTCAACCAGCATCCTCTATACCTTTTTCGATGATTCTGTGCTTTCATACGTTCCGATTCGTTTCAACAGTGCCGGTTAGACGGGGAATACACTGTCGTCATGCCATTAACCATGTAGTAAATGCGGTTTGGCCAAATTCCTGACCAAGCTTAAACAGCGATAATTATACCACCATCTCTCTGGATTTTCCAGTAACTCCAAGAAAATATCGGCGAACTGTCCGCATTGTCTTTTTTCGCATCATTCATCATTCAAATGTTCAGACCATCTTTCATACTGTCGGCATGACAATACTATTCTAATATCCACGTCTGGAGGAGATCCGGAAATATGAAACTGATTAAAAAGCTGTTACGACCATTATGCCGTATATCACTGGCTATAGTCGGTGCAATATTTATGCTAGTAGTTGCTGTTTTTGTCATTATTGGTTATTTTGATTTTACGAAAGTCAAATTATCACCTAAATTTTTAGGCGTACCATTTTCCAAATTCAAGGTCGGGGACGTGTCATTTGAATTACCGGAATTTTTCTCATTGGTATCTCCGACCATTACCGAGATCCATACCACTTATCCAAGTTATCGCATGGAACTGTCTGAGACCGTATATCCTAATACCGATGACGAAAATATTCCACGTCCTTTAGAAAACCCGTGCTACGGCCGCGATTTTAACGATTATATCCTTGAAGAGGATGATGAATTATCAGATTTTTCTCATTATCGCACATTTTTGCTTACCCCAAAAGAATTATTACCTGATCACATTAACTATTATTTTGCAGTATTTTTTCTTAGTAGCGGATGCGCTATATTGAAAGCTGATATCGATCCAGAAATTAATCAAAAAGAAAGAATGTCAGACTTTAGAAATAAAATATTCGGATTTTTAAACTATTATAGGTTTTATTCTGCCATAGATCATGATTCGGGCACAATCTTTAGAACCGCACTTGGAATCATCAGGCAAAACACATTTTTCAAGACCAAAACCACCTTTAGTTTTATCAGCAATGCTGAGAAACAATTTTCTGATGCCGCTGTATATTTTCAAATCAGCTTCAATAATTTCAGTGGGCCATATGGGAATCATCTTTCATGGGGTAAAACATCACTATCCCGCCGATTGAATACATTTGTAAAAAATAGATCTCAAGCTATAAACATCATGAATTACAGATGGGCACACATGTACGGTGATTTTCAATTTTCCTCGCGATATTCCGGAAGTGAACAGATAGAAATCTCGATTGCCAGAAAAAAGCATGCTGTCCAATTCATTGCTACGTCAAATGGAAAAAGAAATGCAGATACTGGTACTGGTACTGCTTCAAACAATTTCATCGGCGGAATCAATGTTCGCATGGTTATTCCTAACGATGAACAACAAATCAACCCTGACTATAACGTCGTGTACGGCTATTGGGTATGGGCGAAAGAGTCAGCACGTGTCCTGTAACGATTTTCACAACCGCGTGATTAGGATAGATGTCATGCCAAATATGATAATTTCATCTTTTCCCATTCGTCCCACATCATCTTCCTTATTCTCGCCAACAATAGCTTCAAAGCATTCAATTCTTGGAGTACGCATTTATCTTCTTCAAGAAACCTCAGTACTTCATAGACCTAATCAGAATTTTAGCGACATGAATGAACTGTCAAACCATTTCAGGAAGCTCCAGAATTCAGGTTCGGCCCCTTCTTTATTGGCACCCATCCGCTGATACTGATACGATGATTCTATGTCTGCCTAATCTAAACCAGACTATTAAGTTCAAATGTCGCGACAAAAGATGCCCTTTCGTCTAATTCTTTATGGATCACCTATTCTCCACTACCATTTAATGGCTGAATCAGTTCAGTAACTGCAGAGGAGAAAATTCAGATGCATAAACTATTCAGATCTCTTTTAAGAATAATGTTTGATGCCGTTTTTGTATTAGCCATAGCTATTTCAGTTTTCATTCTTTCCTATAATCATACCTATGTCGATTTGACACCTGATTATTCCGGAATAAATTCCAAAGAAATTCGAATAGGTACACTATTATTTGCTTTACCAGATTATTTCTCAGATGGTCCTTTGGAAGGTTTAACATTCACTATTGTTTATCCAGGCTATAGTATTCGCCTTTCTGAGAGAATGAATTCATATATTTCTCGTAATGATATCACTATTGAAAATGATCGATGTAAACCGAATTTTCCAAAAGTTTTACCACCAAACAGGGAAGAAGATATTGAATTGTCACAATTAACACAACATAGAGCAGTCATGTTTTGGCCTCAAGGAGAGTATGAGCAACTTAACGGGGATTATGCAGTGGCTTTATTCCTGAACGAAGGATGTATAATTTTCAGTTCTGTTGGCTTACTAGATGCTGAAAATCATGAAGCAAGAAAATTTATTTTCCGACAAATGATAAAGGATTTTCTTAAATATTATAGCTTTACAAAAAGCAATGGAAATTCAGAAGAAGGATTCTGGACTTTGTTTGGCAATATTCGGAAAAACAATAAGTTCCACATCGCGGGAAATTTTCACTTCAGACCAGGTAGCCATGTTCCTTCTCACAAGCGTTTATTGTTCATTGTCAAATTATATAATTCTGAAAGAGATTATCCTTACGAGTCAGTTTCAGGGTTTTCACTTTCCCAACGCTTAATATACTATACTCAATCAAGACTTTATAACAGAGGCATCATGGATTATAGATGGACGCTTAAAGCCAAAGATGTTCATTTCTCTTCGTCATTTTACGGGAAAGAATTTACATATATGTCTGTTAGCAGGAATTGGAAGTCAGAATTTAATATACGTACTTATGCAAGAATACGATCAACACCCGAAAGGGTTGGATTTTTTAACAATGTTGATTTTGAAATATTCGTTTCCGGCTCAGACCATCTTGATTATTCGTACTATAACACCATATATGGTGCCTGGGAAATAGTAAAAAATAGTCTAAGCGTCATATAACAGATGTTCATACACGTTCCAAATGGTTCACAAAATCCCAACCTTAATCTAAATTTACTGAAACAAAGTATAGAGATATATTACCAACTACATAGCCCAAATATTGCAAAGGTACTCATTCACCAAAAAATCTAAAACTCCTTAGCCTCATCTCATCTCATCTCATCAGAACAGTTGGATCAAACTTCCACAATGGACAAACGCTTATGGACTCGATCAACGCTTCCTTCGATTTCCAGTCATTTCGGCCTGCGCTCAAGTTATATTTCATGTGCCGTTCAGCGGTTCCCTATGTTTGAAATTTATCGAGCACACTCCACCTTTGCCAAATCTCAAAACCCAAACGCGATGATCGCGGGTCAGGCAAAGAAGAAGCAGAACTCCTTCAAACGGCTTCCTGACGCATTACCCTGTCCAGCCCGATTCGTCAACAAAGCCACATGTCATGACCTTCGCTATATCTGTTTAGGCGTACTCGGCTACAATCCATCTGGAGTCAACATTCTATTTCCAAGTGCACGTTACGATATCAGCGTAAGATAATCTCTTCGACCATGTTCAGAAGAGCCTCCAGATTGGCGAGGGAATTAGGTGCGAAACCCTCCTGCCTGCGTCCGAAGCTCTCCTTAAGGCGGTCCAGGCGGCGAAGCATGCTCCGGGCTTCGGCGCTATCCATGTATTCCGACGCGGGAGCGGGGGCCATGGCTTCGGGGGTTGCCTCCGCAGGGATGACCGCCGCTTCCTTGGACGTTATGTCCAAAACCTCCAGCCAATGGGGGACCACGGTAGCCAGGTCCGGGAATAGTGATGTCAGGTGAGCCTGGTAAGCCAGCGTCCCCTGCTCCTCGCCATGTACCAGGACGACTGTCAGGCCGGGATGGATCTGGGGCTTGAGCCACTCCGTAAGCTCGCGCTGGTCGGCGTGTCCGGAGAAACCGCCGATGGTATGGATCTTGGCCTTGACCGTGATTGCCTCACGGAAGATCTTCACCTCCGTGGCCCCCTCCACGAGTCTCCGGCCCGTGGTCCCCTGTGCCTGGAAGCCCACGAATACCACATGGCAGTCCGGACGCCAGAGGTTGTGCTTCAGGTGATGGAGAATCCTGCCCGCGTTGGCCATTCCCGAACCGGCAATCACTATCGCCGGGCCGGGCACGTCGTTTATACGCTGGCTCTCTTCGGCGGTGCGGGTGATCTTCAGGGTTGGCATGTGCTGGGGACCCTGACGCAGGGCGTTCAGGGCGGAGGCCTCCTCGTCGTAGAGTTCCGGATGCTTCAGGTAAACTTCGCTCGCCCCGATGGCCAGGGGGGAATCCAGGATAATGGGCAGATCCTTGGGTATCCTGCCGCTGAAGTATGCCTTGGCCAGCAGGAAGAGGATCTCCTGGGTCCGCTCGACCGCGAAGGCGGGGATAAGGATCCGGCCCGCGCCGCTTTTGACGGCCTCATCCACCACCCCGAAGAATTCCTCGATGGACTCGTCCAGGCTCTTGTGGAGGCGGTTCCCGTAGGTGGTCTCCATGAAGACGGCGTCCGAGCGCGGGGGCGCATCAGGATCGGGTACCAGGAGCTGGCCCTTGCGGCCCAGATCGCCCGAAAAAAGCACCCGAGTCTCTCCCCCATTCTCGGGGGCCGTTATCTGGACGCTGGCCGCCCCAAGGATATGGCCAGCCTGGAAAAATCTCGCAGCCAGCCCGCCCTCAAGCTCGATGTCGGCCCCGTATCCCACGGGCCGCAACAGATCGGACGCCATTTTCGTGTCCTCCTCCGTATACAGGGGAGCCACGGCGCTTCCCCCCTGGCGGCTGTTCTTGCGGGTCTTCCACTTGGCTTCCTGTTCCTGGATATGGGCCCCGTCGGCCCAGAGGATGCCCAAAAGATCCGCCGTGGCACCGCTCGCGTAGACCGGCCCGCGGTAACCGGCCTTGACCAGCCTGGGAACGAGTCCTGAGTGGTCCATGTGGGCGTGGGTGACGACAATGCCCGTGACCGCCTCGGGCTTGTAGACGGGGGTATTGAAGTTCCGGAGCTCTGTCTGTCGCCCGCCCTGGAAGAGGCCGCAGTCCAGCAGAGTCAGGCCCGTGCCGGGATTTTCGAGCTGGTAGCAGGAGCCGGTCACTGTTCGGACCGCACCCAGGCATTTGATTTTCACGGTAACCTTTCCGGGCCGGTAGGCCCTGTGGCGGGCCACTGGCCCAGCATTGCGGCCCGGGTTGGCAGGCCTATCATCGGTACGACAGAAACTCGGGCCACGGGCGCTCTGCATTCCTGAGAAGCCCTGGCCCTGGGTCAGACCTTTTCGTTTAGGGCGACCGTTGGACCTCTCAGAAAGGCCCCGGGGCCAACAAGCGAACTTCCGGAAACCTGCGGATTAGACCGATTTTCAAGAATAAAACAAATCAACCGATTTTTAAAGACCAAATGACAACCCGAAGAACCGGATTGCCCGGTAAAGGTGCTTGATTCTCACCCGGCTTCCCCGATACCTTCATTTCTCATACTTCAGGCTTCTTCAATACAGAGCCAGAAACCAATGGCGGCTTCCCGCGTAAACGAATGCCGCTCACGTTGTCTGTTTCAGCATAATTGCTGCAAATGTCATTCATGCAACGCATGAAAGGCACTGGAGGCATAAAGCCGACTCCCTCACCCTGGCATGGCATGTCGATTTCCGACTTCCAGACTTGCTTCGCCGAATCACCTTGCAAGAGAATCACCATGGCTATAGAGGGAAGAATGCCGACGGAATCATTCAGTTCCGCGAGACTATTTTGCCGTTCAGGCCATGCTTCCAGAGAACTCCCAAATGAACCTCGGCCACACGTAAGATCTGATGGTCTCACATATCCGATCGGTTCGAGCGACTCCGAAATGATGATTGGCAGGCTGTCATTTTCGCTTCCAGGTCCCCAGTAAACTGCCGCAAGTTCACTTCCGGCTGTCAGAGATGACAACCCGTCCGCCATTCCGGAAATAGACGAAAGCCGGAGCCATGACGATTGGAAAGCCTGCGGATTACGAGATCCTGATTAAACCTCCGCTCGGTCTCGGTAGTCGATGTTTGACAGTTTCTACCCAGACTGTCACCGTAGCATTATTTTCGACCATCCTGACCCAGTACCGGTGAAAGCCAATGGATCATGGGACTTGCCTTAATTTTTCTCAGGGATTCAAAGGAATGACTCCTCTCATGGGAACTCAATATCTCCCTACCGCTCGTTGAGAACGGCAACCTTAAAGGCATTCATGAGGTAAAGGCGAACTATCCCGGACGGATGCCCTTAAATCCTTCCTTACTGTCATTGATGAAATGATGACGCCCTCAGGAAATCAGTCCACCTTTGATCAGGAAATTCCTACCCTGCAAACGTCAAGAATACGTCTAAGGACGAAATCGAGTAACCGTTTCTCCTGTTCTCATTCAGGTATCCTAACATATGTACCGAGTTACGGACTCGAAATACCGGCAACCCCAAAATGGACAGGTACTGAACCGAAGATTCTGACTCCATGATCGATGAAAATAATACCCGGCTTGATATTCCTGTACCTAGAACTGGTACGAAAGAAATCATTGACTTTATCTTTTCCAAGGTTTAGACTTTAGCATTAAGATATTCGTAAGCAGATCCAGGGTGAGTATTCGAATCCAAGCGTCAATACTTGCCTTAAGATTCTCGCAACCGATATCAGTTACCTAGAGTCAATATTTATCATAATGATCTCAAGTATTCTCATTGATTTTTATCGTAATATCGTCTGACTTAACCTTCACGAGAGTGGTAAGGGTGCTCATCCCCTGCCCTCCGCCGTAGAACGAATACTCCCAAAATCATGGGCTGAACGCTTCCCTTTGCCATTCACATGAAAACTTTACTTAGCATTCAGCCGACTATTTTGTAATGCAGATGAATACTCTTGATGGATTAGTCAAATTTTACCATTGTATCTCCAGTTCATGAAGGGAGCTCGTCACAATGAAGGTCGATCGTCCGCACCGGCTATCATCCGACAAACCGAACATATCGACTGCTATCTGTCATGATATCGATGGCAACAATGAAAACTCAAATTTTAAGTCCGCAAAAGGAATCCAATATATCAAACGTTATATAAGACTGTTGCGCCCATTAAGACGTTTAGCTTTCGCCGTAGCGGGGGCATTATTCCTATTTGCCGTAGCTTTTTTGTTTATTCGTGGCTATTTTTATTATACACTCATTGAATTGAAGCCTGTATTTTCAGATACCAAATTTATACAATTCAAGGCAGGTGTATTGTCTTTTGAATTGCCAGATATTTTTTCTTTGGAATCACGTACTGCAACATCAATCGGCGTCACTTCCCCAGGTTATCGCTTATATCTCACTGAAACAATTTATCCAGATTCAGATGTAACAGCATACGTGCGGCATAATCAAAGTCGCTGTTACGGCCATGAGTTTGATAATTATAATCAAGAAGAGGATGACATGATCTCGAGTCTTTCTCAATACCGAACAATCGTATTTACCCCGAAAGAATTTCTACCTGGCCGCATAAATTATTACTTTGCGGTATTCTTTTTGGATTTAGGATGCGTGTAGCTGAAGATTGACGTCGATGAATACGAAAATGAAGACAAAAGAATGACGAATTTCCGGAATAAGATAATCGATTTTTTTTCCTATTATCAATTTTCAACAGATAATATTTCAACTTCAGACAATGCTTTTTTTACAGCACTGGGGGTCATATGCCAAAGTGATTTGATTAAAATCGATACAACATTCAGGTTTGCCACCAAAAAGATCCAAGATTTCCTGATAGCACTTTATACTTCCAAATCAGTTTTCGTAACTACTTTGGCCTTTCAAGGAAGTATTATATATTTGAGGATCTTTCAAATTTATCTCCTCGACTTGATATATCAACAACAGATGGTAGTATTACGCATGAAAATATTATGGATTTCAAATCGGCATACAGGTATGCCGATTTTCAGTTTTCTTCACGTTATTCCGGAACAGAAAGAATCGAAATAGCTTTTGAAAACAAGAAACATGCAACGCAATTCATAGCAGCGGCCTTGGCACACGATAATAATTCTCCAGGCAGAACTTATAACGACATAATCGTTCGTATGATTTTACCTTATGATAATCAACTTAAACATCCGGACTTAAATGCCTTGTATGGATATTGGGTCTGGGCAAAAGAGTCCGCACGTGTCATTTGACAATGTTCCGATTGCTGTGCATGATGACATTCATGCATTCTTTACGCCACCATTACCTGCGACTATTAGCAAACTCTCCACTCCAACATCGATACCGCTTCTGACCATAAAGCAGTCAAATCCGCCTTCTATAACTTACGGCAAATTCTGACAGATCCTGATCAATCTCAACAGTAAGTCATCTAATGACTTCAGAAGACTTTCACATGTCAAGTATTATGAACCGTACCATAACGGTAACCGGTAACATCGAAATAACGACTGCATGTGTTGCGGTTATTCTCTATTGCGAGGCCAGATATTCCATGCATTGATTGCCTTCTCCATTCGGAATGTGGATCAGATCGTGGCTTGTGTTGCAAAGCGGAAATCAGTTCATCTGAATCGGAGGGAAAAAATAAAATGTATAAATTGTTGAAATGTATTGCCGGCTCACTGGTTGACGGCCTGTTTCTCTTGGCCATAGCAATATCGATCTTGATTCTTTCCTATAATCACACTTATGTCGATTTAACACCTGATTTTTCCGGGATCAAATTCAAAGAAATTCGATTTGGTTCGTTTTCATTCGATTTGCCAGATTTTTTTACACTTAATCCTGTCTATAACCGTTTCAATTTCAGCATCGTTTATCCGGGCAACACCGTTGATCTGTCGGAAAGAAGGAATGCGGAGATTAAAAGCAAGAATACCCCTGAATCCGAAGACACCCGATGCGAACCGAATTTTAATAAACTATTGCCTCCATATCAAGAAGATGATCACGAATTATCACTGTTGTCCCAACATAAGGCCGTCATGTTTTGGCCTCAAGGCGAATATGAACAAACGGCAGGTGATTATGCCGTAGCATTTTTTCTCGATGACGGATGTGTGTTCCTTCAATCTGGTCACTTAGATGGAGAAAATCACGCTGAAAGGAAGATAATCTTCAGGGAAAAAGTCAAGGATTTTCTCAAATACTATACATTTCAGCCTAACGAAACTATTTCCGAAACTGGATTTAGGACATTATTTGGAAATATCAGGCACAACAACGCTTTTAAAATTCTTGGATATTTCTCTTTCACTAGCGACATTGACAGGCCTCTTCGCTCCAAAGTGCGGTTCACATTGAAATATTCGGATGATAGCGAGTTCTATCCTTTTATGCATCTAGCGCATCTCTCGCGTGTTGATCGGTTGATCCATTATACACAGACAAGACTTAAAGATAGGAGTATCATGGACTACAGGTGGACAATCAAAAAAGGTGACTTTCAGTTCTCTCCGTTATTTTCAGGTAAGGAATTTATTGATTATATGCCGATAAGCAAGAAAGGTTATTCTGAAAATTTTAAAATGTGGGGATACGCTAAAAGGAAATCTGACACAATCGGATTTTCCGATTACATTATCATGAAAATGGAAATTCTCGGCGATGCTCAAATGATTAACAAGGACATCAACACCATTTACGGATACTGGGTCAGGGCCAAGGAATCAGCGCGCATAATGTAGCGAAAGAGCTCTAACTTTCAAAATGGATAAACGACATATCAGGCATGCCAGACATCATCATGTGGCAAACGACCATGCCATATTCCCCAAAAGCTACAAGTTTACGCCTCCAGACGAAATCAGAAGATGTCTTGACATCATCGCCTCTTCAAGCAAAGCCATCGGCACCCCGGAGTGCCGATGGAAATGAGCTGTAACCTGAGTATGTTCAACCCTTTTCAACCCTGAATCTGAATCTTCTTCCCTGGCTGAATATGCTAAGACTATCCAGCTAAGACGATACGTACGGAACCTCCTAATTTTCAAGAGCAATGGTCATCGCGATCATAAAAATGACTTGACCTGTAAAATAGATCTCATCGTAGCTGAACCCAGAACCTCCCCATCCTCAGACAGACGCAATCGGTGCCCTCCTCTGAGGAACCTTTCCGTAAAGTATTGATATCCCCGTCATGATCTGACTCACGTATAAGGTCATCGCTGAGAAGATTCGGGGGCATTCTCCGAGCAACAGAAAAATATTGCTAGGCCCGATCCATATCGTGCACAGCGAGGAGTGCCGCCCATGGAATTGCCCGCCGCCCCATTCATACACTTTACATGATCATCAAACGCTTCCCGTTTATCACAGCTTTTAGAGCTTTTAGAAAGGTATACACAACAATAACTGTTCTTCAATGAGTAAAAGTACCTCTTCATGCCAAACATGGCCATCGGCGCACTTGTCTTGACCAAAGTGCCGATTTTCTCATCTTTAATTTCAGAGCAGTTTGCCTGT
Organism: Deltaproteobacteria bacterium; assembly: GCA_031263485.1. Lineage (GTDB taxonomy): Bacteria > Desulfobacterota > Desulfarculia > Adiutricales > Adiutricaceae > JAIRZX01. The sequence continues at coordinate 2,119 of JAISFS010000106.1, read as the reverse complement.
CGACATGCCCTTTTCCCCTCACTCAAGCCCGGAAAGGATTTTTTTCGGACATCACCCTTGGATAACCCATGATTCAATGATGACCGACAATAGCTTCTTGCGCAATGCTATCAACAAACGACAAGTCCTTATCAGATTTTTCGACAGGGTCATGGTCTCTGCCAGAACGATCCAATATCCGGCATCAGATATCCGGTTTCCAGATGGTCGGGAATTGCAGAATTCGGAGATCAATTGAAGCCCACCGCGACAGTCGCCGTCGATGGGCGCGCACTGTGGACACCGCCGAAACCGGCGAGAATCACAGAAGCGAGCCAAACAGCCCGATGACCGGTCCGATAAGAACGGCCGCCATATCAGGCACTGATTAAGGCGCTGCTTTGGCACCGCCACATCGACAACATCCTTGTGCAGGCTGGGGGGCGGTGAAAGCGGAGAGCGGAGGCTAAGCCTCCGAAACGGTTTCCAGATTCACAAGACATTCAGACGCACGGTCTCCCTGCCCTGCTGTCGCCTGAAAGCACGGTAGATCCGAATGTGCTCCGTAGCCCGAATCGACCGCAGTTACTCACCCCTTGAGCCTGCAACATCCGGTTCCCAACCGCCTTCCTCCGCCGGATTCTCGATCACCGCCCGATGCCTGCGTTTTCCCCCTGTTCCGCTTCATGGGATGGGAAAGCATTCTTCCGCAGGTGCCGACAGAACGACAACCGACCCCGCATCATGGAAGGGCGTACGCCGACAGGCGGTCCGTGTCAGGCATAGACATCCGATGCCGCCAGGACTGCCCGGGCAGCCCGCCTTCGTCATGGCGCCGAAACCTGGTCGGCGCGAGGGTCCCTCGCGCCGACATCCGCCAAAACCATCTCGCGAGGTTGGCAACCTAGTGTGCAGCAGCATTAGACCATCGGGAAATAAGTAAATATAATTATGTTTATTTATAGGCGTTTTTGGTGCGGAACATAGGCAGTTTTGGGGCAGCCAGCTAGAGGGAAAGATGCTATGGTTCGGGCTGAAAGGAGACGCAAGATGTCACGCACAGCCGAACGCCCCTACATCAACCCCTTTGTGATGGTATTCTTGATTGGCTGGGTCAACAGCAGGAAATTGCCTGTCTACCTTGTCGAACGTGCCAAGATAGTGCTCCTGAGCCGAGAGGGCATGAGCGACACCGATATCGGCAAGGCTCTCCGGATGGACCCGGACACGGTCGGGAAGTGGAGGAAACGATTCATCGAGCAAGGGGTCGAGGGGCTCCTGGACAAACTCCGTTCCGGCAAGCCGAGGAGCTACGACTATAAGAAGGTAGCGCTCGACGTCCTTAACACGCTCGGCAGCAAGCCTCCCGACGGGACTTCCCTCTGGACCGCCAAAATGGTGGCGGAGGAGATTGCCGTATCCGAGGACATCGTCGGGAGGATACTGCGGAAGGCCGGCATAAGGCTCGGGGCGCTCCGGACCTGGTGCGTGAGCAAGGACCCCAGGTTCTACGAGAAGGCGGCGGAGGTCATATGGTGGTACATGAACGCCCCCGAGAACTGCACGGTCATAGCGCTCGACGAGAAGACCAGCATCCAGGCCCTCCAGCGCGCGACCGGCTTCGTCCGCACCCGGAACGGGGGGTTCGTCAGGGCCATGAACAGCACGTACAAGCGCAACGGGGTCGTCAACCTGTTCGCCGGCCTGGACATCAAGAAAGGCATCGTCTACACCCAGAAATACGAGAGAAAGAGGAGGATCGAGTTTCTTCAGTTCATGGAACAACTGGTTGACGAGGTCCCGGGCATCAGGGACATGACCCGGGAGCTTCACATTGTCATGGACAACTACTGCATCCACAAGGGATGCGACGAGTGGCTCAAGGATCACCCGAACGTCCACTTCCACTACACGCCCACCTCCGCCAGCTGGCTCAACCTGTGCGAGGTGTTCTTCGGCAAGCTCTCCAGGACGGTGCTGAAGGGAGGGAACTTCCAGTCCACCGATGAGCTGGCTCTCGCTTTGGACGCCTTCATAAGGAACCACAACGCCAAGCCCAAGGCGTACGTCTGGCGGGCAAGGGAGGTGACCGGGACCCAGCTCCGGAATAAGCTGGCGAACTTCTGCGATTGAACACTAG
>JAISFS010000162.1 GCA_031263485.1 Deltaproteobacteria bacterium | reverse complement strand
CCGGAGGACCCCCTCCCGCCCGCCCGCGATCCCGACGCGTCCCCGCCCCTGCGGGCGGGACATCGCGGATACGGAGGCCGGCAGCGATGCCGCCTCCCCCCGACGACGGCGGCGTAGTCCAGCTTCATTGCAGCCGCTGACCCCTGATAAGGGGTGAACAGATACCTCATAAGTTAGTATCCTCCGTGAGGCCAAACCACATGTTGCGGTGCCGTGCGCCGAAGGCGGGAGTGACGTATCTGGCGTCTGGAACCGATGGCGAGGCGCCGCCGTTCGAATCGGTTTCCGGAAACGGAATTGGAACGTATGTTTTGAGAGGCTCTATGGACACCTGCGATGGATTTACAGGTGCCGGACACGCGTGTCGGCCCTCGCACCGGTTGCGGACCGGACGGAAGCGGTTTGGTATTGACCGCGAACGGCGGTCCGGCTTGCCGCGCATAAGCTAAAATATTCGGAGTGAAGGGAGTTGGAACAGGCCGGTCGTCATCGGGGAAAGTCGTTGACAGGCGCCATAGTGCCGTCCCGGCTCATTTCTTCTGGAACGGGCTCGCGAGTAGCCAGGCGATGAGCCCGAGCAAGGCTCCCGAAATAAATCCCAGCAGTCCGAATATCCTCAGGAGAGTGAAACCTATCGTCAAAATGATGCCAAAAACTATCCAGAATGCGCAACCGTTTTTTTCCGATCCGTCGTCAGACATGAAACTCACCTTTAGGCGTCGGGAAATCAGTGTCGCAGAATCGCGTTGTCCGCACCTCAGGCATTCAGGAAATCCTGCTTCAGGTCCTGGCCGGCCTTAAGGGCGGTCGCCGTAATGGATGGGTCGAGGCTGCGCGGCCAAAGGGAGGACGCGCGCCGTTGCCCGAATGCCGGGGCGTCTCCGGCGCTTCAGCGCCATAGGTCATTAAAAATGATAACTTTCGAACATGGGTGTTCCAAGTCCGCGACGGGAAGCTTCAGTTTCCTGCGGGCCGCCGAATACGTTAAGGCAGAGGGAAGTCGCGACCGCGATCCCCGACGGCTCGCGGGCCGCCGCGGTGGCATCTGGTCGAGGTCTGCCCGGGGGCGCCTGACAGAAGGCCGTTGCTGCCGCAACCCGAGAGGGCTTGCGGAACCGGGCGTCAGACCTTGAACCGCAGCGACTCGAAGAAGGGCTTGCAGTAGCCCTCCAAGGCAGGGTTGGAGTGAGACGTCAGCCCCTCGGCTCTGGCTTCCGAGGAAGGCAGGAGATAGGCGCAGGTGAGGAGGAGGTACTCGCCACCCTTGAAGATGCCCCGCTGGATGGACAGGGACGTGAGCTCGACGGGAGCGGGTATCGGGACCGGGTTGGTGGTGAAACGCATGTCCCCGGCATCCAGGCCCCCGAACTTGAGCGGAGTCGCCCCATCGAATCTGCCCAGCGCCGCAGCCCTCTGCCTCCCCACTAGATCCCAGTAGGCCTGCGGCCCCAGCCGCTCGAAAAAACCTAAATCAACCGAAGCATCGGGGTTCCGTACAAGAGTCAGCCCCACCAGCCTCCCCGGGCCCAAGACCTCTCCCGCGAACTCCTGGATGAAGAAATCAGACATCCTCCCCCTGAGTTTTCCCATCTGCCTCTCGGCACCCGGTAGGTCGGGGAGGTCCATGGGACGGCTCCTCTCGAAGCCGAGTGGGTAGCGGATGGTGAACTGGAGCGGGGAGGAACTCGGGACAACCTCCGAGCTGTCGAAGGCGAGCCAGCCTGACTGCCCGAAGGCGGGAGGGGCGGTTGCCATGGCGATGGCCAGGGATATGGCGAGGAGGACAGTTGGTGCGGCCAGGGCTGCCTTGAACGGGGGGAGCTTGAGTGGCGCCAAAGGCCCTCGGGATTTCAACACATTTTCACCTTATCTTCCGGCGCATGGGGCGCCTCATTTCCATTATGTCCCGATTGGGGCGAGTCGGCTCGACATGCAGGAATTTTCTATGGAAAGATCACCGGCGAGGCCTTGAAGAGATGTAATTTAACCTTTAAGGATGGCATGTCCGAAGCCCTCGAGGCTTTCATGAAGCTCCACTGCATAAGCCTGAAGCCGTACAGCTGGCGAAAGCTGGAGGTGAGGGGATCCCGGCTCCGGAATATTTCCACGAACTTTTGCGACTGAACGACAGTACCGTCACGGCTCATTTACTCTTGAACGGGCTGGCGAGCAGCAAGGCCAAGAGGGCGATCAACGCGTAGGTTAAACCGCCCTGCAACTGAAATAATCTTAGGAATATGGCCCCCAAGGTGTAGATGACGCCGAACGCCACCCAGAACGCGCAGCCTTCATTTTCTGATCCGTCGTCAGCCATAGAATTCGCCTTTATGCGCCTTGCCGTGTAATCTATGCCGCAGAATCGCGATGCCCGCCGGTCAGGGATTCAGGAAAACCGACTTCAGGTCCAGGCCGGCCTGGGGGGCGGTCGCCGGAAAGCGCAGGCCGAGGAGGCGCTGGCAGAGGTGGCGCGGCTTAAGGGAGGGCGCGTGCCGTTATCCGTAGCTTTAAAGTGGAAGCAGTCTCCAGCGCTTCAGCGCCATAGGCTATTTGGTGGATATCTTTCGTAATATGCGTTTTCAGCGTTGTCTGAAACGCAGGGAAAAAACCTCAACGGCATAGACGGTTGAAACCGCCGGATCCTTGACGAGGATGTCGGGTCCCGAAGTCGAGCGAATCCAGGAAAGGCACGCAGACAGTCCTATACGACTGGGTTACCGGTATTCGAATCGTTCCCTTCGGACAGCCGCCTTTTCGCCGGAGTTGACGCAGGCCAGTTCGACGTACAGCGCCCCCTTGATGACGAAACGGGTGATCGCGAACCTGAAGGCGTCGTCTTCACGGACGTCCATTAAGACATCGGCTGCGTGACGGCCTTGGTACGAGAACGGGTCGA
>JAISFS010000209.1 GCA_031263485.1 Deltaproteobacteria bacterium | reverse complement strand
GGCCCGGCCGAACGCCGGAACGGACCTTCAAGGGCCTTGCGGCCCCGGATCGCATGTCCGCCCCAGGGGTGGTCGGACAGTACGGCGCCCGAGAATCCCCGAACCCCGAAAGCCCGCCTTCACCCGAGGCGGGCCCCCGTCGACGCTCGCGTTCGCCTTCCGGCCGGTCTTCCCGCCCGGAAGGCCCCTCCCTGCCCGGGCGAGCCGGAGGACCCCCTCCCGCCCGCGATCCCGACGCGTCCCCGCCCCTGCGGACGGGACATCGCGGATACGGAGGCCGGCAGCGATGCCGCCTCCCCTCGATTACGGCGGCGTAGTCCAGCTTCATTGCAGCCGCTGACCCCTGATAAGGGGTGAACAGATACATCGTTGTGATATTTATATGGATTGGAATTTCTTCCAGCAATAGTTTCACTAACTCCCTGAATAGGCTGGATGCCAGGATGGAAACCAGGATGAGTGGCTTAGAGACCAAGCTGGAAACCAGGATATCCGGGTTAGAAACCAAAATCGACAATTTGTCTGATAAGGTCGAGAATTTGCGAGTGGATGTCGCCAGACTGCAGGAAACCGTTTATGGGCAGCCTGCCTCCAGAGCGGACCGACGACAATCCCATCCTTCTGATGCCGCCGCCAACGCTGGGAGCTCCGGCCAGGGTACACCTGCGACCGTCGAACCCATGGAACTCCGCTCCGAGTAACCGATGTTCCGCCGGGCGCGGCATGTTCCCGCAGAGTTCCAGGACACCTCCGCATCGGCGGGCACTTTTCCGGAGCCCTGACCAGAAGGATATGCCGTCCGAGCCGGACACCTCTGACGCGGCCGACAAGTCTGCCTGCGTAGAGGCTGTGCCATGCCGCAACGACTGCGCGGCAGGCGGCCTTGCGGGTGCCCGTGTGGACGGTTCAAGGAGATAGAAGCGTACGGAAGCCTTGCGACCGGCGGAACGGCCAGAAGGACGGTGCCCGAAGGGCGGACCGGTGAAGCCGTAGCCGGATAGTCAGCCCAATTCTTTCTCTGCCATCCTTTTTGCAGTCCAGATGTCTTCCGTTTCGTAGCCCCGAGTCCTTTCGTCATGGATTTCCAGGCTGCCCGCAAGCTATCTCGGCATCTGCTGAAGCAGGCCCGCAGTGTTATGCTTGCCCGAAAGCGACCGGGGACCTCAAGGTCGACGGAGGAAAGCGCTGAATGCGCTGCGAAGAGATCGCCCGATCCTCAGTCAGCGGCCCTCCGAAGCGATTCCGTGATATTTCCTCCTTGAATTTCAATGTCAACAACTTAAGGCTACTGCTCATGGTAACTTGTTGCTTATATCACTGATTTAAATCCCCAAAAGCCATGTTCTTCTTCCTAACACGTTCATGTTGATCTTCAACGACCCGGAACATGAAACCTTTCGGGGCATCACAATATGATGAAGGTCCAAGGCTTCGATGCCCAAGAAAACGTTTCGCTATAAGTCGCCGACATTGCCTTGCATTGTTTGGGCAGGAATCGCCGCGAACGGATACCATGAATGGATACTGATCAGAAGCGGTGACAATGATGTTTTCGGCCGTTGTTGATAGCTGATTTTGGCTGATATGTCGCCATCATAAGCTGGAAACCGCAAACATTCGTTTAAATAGTTCACCTAGCTTCAGGCTCGGCTTCGGCTGTAACGCGGTGCAGGTTCAAGCCCCCTCGCGGTTCAAGTCCCGTGACCGGAGAGGTCTCAAGATTTCGCGGGAAATCGATCCGCATTTGTGCGTGAGATGGGAATCCAGGACACGATGGCGTGAAGAAGCGGAAATTGGGGAAGATAATTCGCGGATGAATGCGGCTTGGGAATATCGTGTCGAACCGGTCGTTTGCGGAAAATGATCTTCCGTCGGACAGGCTGAGGTGCTCCCCGTTTAGGATTCTTACTTCCGTGCGCGGTACAGGGCGTTATCCGCAGCGCTTCAGATGGGATTCGTGAGCCGGTCCGGGAGCTTCTGAGAGCCCAGTTCCACCTGAAAGATAAAGCCATGGCGGCATCGGTCCTGGCGGCAGGATATTCGCCTGGCAGATCCGGTTATGACCGAAAGGCCGTGACCCCTTCGCGAACGCGACCGGAAGCGGCCCCGACGGTAGCGGTCCGACGGGGCCCCGAAAGCCTCGGGCATCGGCCCGGACATCGGCAGGGGGTGGCGGATTTCAGGGGGGGTCGAGGCCGATTCGCAGGCGCCTTGCGAGGTTGGACTGGCGCCGTGCGTTGACTTGAGCTACCGAAGGAGGTAAACTTCGCAGAACCGCGCAAAAGCGCCGTTAACGGCAGAGGGGCTCGGCCCCCCAGGCCGTTCCGGACTCGAGGCGCAATACACGTCTCAAGGCTCAGGACGATGATCAGATGATCAAAGGGCAAAGGATCAAAATCAGGGAGATCACCGCCGACCCCTCCTTCGATGTGGGCATCACGATGCATCTGTCGGGGCCAGGCGAGATCGGTTGCGTGTGCTTCTGCCTCGATGCCTCGGGCGCTCTCGCGGACAGCCGCTGGCTCATCTTCGAGGAGAACGCGACCTCCCCGGAAGCGGCGGTCAAGTTCATGGGGACCTCCCGCGGCGACGGCCACGATTACGAGGTGACCCTGGGCAATGTGCCCGCGGAAGTGGACAAGATAGTCTTTGTGGCCTTCGTGAACGGCCCCGGCGCCATGAACCAGCTCACTTACGGACACCTGCGCGTCAAGGCCGGCGATCGGGAACTCTCCCGCTACGTCCTTTCCGGCCACGATTTCGGCCAGGAGAAGGCCGTCATGCTCGCCGAGATCTACCGCAAGGGCGGCGAGTGGAGGCTGTACCTTAACGGCCAGGGTTTCGCCGAGGGCATCGAGGGGGTCTTCAGGCACTTCCGGGCCGGGAACCTCTGGGACGCCCTGGCGGACCGAGAGCGCAGGGATCAGGCTTCCCGCGGGCACGAGATAGTGCTTACCCCGGAGCAGGCAGACGCGATTTTGGCGATCATCAACCGTTCCGCCTCCCAGGAGGACGCCTCCTGGCCCTCCCAGGACGGCGGGCTGGACGATGACCCCGGAAGGGAGCTGGACGAGGACTTGCCGTTGCCCCGATCGGACAAGCCCCCCACTCTCCACTAAAGGGCCCCACATCGCCAGAGGGACCCGGCATTCCAGCCTTTGCCCGCTCGCTCCCCCCTCCTTCCTGCCGTCCCGCTCCGTCGGGGCGCGCGTTCGATACGCCTTCAAGCCAAGTCGGTGCATCCGTCTCTCGCGTATCCGCGTCGTTGAGCGACCGCATCTATCGCGTTTCCGCGTAATCGGGTTTCCGCACCCGCCTGCCGCTGTCCCGGCGTTGCCTCGCATAAGCCCCGCGCCGCGCGGGGTTTTCTGCCTTAAGACATGGCTTCAGCCGCCTCCGCCGGAGCCGCCCGGTTCAGCCGCCTCCGCCGAAACCTTCGCAACTTCATCCCCTCCGGAGTCCCCGGTCCCGGCCGTGGTCCTTGAAATCCGGGGGGACGCCCTCCGTCGCCCCGTACCATGACCGGCCCCGCCAGGGGGCCAAGAACAGCCGCCATGGAGCCAGAAGTTGCCCCGGACCCCTGCCGCCGTTAGCCGTTCTGAGACGGTACGCCCGCGCGTCTCCGCGTCCGAGCGCGTGGTCCGGGAGCTCCCCAACGGGGTGATGGAATGCGAGGTGTTCCGGAGCGACTACGCCTGGGACTCGCTCTTCGCCTTGGCGAGCCGCTTCAACCCGAAGCGGGGCTTCATCTTCGTGAGCAAGGTTCTCGGCAAGCACTGGCCGGTAGAGCCCAGGGTCATGGCCCGGACGCACGCGGAGCTGGCCGAGCGGCTGACGGGGTTGCGCCTGGAGAAGCCTGTCGTCCTGATAGCCATGGCCGAGACGGCGGTGGGGCTGGGCCGGGGGGTCTTCGACAGCTACGCGGACTCGGTCGGCCCGGACGGGCTTCTCTTTCTACAGACCACGCGCTACAACGTCGGCCTTCAGCCGTTGCTGACGTCCGACGAGCCGCACTGTCACGCCAGGGAGCACGCGGTCTTCATGGACATGAAGAATCCCGAAAAGACGCGGATCTTAAGGGACGCCAAATCGCTCGTGCTCGTGGACGACGAGCTCACCACGGGCCGCACCCTCCGGGGGCTGGCCGGCGAGTTCGGGAAGTTCGGGGCCGTCGGCCGGGTGGCCTGCGCGGCCTTGGCGTCCTTCCTCACGCCCGCCGCCAGGGCAGGACTGGGCAGGGGGCTGGCCGCCCGCGTCTCGCTGGTCTCGCTTCTGGAAGGAACGTTCACTTTCCGGAAGACCGCCGACATGCCTGATCCCGCGTTTCGCTCCTCCGGCTCCTGGGCCCCCATGGCGGGCATCGTGGCCAGAGAGCGCGGGCGGCTGGGGCTGTTGCCGGGGGAGGACCTGCCGGATTTGGCCGGGGCCGTGGCCGGGCTTGCTCTCGAACCCGGCGAGCCCGTGCGTGTCATAGGGACCGGGGAGTTCCTGCACGAGCCCTTCCTGCTGGCGAGAGAGCTGGAGCGCGGGGGCCGCGAGGTCGTCTTCCAGTCCACCACGCGGACCCCCGTGGCCGTTGGCGCGGGCATCGGATCGGCGTGGCGTTTCAGGGACAACTACGGCGAGGGCCTGGACAACTTCCTTTACAACGCCCCCGCGAGTTTCCCCGGACGCACGGTCGTCTGCCGGGAGACCGCGTTCTCCCCGGATGGCTTCGACGTTGCGGGCAGTCTCGGCGCGAGCGAGATCCTCCTGTGAAGCGCAGCTTTTGCACGTTCGCGGACCTGGACGGAACCCTCTTCCAGACGCTTCCCAAGTGCGGGCCGGTCCCGGTCGACCGGCTCGTGCCAGCGGCCGCGGGCCGCGACGGGCGCGATCTGAGCTACATGACGCCGGGGCAAGTCGTCCTTTTCAGGCTGCTCAAGGCCGCCGGCGCGTTGGTGCCCGTCACCGCCCGAAACCTGGAAAGCTTCTCTCGGGTTAAGCTTCCCTTCACTGACGGAGCCATCCTGGACTTCGGCGGGGTAATCCTGGACCCGGACGGGGTGCCGGATCCCGAGTGGAGCGCCCGGATTGCGCCCGAGGCGGCGGAGGCCCAGCCCATGCTGGAGGAGGCCCTTCGGCTTGCGGCCTCCGCGGCCTCGAGTCGCGGGCTGGACGCCGTCCCGAGGCTCGTGGGGGATCTGGGGACGGTCTTCTACATGGTGGCCAAGTCGCCCTCCCGGGATCTGGCGGGGCTCGCGGCGATAATGGCGGTTTTGGAAGAAGCGCTCCGCGGCGAGGCCAGGATCTGGATGAACGGCAACAATCTCGCCGCATTGCCCATGTACCTGGACAAGGGGCCGGCAGTGCGCCGATTCATGGAAAGCCGCCTCCCTGAAGCCCGGGAGGAGTTCCTGGCCCTTGGCCTGGGCGACAGCCTCTCTGATCTGGGCTTTCTCGACGAATGCGACTTGAGGCTGACGCCTGCGGGGAGCCAGCTGGCGGGATTGCGCCTGGAGCGATGCACCGTTCTTGACTTGGAGACTGCGGGCGGCGGATCGGCTGAGGAGGCGACAAGGACCATCGAGGTGTCGGCATTGGCGGCTGGAGGCATCGCCCCGGCGGCGATGGCGGCGGAAGGGGGGGCGGCGTCGTCGGCGGAGCCGAAAGGCCATGAGGCGGAAATGGGGGCGGCGGCGTTGGCGGAGCCGAAAGGCCATGAGGCGGAAATGGGGTCGGCGGCGCAGGCGGAGCCGAAAGGCCATGAGGCGGAAAGGGGGCCGGCGGCGTCGGCGGAGCCAAAAGGCCATGAGGCGGAAAGGGGGCCGGAGTGAGCGTTCCGTTTTCCGGAAGCTACGCGCCCGAGGACGCGATATTCCTTCTGAAGCCCGTGGAGCTCAAGCCCATGGACATCGAGGAAAGGGAGCTCCGCATCCAGTCCGGCTCGAGCCACTACAGTGAGATGATAGGCCCTGAGGCCGCGCCTGACCCCCTCTACATGGAGGTCTTCGAGGACGCCATGGAGAGGAACCTGCCGCGCCTGGCAGCGGATTTCGCGAGGGTAGCGGCGCTGATCGCGAGAAGGCCCGGGCCCGTGACCGTCATGTCCATCGCCAGGAGCGGCACCCCTGCCGGAGTGGTCCTGGCGAGGCTCCTACGCGGGATCTTCGGCAGGGACGCGGCGCATTACTCCTTTTCGGTCATAAGGGACCGCGGCGCGGACATGAACGCCTTGAACCATGTCGCGCGGAGCCGCCCTTCGGGTTCCGCCGTCTACGTGGACGGATGGACCGGCAAGGGCGTGATAGCGCGGGAGCTGAGGAAATCCTTGGCATCGGCGGATCCCCGGGTTGCCGGAGGGCTGGCGGTCCTCTCGGATCTCTGCGGGGAGGCGGCTCTGGCGGCGGGCGCGGACGACTGGCTGATCCCCACGAGTCTGCTGAACAGCACCGTGTCGGGGCTGGTGAGCCGCACGATATTGAACCCCGCGCTGACGGGGCAGGGAGACTTCCACGGATGCGTATATTACGCCGGACTGGCACGGCACGACGTGTCGGTCGCGACTGCCGACAGGATCACGCTAGCCGCGGAAAAGGCCGTCCGGGACGATCCGGGCATCGTCTCGAGAGCCGCCGGGGTCCCGCCCGCCGAGAGAAAGGCCGCGCAAGCGCGGAGCAAGGCTTTCCTGGAATCGGTCCGCCGGGACTACGGGGTCACGGACCCGAACCATGTGAAGCCGGGCATAGGCGAGAGTACGCGGGTGCTGTTGCGCCGGTGCCCCGAGCTGCTGATCGTGCGCGACCCCGACGACCCGGACGTCCGTCACGCCATGCTCCTGGCCGCATCCCGCGGGGTGCCGGTCGAAAGGGTTCCGGATCTGGCCTACCGGGCGGCGGCGCTCATCAGGAAGGTCAGCGGCGCGGGGGGGAGCGAAGCCGCCGCGGAGGGGGGAGCGGAGAAAGGCCCTGGGCATGCCGCGCCGAAGGGACCCTGAGCCGGGTTTTGCGGCGGGCACCGTGCCGGATGCCGGCGCCGCGCCCGATGCGGGGAATCGCGCCCGATGCGGGGAATCGCGCCCGATGCGGGGCGCCGCCCCGCAAGCTGGTCTTCGGAAGGGAAACTATGCGCCGCGGCTTTCGCCCAATGTTTCATCTTAACCGTTTTTCTGAGCTGTTGTTGCCTTGAAACGCATCATGTCGTGATGCCTCCGAAAAGCTTCCAAGCATCGGGACATTGATAATCGACATGAGCGTGTCAGGAGGGCTCCCGTGAAATCACTGAAGTACGGCGCCACGATGTACATGCCCGCCCTCCGCTCAGATCTGGCGGAGGCGGGGAACGGGGAGAAGTTCCCCGGGCTCCGCTCGGTCGTCTTCTGCACCGAGGACTCGGTAAGCGAGGAGGATCTTCCCCTGGCCCTGGAGAACATCCGCAGGGCATTGTCCAGGCTGGATGAGGGCGGCATCTGCCGCTTCATAAGGCCCCGCAGCCCCCGAGTCCTGGAGGCGCTCCTCTCGATGCACGGTATAGCGAGGATCACGGGCTTCGTCCTGCCAAAGGCCGATCGCGGGACGCTTCCCGCGTACTTCCGGCTCCTGGAAGGACGCGGTCTCGGGGCATTCGAGATCATGCCCATCCTGGAGACGCCAGCGGTTTTCGATTTGACGGAGCTCTACCTTCTTCGCGACTACCTCGTGAGCTCCCCGCTTTCCGAGAGGATCGCGGCCTTGAGGATAGGCGGGCTGGATCTCTTCAGCATCCTGCGCCTCAGAAGGGACATCAACAGGAGCGTCTACGAGTCACCAGTCGGGCACGTGATAGACCGCCTCATCACCGTCTTCAAGCCTGCCGGGCTGGAGCTCACCGCGCCGGGCTTCGAGGGGCTGGAGAGCCCCGCAGTGCTGGCCCACGAGCTGGAGATGGACATAGGGCGCGGCCTGTACTCCAAGACCGCGATCCACCCCTGCCAGGTCGACATGATAAACTCCGCGTACCGCGCGGCCAAGGACGAGCTGGAGGCCGCTGCGGCGATCCTCGACCCGGCCCGCCCCGCCGTCTTCCGGCTCCACGGGCGCATGTGCGAGAAGGCGGTGCATACGGCCTGGGCCACGGAGATAGTCGAGCGCGCCAGGCTCTTCGGCACGGCGGAGGTGCGCGCCCCGCTCGGGCTCCTCGCTTACCAGCCTACGACCATCTCGGAAAACTAGCCGCGCCGGAAGACATTTTCAGCGCTGGCATTCGCGATACGCGGACATTGCGACGCAAGTGACGCGGAAAACTGCGCGGTGCTCAATCCATCGGCGGCGTGGTTGAAGGTTGCGGCTTTTCCGTGTCCTTTTCCGCTCCAGCTTCCGGGCCGGCCGCAGGCGCCTCTTTGACGGCTGACGCCGGAAGCGGGTGCCCGTCCTCGGCACGGGCCGTTGGGGGAGCGCCCTCTCCAGCAACGGACGCGTGGACTCCTCCCGGCGCGGCTACAGTAGCGGCCTTCCCTGAGGCGGGCGTAGCTTTTCTGGAGGCGCCGCCCTGGCCCTTCACGGCGCGGCCTTTCTTCACGGGATTCTTTGCCTCGCTGTCTGCGAGGGCTTTTCCTTCCCCAACGGTCCCAGCCTCGCCTTTCCCGGCGGTACCAGCCTTGCCTTTCCCGGCGGTACCAGCCTTGCCTTTCGGTGGAGCTTTGGCGGGCCCTTGCTCACGGGCTCTGACAGGAGCTTTCGGCTTGGGCTTATCCGCAGGCTTGGCCTTGGCTTGTGCCCTGGGCTTGGACTTGCCTTTCTTGGCGGCCTTCCAGGTTGGGCGGGGGAGGGCCTTGAAGGTCTCCAGCGGCGGAGCGGGGGCGCCTCTCGCCGCCGCCGCCTTGGCCAGGGCGTTCAGGATTGTCTCCAGGGCCCCGGCCAGATCCGCTTTCGCGTCGTGCTCCCAGATCCTCACGACGCTCCAGCCCATCTTCCGGATCTTGCGGCGGTTTGACTCGTCCCTCTTACGGTTGCGGGTGATCTTCGCGAGCCAGAATTCAGAGAGCTTGCCTTTCCAGGACGCGAACTTCCGTCCGTGCCAGAAGTCGCCGTCCAGAAAGACCGCGAGCCTGGCGCGCACGAAAGCCACATCGGGCTTTCCGGGAAGCGCCTCGTAGTGCTTCCTGAACCTGAGCCCCAGCCGGTGCAACTCGGAGCGGACAGCGAGCTCCAGCGAGGTGTCCTTGCCCTTGACGCGGCTCATGCAGTAGCTTCGCTGCGCGGGGGTCATCCGGTCGGCGGGCAAGGCTCACTCCTCTCCGGACACGGCCAGGGCAGGAGCCGCCTCGGGGCCGCCGGCCGTCAGGAGATCCGGCGGGAAGGCCCTGGCCTTGAAGGGTTCCGGCTCCCGGACGCAGATCTTCCTGAACCCGCAAGCGGCGCATTTTAACGCGTTGGGGCGCATGGGGAAGTCCCCGGCCAGGATGCCCCTCACAGCCCACTCCAGGTTGCTTCGGGCGGCCTGGAGTGCCAGGATGCCCCTGGGCACCCGCATGATCGCGCCGCCCGATGCACGGACCTCCGCGAATGCGGCATTGTCATAGTCCGGCGCGGTCGGGGCATCGGCGGGCGGGGCTTTGGCCTGGCGGGCGTCCCCGGCGGGTTCCTCGCCCTGGCGGCTTTCCTCGGACGGTCTCTCTCCAGGATAGTTTTCCAGATCCAAATACAGCTGGACACGGAACGCGGACCCCCAGGCCTCCCATGCCTCAGGGAAGCTCCCATGGCTCAAGGGGAAGGCCGGGCTGGTGTCCCGGGGATCAGGCTCGAGCTCAGGCGGCCGCGCGGATCCGCCGTTTTCCTCTGGTTCCGCGAAAATCATCCGGCCTACGATGACCGCGCCTTCGGCAGGGGCGTAGAAGACGTCCGGGCCGGCCTCGGCGAGTTCCGGGGAACTGTCGCGCAACGGGATTTCCGCGACCGTGTCTGGCGCGGGTGCGGGCGCGTCTCGCGGGTTGCCGGTCGCGGCCGGGGTTACCGCTTGCAACAGACGAGGGTCCCAGCTTTCGGAGCCTGTGGTGCGCGGGCCAGGAGCAGGTTTCGGGCGCTTCCCGGGGCGTGGCTTTGCAGGAAGGTCTGTCATGGTGCCAGCCATCGTCACCGACATTGCCCCGTCAGCTGGCGCGGCTCCCAGCCCGGACCCTGTGACTGGCGCGGTTCCCGGCCCGGCTCCGGTGCCTGTCGCGGCTCCCGGGTCGGCCCCGTTGCCTGGCGCGGTTCCCGGCCCGGCTCCGGTGCCTGTCGCGGCTCCCGGCTCGGCCCCGTCACCTGGCGCGGCTCCCGGCCCGGTTCCGGTGCCTGTTGCGATCCTTGCTCTGGCCGATGCTCTGGCACCTGTTCTGCCGACATTGCTTGCCTTTGACGATGACCCGACACCATCCGCAACCATTGAAGATTTCACGTTGTCAGCCGCAGTCCCTGCATCGTTGACTGTGGCGCTCTCTGACCCGTTGCTCTTCCCGGTCGTGGTCTCCGACCCGTTGCCTTGCCTGGCCGCAGTCCTCGACCCGTTGCCTTGCCTGGCCGCGGTCCTCGACCCGTTGCCCTGCCCGGCCCCGGTCACCGACCCGTTGCCCTGCCCGGCCCCGGTCACCGAACCGTTGCCCTGCCCGGTCGGGAGCCCTGATCCGTTGCCCCGCCCGGCCCCGGACGACGTTCCGCTTACGGATCCTGCTCCGGCATACGCATTGGCGGACTGGCGAGGCTTCGCGAAACGGCGGGCGGCCCGTGGGGGGAGGGCCTGCGGCTCCGGGACCAGGCCGTGGATCGTCATGTACTCGTAGCTTTTCGGACAGCAGAGGTAGCTCAGGATCTCCGGGAAGCCGCCGGGCCGTACGGCCTCGTCCAACGGCCGCGCGGGGGGGGCCTGGATCAGGCCAGGGGGCAACGCCTCCGGGTCCGGCTTCAGGCCGTCCCACTCCGCTATGCGATGCACCCGGGAGAAGAATTCCGATCTGAAGGCGGGACGGCGGGCCCGCGGGAGCCACTCCGAGGAGGTCACGTAGAGGTAGCGGCATGCCCGCGTGAGACCGGTATAGAAGAGCCTCGCCTCCTTGTCGCGGACGACGCGGTAGGCCCCGCGTTTCAGGGCCGTGGCAAGCGCCTCTTTGGGAAGGAGCCCGGTGTACGTGCCGTTCCTTAAGGGGAAGCGAAGCTGTTCCACGTCCGCCAGAAAGACGCAGGGGCGGCTCCTGCTGCCCATGGCCTGGACGGTGGTGATGTCCACGGCATCCGGCGGGGCGCCGCCCTCGGGTACCGGCGAGTCCCCTTCCTCAAGGGCGCAGTGCCGGAGCATGGACAGGAAGCCCTGGAACCTGGCGGGGTCGGTCCCGGTGCCCAGGCGGTCGCAGTCGCGGGCGATGCGGGTGATGAGGCCGAGCCGATCCAGGAGTCCCGGCCGTGAGCAGAGCACGCGGGAGGCTTTGAGGAGCTCCAGGAGATCCCAGAGGATTTTTTGCAGGGACGCGGGCGGCGCTCCCGCTTCCGGGCGGTGGACCTCGGCGTGGCACTTGACGAGGAACGCCTCGAAGCGCCTGGACGAGGAATGGCCGCGGTAGACCGGATGCACGGACTTCTCGTACGTGAGCCCCACGTCAGCGGCCTTGAGCACCGAGTCGTTCAAGAGTTCCAGCGCCGCCAGGAGCGCCTTGGTCGCGGGAACGTCGAAGGGGTTGGCGCCTCCGTTCAGGCGATACGGGATCCCCTTGGCCGCCAGGGCCCTGGCGAAGGCCGAGTGCCGCGGCGAGCGGTCCAGCTCGCGGAGCCCCGGCGAGCGCAGGACGATGGCGAAGTCGCCGGGGGTCAGGCCCCGGGGCCCTTTCCCGTCCCGGTACGCGGTGCCCAGAAGGCCCTCGATGCGGGATGCCACCCATCTGGCCTCGGCCTTCCGGTCAGGAAAGACGAAGGTCTTGAGATCCGACGGCAGGTTAGAGCGGTGGGCGGAAATGGACTTCGGGTGCCTGCGGCCCGGAAGCGCCTGCGCCGCGAATTCCCCCGAGGTGCGGGCGATGTCCTCGGAGGCCCTTTCGTTTATGCCCACGGTCACGATGTCGGTCAGTTTCCGCCTTCCCCAGAATGGCGGGGTGTTGCGGGCGCCGATGCCGCGGCCCGGGGCGATGGCGCGGTCGTCGTCCCCGGAAATGAAGACGCTTTCGGCGCGGGCTCCCAGAAGCGTCACGAGTCTGGCCTGGGCGATGGTCGCGTCCTGGAATCCCTCGACAAGAAGGTGGCGCAACGGGAGGGGGCCCGCGACGGGGCGCGGTCGGCCGTCGGGGGAGGCCGCGGGGAGATCGGGCGGCTGATGGCTTTGGGGCGCCGCCGCTCCGGGCTCCTGACGGCCTCCCGTGCCGTCCTGGGCCTCCTGCTCTTCGCCTTCCTTGCCTTCCGGATAGGCGTCCTCGCCGTCCTCCGGGGCCCCGTCGCGGCCCAGGGCCCGCAGTATCGCCGGGAAGGGCAACTTGGAGCGGAAATCCGTGTCCTGCAGGGTGCCCGCGCTCTGCGAGAGATAGGCCGTCTCCCGCACCTCTCCAGCCTCGGGCCTTTCCTGGGCCTCAAGAGTCTCCAGCGCCTCCAGGGCCTCGACCGCCTTCCTGGCGGCGAGCGAGTGGTCCAGCGCCCTGTCGTGGGCGAGCGATTCCCGGATCCTCCTCAAGGAATCCGTGACCGAGCCGGGCCCGGGCCGTCCCGGCAGATGGTCCAGATCCAGGAGCTCGTCGTTCAAGGTCTTCCAGGCGATGGCCACGCCCCCCGCGGCGTCCTGGAAGGACATGGCCCTCTCGTCCTTGATGGCCTTGAGCCCTAGCCCCTTGGCGCGGGTGACCAGATACAGCCAGAACTTCCAGGGATCCAACAGGACCCGCAGGCCCTCCCCGGGAGCCAGCAGCCTCAGAATCTCCACCGCGTAGCCGGGCACGGTCCACACGCGGGCGTCCCGCATGATGCCCCGGGGGAGGCCCGCCTCGTCCGCGGCCTGGTTGGCCCGGCGCGTGAGCTCGCGGGCGGAGCGCTCCGAGAACGTGAGGGCCAGGATCCCTTCCGAGCCGCCCTCGCCCGCCGCGATGAGCGCCATGCGCCAGCCCACGGTCTTCAGGATGTCGGCGCCGGGGCAGGCCAGGCACAGGACCTCTTTGGTCGGCTTGGAGGCGGCCGCCCGCTGCTCGCGGTTGAGCCTCCTGTATAGGATCTTCTGAAGGTTCATCAGTCGTGCGCGTGGAAACCCCGGCGGCTTGCCCGGATCAGTCGCGTCCTCCTAATTCTGGTTGAACATGAAGATGTCGTGGCGGCGACCTTCTGTCTGCCCGAACAAGCGGCGGTTACGGAGAGATGCGGAGATGAGCCATTCCCGCCCCCGAACTCTGAAGCCCCCGAACTCTGAAGCCTCGGTTCGCCGAAGCCTCCGTTCGCCCTTACGTTGACCATGGTGGACCGAACGGGCATCCCGCAGCGGTCGCGAGCCTGTTGCCGGCATGGAGCATCCCGGACGGAGCTTTGCCCGATCACCACGGGCCACGCTTTCGCGAGGCCCTCCGCCAGGCCTGGACGATTGGCACGCCGCGCGTATCCCGCAGCATGTTCTCCCGCCGTAACCGGGCGGGGCGCCGGGTCCGGACCCGGCCTCACGGGGCCTCGCCGTCGGCTGGGGGGGCGCCGGTTTCGGACTCGCGGTGCTTGTCGCCATCGCCTGCGGAGGCATTGTCGGATTTGGCCCTTGAGGCCCTTGAAGGTTTGGATGCCTTTGGCGCCTTGCCGATTGCCGCCATCTCGTTCAAGCCCTCGTCGGCCTTGCCTTCCGGGGCTGCGGAGGTTTCGTCATTTCCGGGAGAGACGGTCGGAAAGTCAGCGTCGGCAAGTCCGGCCGCAGGCGCCGAGGCTCGATCGAATTGGCCGTCCCGGTCGCCGCGTGCTCCAAGAGAGTTCCCGCCCCTTTTCCCTGCGGCGGTTCCGGCGTCCCTGACTGCGGCGGCTTTGCGCCTTCTGCCCGCAGGCCGGTCTTTTCCAGCATCGGGTTTTCCGGTGTCGGGTTTTCCGGTGTCGGGATTTCCGGCGTCGAAATGTCCGGCATCGGGATTTCCGGCATCGTAATTTCCGGCATCGGCATCGGGGCGGTCAAGCTCGACGAAGGGATCGTCTGCGACCCCGTCCGCGGCGGAGGCCCGTGCCCTCAACCCGACCCTCGCGTCCTCCTCCGCCTTGGCGATGGTTTCCAGGTAGGTCTTCCAGCGGCGCTTGGGGCGGATGGGCTTGGTCTTCCTCCTGGCCTGGGTCCGCTCGGGTTTGGGCGGCGCGAGCGCCTTCAGAAGCGCCTGGGCCTGGGCCTCCGCGAATGCGGGTGGGCAGGCGCCGCTCAGCGCGGCAGCGAGCGCCGCGCGGCCGACCGACGGGTCCGGGATCGCGAGGTCGGGGGGGAGCCCGGCTATGAGCGAGAGCTCGCGGAGGGTGATGACCCTGTCCTCCTGGGGGTGCAGGCAGCGGGAGACGGATGGATCCAGGCACTCGGCGCTGTCCTCGGGGGCCGGGAAGTCCCAGGCCAGCCTGCCGTAGGCGCCGCTGTTGCGCGCCAGCGCCCGGGGGAACCTCGCGCGGATCTCATCCGGAACGTCAGAGAGGCTCCCCCCGTCCTTTGGCACGGCCCGGATCATCTTAAGCTGATAGTCGGTCGTCCTCGTGGAGTGCGCCTTGTCTTTCAAGGGGTCGGGGGCGCCCAGGTCGCCTATCGCGTCCCGGACGGTCGCGCCCTGGCCCCGCGCCAAAGTCACGTGCGCGGGGGCCCCTCCGGAGGTGCCCAGGTAGACGAGCCTCTTGGAGTGCCGGGGTACCCCGAAGTCGGCCAGATCCAGGACCCTCCAGGCGCCCCCGTAGCCCAGCCGCGCCATCCTCCGCCGGAAGCCCTCGAAGCGGCCCATCCGCGAGAAGCCCCACTGCGTCTCCAGCAGGATGGCCTTCGGTAGCAGGGCCTCGACGAACCGCTCGAACTCCCGGACCATGTCCGGCTCCTCCGCCGCGGACGGGCGGCCAGGACGCGATCGCATGGCGCGTCCCTGGCGGCGCAGCTGGTCCTCCACCGCCGCGGCCAGATGGGCCGCCGCAGGGGCTTCGGGCGCTCCGGGCTTGCCCGTCCTCAAATTGCCGGCAGCGCCGGTCCCGGCGATGCCGGCGACCGATTCTCCGGCGCGCGCTAAGGCCTCGGCGGTCTTCGCGCCGGATTCGGCATCGGGTTCGCGGGGCACGTCGCCGGAGGAGGCTGAAACGGCAACCGGAGCGGCGGACTCGGCATGGGGCCGGTCGACCGGCGGCTCCCGGCCGGTCTCGGAGCCGCCGTCGGACCCCTGGGGGCCCAAGGGGCTTGGGACGCGCCAGCGGACGTCGCTTTGTGGCCATGGCCTCGGGGCGGGCGCGGACGAGGCCATCTCGGCCAGCTGCTCCAAGGTGAGCGGCGCGGATTGCGGGGCTTCGGGGCCTGCGGCCCCCGCGGCCATTTCCGGCTTGCAGCCGGGTGACGCTGCCGCGTTTTCCGGCGGCTCGGGGGAATGCGTCCCGAATTCCCGGGTGGCCGTCCCGCGGACGTCGGTGCGCGATCGCAGGCCCCGGCTGGGCACGGAGCCCGCCAAGAGATCCAGTTGGCCCGGCACGAGCTTCAGGGCGTCCATGATCTCGTCCGGGGAAACCAGCCTCAAGTCCTCGTGCCAGACGCGGCAGTTGGGAACGTTCTTCACGTGCAGGGACACGGCCGCCGCATCGCGTTCCACCGCGCCCGCCACGCGGAAGCCAGCGCGTCTGAGCCCGAGCGAGAGGCCGCCGCACCCGCAAAAGAGGACCACCGCCTTGCCCTTGCGGGGGTAGATAACCGGGCGGTTGCCGGGGGAGGGGGGCGCGCCGGCCGGGACGCCCTTGGCGGATGGCTTGCGTGGCCCTTCCAGATCTTCGGGGTCCTCCCGCTCTGCCTGGCCATCGTCGCCGGGCGATTCCTGGAAATCCGGGAATTCCGGAAATTCCAGGTATTTCGGCGGCTCGGGCTCGACCGTGGACTCGGGATCCGGGAAGTCCCCGTCCCCATCCCGAACCGGACGCCCGCGCGTCTTCCGCTTTTCCGGAGGCCGGGCCGGATCTTCCGTCGCGAGGGGCCGTTGGCGCGGGCGCCTGATGCCATTGGGCTTCACGTCGGCCGACGGTTCCGGTCCGCCCGGCTCTTCCGCAGGGAACATTTCCCGTGCGGGCTCGGCCATGGCCGGCTCGGATGTTGTCCGGGCGGGATTGTGTCGTGCGCCCGGACGCAACCGGACCTCGGGGCGACCGGAGTCGACCGGTGCCGAGTTGACCGTTACGGAAGGTGCTTGAACGGTGACGGTCACGGGTGAAGGCATAACCGACCGGGAGGCCGCTGGTTGCGGCTCGGCATGCGGGAAGCCCTTGAGGTCCTCCGGGCGGATCTGCCCTTCGAGCGGCTTGGAGGGATCGCCTGCGGCAGTCCTGACCGTTGGCCTTGGCGCGGCGGCTTTCCGGCGGCTGAATTTTCCTGAATTTTCCAAAGTGCTTCGTTTCCAGGCGACCGGGTTGCGAGACGCGACGCGACCGCAATCCTTTCTCTTCGGATCCTGAAAATAGGATCCGGCGCAAAAACGTTATTCCTAAATCCGCGACAGGCCGCAGTCATCCCCGCAAGGCCGAATTCAGGGCCTTAAGCGGGAAAGCTCCGGAAGACAGGGTGAGACCCGGCGCTCCGGAAGGGGGTCGCCATGGCGCAACTCCGGCTGGCCGCCTAACGACAGGGGCCGCCATCGCGCGCTGTGGCCGACCGACTCCGGGAGAGAGGGACCGGAGAGGGTAAAGAGAGTGGCAGTGGAGTCAGATAAAGGTACTCAATCTGAAACGCTCTGTCAAGAGAGCCACTTAGGCGAAAGGTCGGCAGGCGCGAAAGGAGTACAGTCTTGAGGTCAGGTGACGGGACAGGGATCCGAAACGCTCTTTCCGTGAAAAGGCGTGTTGGTTTGGGTGCCGATTTCGTGGGTTTAGTCGGCTCTAAGGTGACGACAGGAGTGCGATGTGGGATTGGAATGAGGAATTACTAATTTTTGCGGATATGCTGCCAGAATCTTTCCGTAATACGAGAGACGCGTCCAGGTCTTGGGGGAAACGCCATTCCGGGCTCCGGACTTGCGGAGTTCCGCGGAATCGCTGCCTTCCGGAGGGGTTTCGGGGTCAGGCCGCAGGAATGCGAAAGCATGCCTGCGGAGGCCGGACACGTCGTTTGTGGTATTGTCTCGGCGGTAAGGACGCGATCCCTTAGGAGGAGGAATGCCTGATGGAGAGCGGCCGCCTGGCCGGAGACTTTCAGACTCGATGGAACCGCCAGACCCATCGTTGGGGAGAGACTCCGAACGAGGTCAAAGCCGTGCCCGAAAGGGTCTAATCTGTAGGGGCTTGTAACGAAAGGCTCTCTCGTCTGTTAGAGGCCTTCCCTGAAGGTTTTTTCAGTCCACAAGTAAGCTACCTCTGGCTGGTCAGTCCGCCGCCAGCGAGGTGCGGCTCATTGATGCTTCGGGTGCGCAACGGAATGTCAGGTCACGGCTGTAGGGATGGACGCATTTTCGTCTGTACATCCGTAAACGGAGGCCGATCGGTTTCCTCGTGTTGTTTTCAGTTGCGGCGAAGAAGATGACAATGTCCAGACCGATAAGCTTTAGCTCTTTGGCGTGGTCCTTGGAGTGTCTCCTCAACTAATTGCCGGGGGATGGTCCTTGAAGAAGCTGTCCAGATGCGCCTTGGCTTTCTCTGGCAACTCTTCGGGGAGGCCGACGCGTTGCCGGTGGGGCTTTGCCCAGAAACGACCCGGATGCAGGCTATCCCATTGGGATATGGTGCCGTCTTTTCTTTTTCCTCCGGGATCGTGATTGCCGAAGCCGTCAACAACTACGTTCCAGAGCGGCTGATACCGCCGGATCAGCGCTGCCTCCGCCAGCGGTATCCAGATGGCGTCCACGACCAGCAAGCGGCATGAAAAGTCGGACAGCTCCAGATTGAGGGCCTCACCAATGGATTTTGCATGTTGCCTTAATCTTTGGAAGAGCGCGTAGCTGGACTCGCCTTCTTCCAGGGTCAGTCCTTTCCTGGAGCCCGGCGGATCTGCCTTGCCGACGTAGATGGGGTAAAGCGACCTGCCGCCGTCCCTCTCAGCCAGGAGTGTGTACGCTGCGAAGCCGCCGTTATAAAAAATGGCGTAGACACCCGCGCCGGGGGTTCGTTCCGGGGGCATGGGCAGAGGTTCCGCGAGCATGAGCGCGTTGGCCAGGCTTTTTGCTAGGCTGGCCTTGTCCAGCGGGTTGAAGGGTCGCGGGGTACCCACGTTGCCGTCATCCATGGTAAGTGTCCGCTTCACGGAGGCATTGAGCCGCAGATACTCCTAAAGCGGTCGCGAGCAGGACGGGTACCGCATTCCCGATCTGACGCATGTTTTCCGACCAGGAGCCGCTGAACGTGTACTCATCGGGAAAGGTCTGGATCCTGGCGCCTTCCCTGGCAGTGTAGTACCTCAGGCCGCCGTCGGCGGTCTCTACGCTGTTCTCGCCGCCCGGTACCCCATGGACGCCGGCCTTGAGCGCCTTTGACGGCTCGTCCATGACGCTGCCGGAATGTCCCCTGTATGCTCTGGCCTCGCCGCGGGGCTCGTGATTGGCGATGCCGTTAGCATTCCCGGAACACGAATCCGGTAGCCCGGTGATGGCGTCACGGACCGTTCGCCACCGTCCGGCAGGGGCTGTCCCCGCGAGACCTGCGGGGCTTGGACCATGCTTCCCTCGGCGAGGGACGGGTAACCCGTGTTCCTTCCAGTATGAGCCTTCGCCCTTCGCCCGGATGAGGGCTTCTTTGGAACAGGTCGGCATCGGAAAGGAAAACTTTGCGCCGAGATCTGTCCGGAAACCCACTATGGCTACGCGGTGCCTCGTCTGTGGAACGCCGTAGTCAGCTGCGTTTACTTGGCGGAAGGCCACGTCGTAGTCGAGGTCGGTGCCTGTGCGCGAAGCGCGGCGCTTTTCCAGGCGCCGGAGATGGTCCTCCCATGCCTCGCCCTCGCGCGGGGGCACGTCAGGACAGGAGAGCTGCAGGAGGACGTATCCGAAATAGGGGGCGAAGGACTCGCGAAGCAGGCCCTTCACGTTCTCGAAAAGGAACCCGAGTGGGCGCAACTCCCTGATGGCGCGAACGGCCTCCGGGAACATGTCGCGCCCGTCGTCCCGGCCCCTGTGCCTTCCGCCGAGCGAGAAGGGCTGGCACGGAGGCCCACCGGTCACGAAGCGGACGCGGCCGGCGAACTCGGAATAGTCAACGTCCCTGACATCGGCCTGGATCACCTTGGGACTATCGGGGCCGCCGCCGAAGGCGGCCAGGTTCGTCCGAAGGGTCTCGCAGGAGTCTTTGTCCCGTTCCAGAAGGGCAACGGGCCGGAACCCCGCCCGATGCATCCCGAGGGCGAGGCCGCCTGCTCCTGCGAATAATTCAAGCGAACTTATCATGGTGTTGCCCGTGAAAACCCCCGCGACACGGCCTGGGCCTGGACGAACGGGGGTGATTAGAGGGGCCGCAAGCGGCAACAAAGCACATATGATACCTATGTTACCAGGCTCACGGCGACCCTTCAAGGGTTGCACGGGGAAGCGGGGAAGCGGGGAAAGATGGACGCTGGAATTCGGGTGCGGGGACGTCTCCGCCTCCAACGGGCGTCTTCCGCCTGATCGGACCCCTCAGTCTCTTTATTTGATTCAACTGCAAAAACTCCCTCACTCACATCCTGGTAGTCATTTAAGGGCAGAGTGTCTGGGTGAAGGGAACGCAGACGGGCAGTAATTTAAGGCTTTAACGCAAGGGTGCCAATGGGTTGCCGTAAAGCGTTCCGCGTCCCTGTCAATGGGTATGGTTTTTGCAAGGGAATCTTCCTTCGGCGATCACGGGGAGGCGGCCGGCTCACTGGAGGATCCCGTGAGGACCCATTTAAGCTTCCGGGGCCCGAAGCCGTCCCTCAGCCGCCGTTCGGCCAGGGATATGGCGAGACGGCTCATGTCGATGCCGATCCATTGGCGGCCCAGCCTTTCGGCGGCCACGAGGGTCGTCCCGCTGCCGCAGAACGGGTCGAGCACGAGGTCTCCGGGGCCTGAGCTGGCGGCGATCAGGCGTTCCAGAAGCGCCAGGGGCTTCTGGGTGGGGTAGCCCGTCCCCTCGCCTGAATTTTTGGACAGCCGGTTGACGTCCGTTATCACGTCCTGCGGTTCCGTGCCCAGGGCGGAGTCGAGATATCTCTTGAACCTCGGGACGCTCCCGTTTTTGGGCCAGGATATCAGCCCGAGCGAATCGAGGCGGTCCAGGGCGGCATGCACGCCCTTCGGGACGTCTGCGAGGCCGAGTTCGGCGAGATTCTTCCTGGGTACGGCCCAGTGGCGCCCGACGGCCGAAGGGTCGACGCCCCGCCACGGCATGCCGGATTCCCCCCCCGTATGGCCGGCACCGGTAAGGGTTATCGCCTGGTACCTTCTGCCGTCCGGGTCCGCGATGCCGTAAGCCCCCTCGGCGTATTCCCCGGCGAAGGGGGCATACGTCCGGTTCCACGTGTAGCCGTCGGACATGGCGTAGAAAAGCAGATCGTCGTGCACTGCCCCCCATTTCCTGGCGCCTCCGTGCGAATAGGTGCGTTTCCACGCTATCTCGTTGCGGAATGTCCCCTTCCCGAAGACGGCGTCCGCGACGACGCCCAGATAGCGGCTGGACGTGGGGTCGCAGTGGAGGTAGAGCGAGCCGGTCGGCTTGAGCGTCCGCTTGAGCTCGAGAAGCCGGGCGGACATCATCGCGAGATAGGCGGCCATTCCGTCTCCGGCGGTCTCCCTGAAGGCGTTAAGGAGACGAGCAAGGGCGGGCGGGCCGTTCTCCGTCACGAAAGCCATCTCGGCTTCGGTTTCGGCGTCCCATGCCCACGTGTCATCGAAGGCGGCGGCACGAGGCTCGTTCTCGAGACGGGCGCTGTAAAGGCGTCTGGAGTTGAAGGGTGGATCGAGGTAGACGAGATCGACGGAGCCGGAGGGTACGAGGTCCCTGAGGGCTTGCAGGCAGTCGCCGAGATGGAGGCGGCGGATGGTCTTTGGCATAGGTAAGTCCAGTGTTTAACGGGTTGCCGGCTCTTCGCACGATGAGACGGATGAAGTCCGGCGTGGGTAAAAAGTCAAGCAATTGTGCCGCCTCCGGCGTGGCGGAAGTCGCTGACTCAACCTCATCCGTCAGCCCTTTCATCATACTCTTTTTTCTGCCCCTGGAGGCGAGATCTGAACGGATATTGAGCGTAAACCGCGAGGGCGGCATCTAAGATTGAGGTATGTGTAAAAAGTATGAATTGGACTTCACGGAGACAACACGCCTTTCCATTCAAGGGATGCCCCAGGCGCATCTGGATTGACCGCAGAGACGATATTTCGCCCAATCCGACATTGAAGTCCGGCCTGATTGATACGCGTGTGATTTTGCCCTTCTCTTCAGGCTCGGAGGGGCTTTTTTCACTGACCTCAAGATTGATATGCCTTGGGGGATAAGTGTCGACCTGTAGTCGGGATCCGTGTCATGTTTCTATTCTGCGGGGTCAGTCCGCCGCTTGCGTGGCAGGAATGGGTTTGCCGCTGTAACGTCGACTGCGTATGAGCTCCGGCATGGGGGGGGCGGGTCGGGATTTTGAAGATTTTCCGGCTTTAGGAAGTGGAGGTGGAGGGAGAAGGTCAAGGGGCAGACTTTGGAGCGGCGATTTCATGGCGAAGTTCCATGAGACGGGCTTCAACGGCATTGACACCTTCGTCCGCAGGTAACCCATAGGCCGCAGATATTGTCCGGTTCGGATCTCGGCGGCCCTTCAGTGACCGCTGCGGCATTGTGAGCGGGTCTAACGGGGGTCGCTATCAGTGAATTCGGGCAATCTGGCTATAAACATGACGTGGGTAAACTCTTCGTCCTCACCCCCCCTATAAACATGACGTGGGTATGAGAAAAGTCATTAATTTTGGAATATGATTTCGATGGTTGTGGCAGAAAACCAAAAGTCAAGTTATGGCATTGGCTTTCAATATGCATAATAATGCAATGATAGTGCCAATATACAGACTATGTCTATAAATTTCTGGTATGATAATTGCATTCCTATGGATTTTTTTCTCTATCTGACCTATTTGGCTTGTTAGAATTTCCGAAAAATGGATGTGAAGGTTTCGAAATATCATTTATAAGGACAGGCTCAATGCGAATTCCATTTTGGACAAGTCGGTGGAAAAGCAAAATCCTGTTCTTTGAAGTCCTTCTATTGAATCGGAATACGAACTCGTCTAAGTAGTATTCAAGTTGCGCATGGCTAACAGCTCCCTGGTGGGTTCCTAACAACCATCGTTTGAATAACGAGATCACCATATGCACATGAGGCAACGCTTCCTTACTCAAAATCCCATCAAAGTATGGCTAGGTTAATCAGCGGCCTTGACCCCGAAGGCCCGAAAGATCGAACGCTGGGCCTTAGTGGGCGCGGAGAAGACCGCCTCATATCGATCAGAAAAAGTTGTCTTGCGGTACGTTCCAAGCCTCATCATCATCTCTGCCAGCGAGAACTTTCGAGATAGTCTGTCTTCTTTAGGCAAATCCATGCGGCCTTCCCAGGCATCGGCCATGAT
>JAISFS010000160.1 GCA_031263485.1 Deltaproteobacteria bacterium | reverse complement strand
GACCCCGTCATGCTCGGGAAGCCCCGTGACGCGGCGGAAGCTGTCCGGATGCTCTCCGCGATTTCCGGCAGGACCCACGAGGTGCTTACGGCCTTCTGCGTTATGACCGCATCTTCCCTCATCGAGGGCCAGGCCTCCACCGCGGTCAGGATCAGGCGGCTTGATGCCTCTGAGATAGAGGCCTATGTGGCCACCGGCGACCCGATGGACAAGGCGGGCGCCTACGCCATCCAAGGTCCCATGGGGGCGGTGCTGGTGGAATCGCTTGAAGGGAGCTATTCCAACGTGATCGGGTTGCCCCTGACCGAGGTCCTAGAGGCTCTGAGGGCGTGCGGCGCCCTGGTAGGCATGAACTGAAGCCCCGACCGATGGACGCGTCGGGGTTTCAGGCGGGCACGGCGAAGGCGTCAGGGCGGGGCAACGCCCCCTCGCTTGGCCGGATGCCCGTCATCGCTGTTGCACACACGAGACTGAGCGGATGCGTGTCGGGCTTGGGTTCTTGGGCGCTTCCGGAGGCCAATCCCCGTCATGGCGAGGCATCGGGCGACGAGGAACGCCCGCACAGACCGACTGCCATCGGCCTGGTGTTGCCTGCTCCATGGGGGATGCGCCGGATCACGCCTCCTTCGACTGCGGCACGTTCCTCGCGGTGAACCGCAAGTAAGACGCATACGGCTTGAAGTCCGAGGCCCTCTCCACCCCTCGGGACTTCAAGCTCAGGTCGATCATCAAGAAGGCGTATGCCGGGAGCGAGGCCTGGAGGCGCGACATTTCGCCATCGGTACGCACCCCGCGTGGCGGGGCCTCGTTTCGCCACCTGGCCGATTCGTTTCGCCACCAGGCCGATTCGTTTCGGCACCTGGCCGATTCGTTTCGCCACCTGGGCGACTCATTTCGCCCGCGTGCTGCCTCTTTTCCCGTAAGGCGACTCGTTTCGCCCGCAACACACCTCTTTTCACCTGCGGAGAGCCGCCATTTTACCTCGGGATCAGGCTGTCGGGGATATGCCCGTCCCCCGCGGTTCAACGAAACGCGCCGACACCTGGGCACGTCCGCGAACCGCCAGGGCCAGGCATATGATATCGCTGCCGATAGCCATGAGGGCCTCGCCGTACTTCCCTTGCCTCAACTGTAGCTCGGCATCGTCCAGGGCGTCAGCGAGGTCCTTAGCCGCGAGATCTTTGACGGCAGGGTTGTTCTCGTCTTCACCTGTGCCCGCATGGCGGTATTTCAGCTCGATTGCCATGCGGACCCCGCCCTTGAGCGTCGCCGCCATGTCGGAGCGGCCATGGGCACCCGGCACCTCGCTCATGACTGGGATCCCAGCGGCGATAAATGCCGCTTGAAGTACGGAATGGTAATAGCTTTCCTTCGGAATATGCTGCAAATATGTGATTGAGCTCAAGAGATCACTCAATAACTTGGCCAACTGCACAGGATCCCTTTCCGACAGGAATTTGGGTAGGTTTTGGGAAAAATTTGTAAAATATCGTTCAGTCAGGTTGAAAGCGTTCTGGAAAAAGGAGGCCCTGTAATTCAAGCGAACTTCCCTGTTAGGAATCCTGAATGTGAACTTTCCGACTTTATCGGTTTCAGTGCCATCGATCACATCTTTGAAAACTTTCCTGTCTATAGTCAGGTAACCGCTGTTAAACAGAACGGGAACGGCTTCAAGCCCTCCAAGCTCGATTTTCCTGATCTGGCTTGAAGTATAGCTTTTAAAGCTTGGCTGCATGAATTCCAAGGGCTGTTCTCTCACAAGGGCGGATAGATGCGTCGGAATCCCTAAAGACGGCCAGAAATCTCCAAAATTTTTTTCCAGAAAAAAATGTAGTATCGAGTAGGGATTTAGGATCGTCTGAGATCCAAGCCAGTTGTAGCCATCGTACCATTTCATGATCTTCGCCCTCAGATCATTCCAGTCGGCACTCCGGTCCATTATGCCTTCCTTTTTTAGTACTTTGAGGATCCCCTTTAACCTGTTGGAGAAAAGTTTGTTGAACTCGCTGATTGTGAAGCCGCAGATCCCGGCATAGTCAGGATTCAGCGAGATATCCACGAAGTTGTTTGGCCCGGAGTCCAGAGCCGTCATGGTGAACCTTGTCACTCCCGTAACGAAAATGAAGCGGATGAAATTCAGATTCTTTTTTATGGACGTGTAAAAATCATACAGTACCTCGCGATTGTCCGATGCGAGTTTCTGGTTCGATATATGCCTGACCACCGGGGTATCGTACTCATCGATCAGGACGACCGTGCCGAACCCGTACTTTTGGGAAAGTCCTGCCAACAACTCCCGCAAAGCAACACTGAAGGATTGTGTCGAAATAGTCAAATTTTCAATTTCTGCCGCATATCTCAAGTCCGTATTGATCGCGTCTGCAAGGTCTTCTTTGGTTGATAGCTGGTCGTAGGCCATGCTCATCCTCAAAACCGGGTGCTTTTCGAAGGCATAGTCGTGTTTTGCGTCTATCTTCAGTCCCTTGAAAAGCTCTATGTTCCCACGGAACAGCTCATCGAGCGTGTCGACCAGAAGGGTCTTGCCGAACCGCCTTGGCCGGGACAGGAAACAGCTCTTGGGGCCTTCGATCAGCTGACGTATGTAATTGGTCTTGTCAGCGTAAAGAAAATTCCCCTGTATGATTTCCCGAAAAGAAGGATCGCCCAGTGGCAACGACTTCGTAGTCATGTGACCTCCTAGATGCTCACGGTTCGCTGAGGCGGCAAGATGCCCACTTCCACCCTTGATTTTGACAGGCCTAGGCTTGTTCGTGACATCTGACTGGAGCTACTATATCATATTTCGAGGAAAGCACGTATCCGTTCACCGCTAAGGGAGGCGAGTGAAAGCCGCTGGCCGTCAAGTTCGTCAACACCGCTTTCTCAGGGCAAGTGGCAGCCTTTCCACCGGCCTCAGTCTCAGGTCGTACCTCCCATAGAGGTAACCCGCTCGGGACAGCGATATGGCTGCATGAACCTCCTACAGAGTAGTCCGGCGGACAAGAGCCTCCTTCGGAACGTTCAGGAGGGCAAGGGCCTCCCTGATAGCCCCCTTACTGAACGAAGAGCTCTCCTGTGCCCGAGTTCCAGTGCGAAAGCCTACCACGTTAAAGGTCCAGGCCGACAACCACCGTCTTCCCAGCAATGACAACCTTATCCCAGTCCCTGAAGCAAACCAACGTAAATGTCAGCTGTCAAGACAACATAGTCTGGCGGGGTACGTTCGGGTCGAGGTTGACGTGATGGCATCGACATCTGTGCTTAAAAAAAATGAGACACGGGCGAGGTTGTTCCCTCATGAGTGCCTTTGGAGACCCAGTCCCCGTCCCAATCATGTGAAGGGACAGGTCGTAGTGTGTGACAAGCGGCTGGACGGGGCCAAAGGGGCCCTCCGGGCCCTTCGACACCGCGATGTGCGAGCGAACCAGATCACCCTCTGAACGGCGCTAACATTCAGCTCGATCCGTAAGCGCACCACGTCACGCAATCCGTTCCTACTCCGATGCCTATCGGAGGGGTTTTCGCTTGAATCCCATCTGCCCAAGCTCAACAAGGTGACGCTCCCTATGACATAGCGAGCGAGAATCAGGCATGAACCCATCGTTCGGAGTGTGTTTAGCAGTGATTGTCTCTCTATGACAGTGCCAGGGTACCAGATGAGACAATTGATAAGTCATCAAGGCGAGTAAAATTTAATATCGGATTCAGTGCTTCTTTAAGCACTGAATGTGACCAGGCACAGAAAGGCGCAACAAATAAAAACAGCCTTGAATTTCCGATCCGCATTTCGATTTTCCGGAATCGCCGGTCAGCATTCGTGATATTTCTTCGACTGCCATATTTAAAATGTGTAATATATAAATTTTGATTCCACTGCAAAAACCCTCCACCTCGACAGGGAAGCGGATCTTCATGGGGCCATCGCATTGGCATCCTGGCGCTAAAGCCTTAAACCACCGCACATCTGCGCACCCTTTACCCAGATACTCGGCCATCAAATGACTGCCAGGAGGTGAGGGAGGGGATTTTTGCAGTGAAATCAATTTTCATTACAATCATTATGTTTCCGGTACTAATCAATATTTATTGTTGTCGACATTACATAGCCATGATTAAGAAGGCATACTGCCGCCGGCAACGGCATGCCCACAGCGAACCTGGAAACCGTCATCGGGCTACTGGATCTGAAGCACTTCCTCAACCTCACCGACGGGGAGCTCCTTCAGAAACCTGGGTTCGACCAGCTGACCCACCACGCCCGCCACATCCCTGTCAGTCATCTGCGACAAGACGTGCCACATTACAAAGAAGACCGGCACAACACTCATTGCGAACTATGCTCAATGACAAACTTGATACTTAGATTCAAGGCCTCATTTACGCTCTGGCCCGGCTCCAACCTCCATTGAGCTCGACGGGAGTTCTTCCAAAGGCCTCAATGTTGCTTTGGCGCTCAAGCTTTTCACCGTTTCCGTCTGAAATGTGTCCAGGTCGTCCCTCAATGTCACTTGAATTCTACGGCATACCGCAATTTCTGCCTGTAATGCCGCCAGGGACGGCCCGCAATGTGCGCAATGTGCCACAAAGGCTCCGCGGCTTCCCGCCTGCGGCGAGACAAGGGTCGCCACGCGACGGCATGACGGCCCTCCCGCCCCGCCGGGTCAGCCCCTCCCTCGCGGTAAGCGCCACTTCCCCCGTAAGCCCGGCAAGGCCCCGCTCGCTCCGGGTCAACCGTCGATGGCTCCAGGCAGAAGTCAGATGAAGCTCGACTGCAGTTCCGCAGGATCGGAGATGAGTCCCGCCTCCATGAGCATGGACGCCACAAGGCACATGACGGTCAGTTCTAGGATCTCATACATCACGAAGTTCGTGGCGTTGGCGCAGAAGAGCACCTTGATTTCCGCATCGAACTCGTCGTCCGCTTCAAAGAACTCCGCCTTCAGGGGAAGCTTGGGCAGGCTGGCGAAAAGGAACGACTGGGCCCCGGCCTGGCTCAGCCCCCGGTGCTCGGCGCCCAGGGCGAGGGCGGCCTTCTTGAAGGCCTCGAAGTCGGGCCCGAACTTGTCACCCAAAGGCTTGAAGATCTGGTCGCTGGGGCTCGTGCCCGCCGATGCGCCCGCGGAGACCCCGGTGAGCCTGCCTATGGGCACGAATTCCTCCGAGGTCGCCCCCCGGCCCTTGGATGCCAGGTAATGGGCGAGCACGCTCTTCGTGTCCACGGAGACTTCCGCGCCGGAGGGGTCGGTCACCCCTTCGTTCCCGATGAGGTAATCCCTTCCGATGAACCTCGCCTTGGCTTTCGTGCCCGAACCGTCCAGCTCGAGCCCCATGGCCTCTGCCTGGGCAGGTATGTCGATCTTGGCCAGATTGGCCAGCTGCATCTCGCAGTAGGCGGCCCTTGCCGCGCCGGTCTTGGCTCTGCTCATTTTTGCCCTCCGCATGGCTCCGCCCGGACCCGAGCGCATCTCAGCGACTGGCGTCGGCTCCCGGGGGAACGCGCGGCCATTTTAGCATTTCACTCGCGGCTTTTGAATGCGGGATAAAGACCCGAAAGCCCGATGTCGCTAAAGCCCGAAGCTGCGAGGCCCGAAGTCACAAGGCCTTCAGGTTCAAAGGCCCCAAGACGCCAAAGCCCAAAGCCCAAGGCACAAAGGCCCCTATGCACCAAGATCCTCACGCTTTCCGGGGAAATGCCGGTCCGGATCGATGAGACAAGGGATGACAGGCTCGCGGTGAACCGAGGGCCGATCGTGGCTCTTGGCCCTGCGGATCGGGCGACATCGCGTCCAATCGGCGGCGCGGGCGACCTTCGCGTCAGGCATTCCCTTTTCCAGTCCGGACACCGGCGTTCACCAGGGCCAGGAGAGGGGCCGACATCCTTCCCCAACCCATTCACCTTCCCTTGACCGCCTTGGAGGCTGCCATCGCTTTTGAAGATGACCCTTAAGCCGCGGTGCGGCGCTTTGGGGAACGCGCGGATGGGTAAGGCTGGCCTCCGCGCGGCGCTCCCGCCGGTTCCACCGTCCGCAGCCACCTTTAGAGCGGGGGAATCTGTCCGCTGGGGAGTCCGCGAGTTGCCCGCACGGCAACCTCGCATGCCGATACGGGGCCCACGCCAAACGCGGAAGCCTTCCTGCCGTCCTTATCAGGGCATACGGCGGGTGCGCGGGCGACAGCTCCCTCAGGACCGAGTTCTCCCGTGACGACCCCGCTTGCCGGGGGGCACCCGGACAACGCAGGCGGAAGCCCTTGCGGGAAACGGCCCACAGAGGCTACCTGCCTTGTTCCGAACCGTCAGAACCGTCATCCTCATGCCAACCTTCGGGACGTGCGCCCGAAAGTCCAACGCTTCCACCGAATTCCGCCGCATCCCGCGCCACCCGGAACCATCCCGCGCCATCACTCTCCAAGACGTCAGACGCCCCTGATGAACTCCTCTATGAAGTGGAGCGCCGCGCCCACGGCGGCACCCTCGACCTTTCGCCGGGAGAGCCTCAGGTAATCGGCGTTGTTCTGGAAGGAGTCCAGGGCTGTTACCTTGGTCCGGAGCCTGGGGAGGTAGGGGCCCAGGAAGCCCCCCACGTAGCCGCCCAGGACTATCGCGCAGTCCAAGAGCATGCGGAGGTTCACGACCATGAGCGCCAGGCCGGACAGATACGCCGAGAGTTCCTTCGCGAAGGCCCTGTCGCCGCCCTCGACCTTCGCGAAGAAGTCCTCCAGGCGCCCGCCGGCGGGGTACGCGAGGTTCAGGGCACTCCCGTAGGGGTCGAAGTGGCCTTCCTTGCCGCAGTAGCAGCGGGCACCGCCGGGCCTCAGGCACACGTGGCCTGCCTCGCCGGCCCGCTGGTTGTCGCCAGGGAACACGCGTCCGCCGAGCACGAGGGCCCCGCCCACGCTGTTGCTCAAGGACAGGTAAAAGAAGCTCTCCGGGTCGTCCGCGCCCCACAGCTCGGTGAGGCAACCCGCAGAGGCGTCGTTGAAGAGCCGCTGGGTGAGCCGGGAGTCCAGGGGCAGGGAGATCCTCGAGGGACGCTTCACGTCCAGGACGTGCGAGCGCAACAGCTCGGTGCCGTCCTCCGAGATGATGCCGGGGAGCGAGATGCCAACCCCCGCGCAACCCTCGGGGCTGACGCCCGTCCTCTCCATGAAGCCGCGCACAGCCACGCCAGCCTCCTCTCGCCAGGCCTCCGTCGGCTCGTACTTCAAGACCGGCCTCTCGTGGACCTTGAGCTCGCCCTTGAGGTTCACCGCCGCCATGGAGAGATGGTTGCGGGTCACGTCCACGCCCACAGCGGACATGGCGTCGGGGAGCGGGGCGACGGCGGCCGCCTTGCGGCCGCCTGTGGACGGAAGCTCCCCCGCGCCCTCGACCAGGCCCAGATCGATGAGCTCCCGCACGAGCCGCGCCACGGTCGGCAGGCTCACTCCCAGAAGCACGGAGAGCTCCGCCCGCGACGCGCGGCCCTTCTTCAGGAGAGCGCGGAACAGGTCCACCCGGTTAAGCTTTTTCGCGTCCATGGCGTTGTATGCCATCGCAGACGGACTCCCAGGACCGCGCGGGCCGGAGGCGCCGGGCGGGAAAACAACGTGAAAGCGCGAACCCGCACGGGCCGGAGGCGCCGGGCGACCGAACTACAAAAAGGCGCTGAAAACAGAGAAAATCCCTTATAAACGATGGCGCCGATGCTGTAAAGCAGGGACTCGCAAAACCGCGGCACCGCGCCCCTTCGAAGCGTCCATGCCGTTGTCGGAAAGGCCCGGCTTCACGAAGGACGGCAAAGTCATGAGGCGTCAGGCAGCCGCAAGCCGCTTCCGGCTGTCCACCCTAACGCCGATGCGGGGAGGGCACGGGCCCTCCCCGTCCGGCGTCGCCCGCGCACCGATGCGGCCTGTCTCGCCGGGCGCGACGGACGTCCCGGCCGGGAAACCTGCCGGCCGGAATCCTGAAAGCCTTTCTGCCCGTCTACCAACGGCAGGCATGCCATAGAAATCGTCTGCGACAAATATTTCGCGGCCTGAGCCGACCGCTATCCCGAAGCCTGACAGAAGCCGACCCCCTCTTGCTCCTTGCGAGGCCGCCCGCCGCCTTGTGCCTTGCGGGGCCGCCCGCCGCCTTATGCCTTGCGAGGCCGCCCGCCGCCTTGTTTCTTGCGAAATCGACCTCCGCCCTGCGGAACGATCGCCTGAGTCCTTGCGGTCAAGGCATGGAGAATCATGCCCGTCGGGATGGCGCGTTGCGCCTGAAGCCGGTCGCGCTGGGACTCAAGGGCCCATAGCGTCTACTGGAGCGAGATGACGCGCGGGATAAGATCGGCGGCGATGGAGGCGGTCTCGGCAAAAGGACCCGCGGCTCCCATGCCTCCCTTGCGGGTGCAGGCCAGAGCCCCTGCGGTCGCACCCAGTGCCAGGAACCTCTTCCAGTCGTCGGGGCCCTGGTCGTCGATGGAGCCGCCGTTCATGCACAGGGAGGCCAGGAATGTCCCATGGAAGCTGTCCCCCGCGCCAGTTGTGTCCACCGCCTCCACGGGCAAGGGAGGGCAGAAGGCCTCGATGCCGGGGGCAATGAGGCGGGCCCCCTTACCCCCGAGCGACAGCGCCACGACCCGCGGTCCCCTGGCCGCGAGTGCCTTGGCCGCCTCGCGGCTTCCGCCAGGGATGCCCGTGAGGATCTCGGCCTCGGTCTCGGAGACCTTCAGGATGTCCGTCCGGTCCAGGAGCGAAAGCGACTGGGCCCTGAAGGCCTCCGGGCTATCCCAGAGAAGCGGCCTCCAGTTGGGGTCGAAGCTGACCGTAATGCCCCTGGCCCTGGCCTCGGCGAGCGCCGCGAGGGTGGCCGAGCGCGCGGGCTCGGACGTGAGCGACAGCGACCCGAAGTGGAAGACCCGCGAGCGGGAGACGATCCCCATGTCCACCTCCTCCGGGGCGAGCGTCACGTCCGCGCCCGGGTCGCGGTAGAAGCTGAAGCTCCGCTCGCCTTCACCGCCGAGATGCACGAAAGCCAGGGTGGTACCCACCTTCGGGTCGAAGCGCATGCCGGAGGCGTCCACCCCGTGGCGCTCGAGGGTCTCCTTGAGGTAGGCCCCGAACTCGTCCTTCCCGGCCTTCCCGATGAAGGCCGCGCGGGCCCCGCAGGCCGCGGCCTGGCACAGGAGGTTGGCGGGCGCCCCGCCTGGGTTGCGGATGAAGAGCTTGAACCCTTCTGGGGTCTCTCCGCCGGGCGTGAAGTCGATGAGGATCTCGCCCAGGGCCGTGATGTCGAACATGCGTACTCCTTGCTTCGGGCTTGCCACGGGCATCGGGCTTGCCATGGGAATCGGGCTTGCCACGCGGTCCGGCCTGTCGGGCTGGGCCATCGGCCGGCCCTGACGCCGGATTGCCCCTTAGACCTGAACGGGGCGGACGCCATGCGCCATCGACTCTGCGCGCCGGGCGCCCGCCGACTTCTGCGCACCGGGCGCCGTCTGCTTCTGTACGGCATGCGCCGTCTGCTTATGCGCGCACGGTACCCGCCCGGCTCCTCAGGGTCCGCGGGAACGTCATCCCCTGGCGAACATCCTGGACAGGGTCTTCCGGAACTCCCCCAGCGCCCCGCTCTTCTGGAGGCAGTCGAAGGCCACCGCCGCGAACAGGACCGCGCCCTTGGTGACCATCTGCACGTACTGGTTCACGCCCAGGAGGACCATGCCGTTGGACAGCACCCCGATTATGAACACCCCGGCCACCACGTTGTTGATCTTGCCGTAGCCCCCGTTGATGCTGACCCCGCCCAAGACGGCCGCGGTCAGCACGTCGAACTCGAAGCCCTTGCCGGCGATGGGCTGGCCGGAGTTGGTGCGGGAGAGCATCACCACCCCGGCGGCCCCGGCGAAGAAACCGGAGAGGGTATAGGCCAGGTACTTCACCTTCTTCACGTCTATGCCGGAGAGCTTGGAGGCCTCCTCGTTCCCGCCCACCGCGTAGAAGTAGCGGCCGAAGTAGGTGCGGTTCAGCAGGAAGGAACCGGCCAGAAGCACGGCCGCCATGATGATGACCGGGACCGGAACCGGCCCCAGGTAGCCCTGGCCCAGAAACGAGAAGGATCTGGGGAAGCCGAAGATGGGTATGCCACCGCAGACTATGTAGGCTATGCCCTCAAGCATCGTCATAGTGCCCAGGGTGACTATGATGGCGGGCATCCGGAGGTTCGCGACGGACCAGCCGTTCAGGAAGCCCACCGCAGTGGACATGCCGAGGGCCGCCGCGATGGCCGCCGCCGGGTGCCATCCGCCCTTGACCATGAGCCAGGCGCAGACGATGTTCACCAGGGTCACCTGGGAGCCTATCGAGAGATCGATGCCGCCCAGGAGGAGGACCACGGTCATGCCCACGGCGGCGATGCCCAGCATCGAGACCTGGCGGGCCAGGTTGAAGATGTTCGCCGGGGTGAGGAAATGCGGGCTCTTGACGGCGAAGAAGACCACTAGCGCCAGGAGTATCACGTAAATGCCCAGCCGCCGGCCCAGCCCCTTCAGGATGCCCCTGCCCTCCGCCCCTGCTGCCTTGCCTTTCATCGGAGACGACCCCCTTCCCCTTCCGGCCGGCCCTGCCGCGGGGGGCCTGCCGCCCCCGTCCCGGCTCCCGCCGCGACGTTCGACGCGAGCTCCATCACGCGCTCCTGGCTGAACTCCGAGCGATCGAGTATGCCCGCCTGCCTGCCCTCGCTCATGACGAGGATCCTGTCCGAGAGCCCTATCAGCTCCTCCATCTCCGAGGAGATGAGGATGACGGCCCTCCCCTCCTCGACGAACGAGCCTATGAGCTTGTAGATCTCGTACTTGGCCCCCACGTCCACCCCGCGGGTCGGCTCGTCCAGGATGATTACCCTGGGTTCCGTGGCCAGCCACTTGGAAAGCACCACCTTCTGCTGGTTCCCGCCTGAAAGGCTCCCCGCCGGCACCGAGGCGGACGGGGTCTTGATCCGGAGGCTCCTTATGAAGCCGTCCGCCAGGGCCCTCTCCCTCGACCGGGAGACAACCGGGCCCCTCGAGATCCTCGGAAGCACCGCGAGCGAGACGTTCTCCTCCACGGAGGAGTTGAGCAGGAGCCCCTCCCTCTTGCGGTCCTCGGGAACCAGCGCCACCCCGGCGTCCACCGCGTCCCCGGCGCCGCCGAAGTCCACGGGCCGCCCGTCCAGGACTATCTCCCCGGAGTCGGGCCTTCTCGCCCCGAAAAGGAGCTGGGCCGTCTCCGTGCGCCCCGACCCCACCAGCCCCCCGAAGCCCAGGATCTCGCCCCTGCGGGCCCTGAAGCTCACCCCCTTCACCCCGTTGCCCTTCAGATTCCTCGCCTCGAGGACCACCTCGTCCGCGACCCTCCTCTCCCTGGGGGGGAAGGTCTCCCTCATCTCCCTGCCCACCATGAGCGAAACCAGGTGCGGCACGTCGGTCTCCCCGACAGGGAGGGTGGCTATCTTCCCCCCGTCCCGGAGCACCGTCACCCGGTCGCAGAGGCTGAAAATCTCGTCCAGCCTGTGCGAGATGTAGACTATCGTGCATCCCCGGTCCCTCAAAGTCCGCGCCATGTCCAGCATGCGGTCCGTCTCGGCGCTGGTCAGCGGCGCCGAGGGCTCGTCCATGATGAGAAGCCTGGCCCTGCGGCTCACGGCCTTCGCTATCTCCACTATCTGCTGGTAGCCCACCGTGAGCCTCGACACCTCCTCCCCCGGATCGATGTCGACCCCCAGCCAGCTGAAGAGCTCCGCCGCCCTCGCCTCCATGGCCCTGCGGTCCACCATGCCCCAGCGGCGGGGCGCGCGCCCCAGGAAGATGTTCTCCGCGGCGGACAGGTTCGGGGCCAGGTTGAACTCCTGGTAGATGACGGAGATCCCCAGAGCCTCGGACTGCTTCGGCGTGAGTCCGCCCAGGACCCTGCCGTCCACCGCGATCTCCCCCGAATCCGGAGCGATGGCCCCCGACACCGTCTTTATGAGCGTGGACTTGCCCGCCCCGTTCTCCCCCACCAGCCCGTGAATCTCCCCGCGCCTGACCTCGAACGAGACACGGTCAAGGGCCCGTACCCCGGGGTAGGTCTTGACAATGCCCGAAAGCGAAAGGATGCAGTCCTCCTTATCCCCGGAGATGCCTGGATAATCCTGCGTGGGAGTGGGCGAAGGGGGAGCGGAAGAAGAGGTTACCGGAGAAGCGGGAGAAGAGAAAGAAGCGGGAACGGGAGAAGAGGTTACCGGAGAAGCGGTTACCGGAGAAGCGGTTACCGGAGAAGCGGAAGAAGAAGAAGAAGAAGCGGGAGCGGGAGAAGCGGGAGCGGGAGAAGCGGGAGCGGGAAAAGCGGTTGCCGGAGAAGCGGTTGCCGGAGAAGCGGAAGAAGAAGAAGAAACGGGAGCGGGAGAAGAGGTTGCCGGAGAAGCGGAAGAAGAAGAAGCGGGAGCGGGAGAAGAGGTCACCGGAGAAGCGGAAGCGGGAGAAAAGTAAAAATCGGGAGAGGAGGGAGGACCCAAACCCGGTCCGGACGCCAGACACGACGAGGCTGAACAATCTGCGGAGGATGAATTTTCCGGGCTTTCCAGGCAGGAGTCCGGAGCATGACCTTCCTCGCAGGATGCCGCTCCATCGCGGGAACCGGGACCTTCGGCACAGTGCGCCGGTCCACGGAAGTCACCGAGAGCGTCTGAGCCATCGGATGCGCATGTGCCGGATGCCGGGGAAGCGCAGATGCCCGCTTCCCTGGAGGCAAAGGTGCCGGAAGCTGAAGAACCGGTGGGATCGGATTCAGGGTTGACGCAGGCGCCGGAGGAGAACTCATCGGCTGAAGGTTCCGGCACTGCCCCGGAAGAATCCCGTGAGCTCGCCGGTTCCGCCGATTGCAGGTTCAAGGTCTTTTCCATGTTAGCTCCGCCTGCCGCATTTCGAGCCAGCTGGTCCGGGCGATCCCCGCTCGCCATCAAGCGAGGACGAGCGGGCATGCCTCAGGGGGGTTAAGGAAAATGACAGAAGGACCGGCGCTGCATGTCCCGTGCTTTTTTTGCGGTGCGCTGCAGCCGATCCTCCTGAGGTTCCGACGCGGGGGCATGAGCCGGGCACCGGGAAGCGATATTTGCCGAAGGCCCGTGTGCCCAACTTGAAGGAGGCCGGGAAGGGCCCGTCTGCAGCAGCCCGTGAGGAAACTGTTTTCAGCAGGCCGGCAATGAACTATTTGTTGTAGAACTTGTCCAGGTTTTCAGGCGTCACCGGTATGAACTCCCGGTAGACTCTC
Organism: Deltaproteobacteria bacterium; assembly: GCA_031263485.1. Classification (GTDB taxonomy): domain Bacteria; phylum Desulfobacterota; class Desulfarculia; order Adiutricales; family Adiutricaceae; genus JAIRZX01. Next base: position 14,091 of record JAISFS010000160.1, on the reverse strand, counting down.
CTTTCGACGGGCTTGTTGTCGTACATGAGCGATATCCACCGGTAGATCTCAGCCGCTATCTCTTTCGGCCCTCCGGTAATGAGTATGCTGTGGCGCACCGCCTCCTTGTTCTTCATGGCCTCCATCTCCTCCGGAGTGGCGTCCGCGGCGAAGATCCCGAACTCGTCGATGGGCTTCCCGGAACCCTTGACGGCCTCGTTGGCCCCTATGGCGCCGCCTCCGCCGATGGCCGCTATGACGCGGATTTCAGGGTGGCCCTGGAGGAATGTCTCGGTCTTGCTCATGCCCTCGGTGGGGTTGATGGCGGAGTCGCGGGCGACCACCGTCGCTTCGGGGGCGTATTCCGAAATGGCGTCCGCTATACCGTTTCCGCGCTTAAGGAGAATCTCCAGCTGCGGATAGTCGAGAATGGCCACGTCGGCCTTGCCGCCGTACTTGACGTTGAGCCATTCGGCCGCGGCCTTCCCTATCATCCGGCCCAGCTCGTAATTGTCGATGAGCCAGTTGATATCGGCGGTCTCGATGTCCTCGTCCCAGCAGTAGACCTTGATCCCCCTGGCGCGGGCCGCCGCCAGCGGAGCCTCCACGGCGTTGGCCTCGGCAGGCTGGATGACTATGATGTCCACGCCGCTCGCCACGAAGTTTTCAATCTGGCCGACCTGGGCGGAGACGTTGGACTTGCAGTCGAGGTACGTGAACTCGCCGCCGCCGCCTTTAACGAGCTTCTCCAGAGAGTCGCAGGCACCGGCAAAGATCTGGTTGGACAGATCCTGGACGCTCATGCCGACCTTCATCGGACGGACGGCCCCGGCATCCGTCCCGGCGGATGCCGGGCCGGAGCCGGCGGAAGACCCGGAAGAAGATGTCCCGCCGGCAGCGGCGCCGCCTTCGCCTGCCGCCTGCACGGCGGGCGCGAAGTCATCGGTCCGGGCCGTGTCTCCCGCCGATGGCGCCGAAGCGGGCGCGGGGGCGGACGCGGAGGCGGAGGGAGGAGGTGTTTGGGCCGCGGGAGGCTGGCTTTCGGTGCCGCCGCACGCGGCGAGCATGAAAGCTGCCGCCACGGCCGCCGTCGCGAGTGTCGTTTTTATTGGGGACTTCACTTTTGCTCTCCTATGATCTGCTACCCCGTAACGCATTCGCGTGACCGATGGGGGTGCGCGGGTTCACGGCCTTCACTTTCTCCGGAACATCGCACCGCCTGGCAGACCGGGCGGAGCGGGCCGGATGGCCGAAGGCCGCATATGTCGCCTGACCGGAGCCGAGGCAACGGCCAGGATAACGGGTATTCCGGTACGAAGCTCCCGGATTGAAGAACATGCACGATTATCCGATGCCCGGAATTTCCGGTTCAAGCGTCTAATGCCATAAGTCAGAAGTCAGATTTGAGATTTCAGATACCAGAAATCAGATGTCATATGTGAGTAGTAAGATGTCCCCTTCAAGACATGAATTTTCAATATCAATTATTAAACGCATTTAGAAAAAAACCGGAAACTGTATATCATAAGACCTTAATTAACAAAAAATATCAAAAGCAATAAATTACAAATTTGAATCATATGGCAAACCAATATTTACAAGAATCATGAAGCATGCCACAAAATTTTATAGCCAACAATCATAATGCAGGAAGCTAAATGCAAAATTTTCCAAAACGCAAAACAATTTATGAAAGACAGAATAGGGACAGCGAAAGGCATAAGTCAAAATGGCAATAATCGGCATAAGTCATGGGACTGGTAAGTCTCAGACCGTTTCCAGCAAAAATATGGCAAACGGTCGTATCACCATGAGCTGCGGGAAGAAAACTATTGTCAAAATCCTTGTCAGGCGGACGCGGCTGAGGCAGGAAACGGTCTCAGGCAATCCTGATGACCGACTTCACCACCGTATCCTTATTGGAGACGGACTGATCCAGGGCATTCTGGAGATCATCGAAATCGAAAATGTGCGATGCCACGTCCCTTGGCCTTATGGACCCGGACGCCACCGCCTCGATGGCCATGGGGTATATGTGATGGTAGCGGAAAACGGTCTTGAAGGTGAGCTCCTTGTCCAGGGCCAGGCTCATGGGCATGGTCATCTCTCCGGAGGGCCCGTAACCGACAAGCACTATGGTGGCACCCTTCCTGGAGGTCTCGATGGCCTGCCTCACGGCCTGCTCGGAGCCCGAGGTCTCTATCACGAGATCCCAGCCATGCCCGCGGGAAGCTCTCTCCGAAGCCTTGGCGAAGTCCTCCTCCCGGTTGTTTATCGCGTGGCTGGCACCCAGGGAAAGCGCCTTCTGGAGCCTCTTGGGCACGACGTCGGAGACGGCGACGCCCGCGAGACCCCTGGCCTTCAGCGCAAGAAGCGACATGAGACCAATGCATCCGGTCCCGAAGACGACGGCGCGCTGCCCCAGGACCGCCCCGCCCTGCCCTGCCGCATGGAACCCCACGGCCAGCGGCTCGATCAGTGCCGCGTCCAGGCTGTCCATGGGTGCGGGAACCCTGAAGGAGAGCGACTCGGGATGGGCCACATACTCGGAAAAGACCCCGTCCACGGGAGGCGTCGCGAAAAATCGGACATCGGGGCACAGGTGATATCTGCCGGAGGTGCAAAACGAGCAGGTCCCGCATGTCCTTCCCGGTTCCAGAGCAACGATATCGCCAAGCGAAAGATTTTTCACCCCGCTTCCGAGCTTCACCACCTTGCCGCCCGCCTCGTGGCCGAGCACAAAGGGAAACTCCACCTTGTACGGCCCTATCCGCCCCTCGGTGAAGTAGTGGAGGTCGCTCCCGCATACCCCCACCCGCTCGACCCTGACGAGCACCTCGCCAGGTCCGGGCACGGGCACATCCCGTTCCTCCCATCCGATCTTGCCGATTCCGGTCATGACTGCAGTCTTCATTTTCTTGGGGATATCAGCCACCGAAAACCTCCTTAACTTTACAAATATCTTTTTAAAAGACTTTTCATTACTCCCGTGAGAATATGGCAAGACAGCGGCGATGTCAAGCCAATTATATAAAACAATTTCTTGATTATTTATCATTTTATTTCATAAAATTTTATGTATTATACCGCTTTGTTATCACGATGTTTTTTTAAAATATCCAAATGCTGGACTTCACGGCAATTTTCATCTCCATCATATATATGCAACAGTTTTCACATCCATACATGGTTTTATAACACTTTTGGGAAAAAAATTTTTAAAGCCATGATGATTAAAATGATATTCAATGTTTAAATTTTTGATATAGCTCAAAAAATGTTGTGGCGGCTTCCAAATCCCCAGAATATTGCCCGATATTCAGCTACTTTAAATTTTGATTTTTAAAATTTTCGTTACCCAAAATATGCCACCATATACGTGTAATGCCACAACGGTTCATAAAAATTATGAAACATGCCCTTGGATACCCTTCGAAAAAAGTGTATATTTGCTCAAACGAGAGCACTTCTGCTTCAGAGCGGACAGCTCCTCAGTGACCCTCAAAGATTACCGATGATGTCCGTCCCGTTCGGACCGGTTCGGACATACCCGCCCTCTCCGTGCCCACGGAGCTCGCGGTGAACGGCAACGCTGAGTTCCCGTCCACACTCAATAGGGCGATGGGACTGCGGTATCTTCCGGAGCTGGCTACCGGAAGATTCCGGGGCAATGAAGATGGCATCATGCGAGAGATGCCGGGGCATCACCAAATGGGGGTAGACTATTCCTCAACTGACATGATTGAAACTATCGAGACGCACCGGAACTCATTACGGATCATCAGTCGAACCGCACCACAGTCATCGGTGCAGATGTGGGAAAGAAGGCTTGCGTAAGGGTCAAATCTGTTCCGGCTACCGCAGGCCGCAACGTGCGCGTTGTTATTTCAGGATGACTGATCACATTACTCGATAACTTCAAATTCCGTTACAAGGACTTTAACCATCTCTGAAAAATCCTGCCCGAAAGCTGATACGTCACTTTTCCTGAAGAAACGAGTATGCCCCCATCCACGTGACCGGCAACAGTCGTTTCAATCAATTAGTTTAAATCAATTAGTATAAATCAATTCATTTCACCAATTGACAAACCTCTCAGTTGAAAACGACAGATGGTTTATCAAGCACCAAACTAGTCATGTAATGGGGAGAGCGTTATGCCCTTGTGAGTTTCGTCCTTCCATACGGCTTCCCTGAAACGTATCTTCACGAACTTGGAATCAGCAATTGCAACTCCGACAGCCCACACAGCCTTGTCTCTTCCAAGGAACGGCAAAGTGTACACTTTATCAACCATCTGATCAAATGCTCTAGAGAGTAATATTTCTAATCTTAAAGAAACAGCTTCCGGAACTTCGCCAACAACGAGTACCCTAGAAATTGCTGAACCTGCCGATGCGGTTGATAACTTACTCAAATCTGAATGTATCCCTGAAACACTAACAGGATCCGCCAACGGATCCTGCCGTGTACCGTAGTGTTGGATGTCAGATTCTCTGCTTACTTGAGAAAGAACAGAATCTGATGGATTGTGTAAATTTTCGGATTTGACTTCGATAACCATCCACTCGCCGGAAGGTGTTGGTACAACGACATCAGTCCGTCCTTTGTTCGTATGTGCCTCGAGAGTAGGTTTGTTATTACCAATATCCAATAACAGCGATAATAGAAATGTAAAAAAAAGTTCGCCAGTAAGATTATATAAATAAGATGAAGATGCAATAAAAGATGAAAAAAGCATTTCACATTGTTCTTCATCCCTGCGACAAAATGCATCATAAAATCTTTTAAACTTTGGATTTGATAATCCTAATGATTCGTTATGAGTTCTAGCAGCAGACCGTTTGGTCAAAATAGAATTTTTTATCACTTTCTTAATTTCGTAATTAGGGATTGAAAGTGAATACATAACTGAATCACTGCATTCGGCAACTGAATCGATAGTCAAATATCCAGACATTAACATAATAGCATTATCATTAAAAATTGTATGCGATTCAGAAATTGAGATATTATGTTCTATGGCGAGATTGTCAATAAAAACTTTAAAATAATTTTCTGGTCCTATTCCAAGTTGATCGAACATCAAAGATGGTCCAGTATTTTGCCAATATTCAAAAAATTTCATCCTGCTCAAGCACTTCATCACAGACCGAGGATTGAGTACCTTTGTCTGCCCATCCCAAGAATATCCATCGTACCATCTCTCGAATTCTTGCATGAGATGTTCGACAGTAGCATTAGCAACCATCTTCCCCTTTAATTTCAAATCGTCTAACATTGGATTGAGATAATCGCTAAACGTTGTTTTAATTTCAGAAATTGTAAATCCACAAATTCCAGAATAACGTGATTCATAAGAAATATCTTCAACATTATTCATACCAGATGACAAAGAAATTTCATCAAATTTCGTAATTCCTGTTATCAATGCAAAACGAATCCTATTTTGTAAACTTTTAATTTCTGAAAAAAATACACGTAAAAGAGTTTTGAGTTTTCTTGTTTTGCCAAAATCAAGAATATTTGGTTGCAGACAGAAGTCATACTCATCAATGAGCAATACGATGTTCCTGGGATGATCTTCATTAATTGGAATATCATTCGCCTTAGCAAATGCAACGTGTTTTTCTGACACCTTCCTTATCAAAGTAGATATAGCGCGTGTCTCATTTGTCGTATCGATTGATACGCCATATTGATCGGCTATATCAGACAGCTTCCCCTTCAGATCTTGACGTAATTGACTGACTGAAGAGTGAGTACCGCTCATATCAAGTCGAATAACCGGAAGAATTTTCCAGTCATAATTATTTTTGCATTGTCCTATTTCCAGATTATTAAACAGATGCTTTTTTCCTTTAAAAATATTCTCAATTGTATCAAGAAGCAGGGTTTTTCCAAATCTCCTCGGCCTGCAGATGAGATACGAACCAGGCGGTTCTCTCAACAAGTCCATGATAAGCCCTGTCTTATCAACGATAGGGGATTGCCGATCGAAGAAATCAGTAAAAATCGAGCTTTGGACCAAATCCTTGTTCTGAAGATTTGTCATCTAATAAATCTCCAGCGAGAAGACAGAAAAACCAAATGATTTGACAGCCCACCATTTGAATTAAGTGATGGAGGCAGATATACCCAACTGTTATCTTGGTAGAAAGAAATCAACATAGGGGCCACCGTCAGGTTCCAAAGCAATGTCCCTCATTGCATTGATTTTACACCCTTAGATCAGAATTATACCTATTTACCACCTTTCTGTCAAGCCTGAAGATAATGTCTCTGGCAATCACCTCCCGCAGACTGCAGGGCAGCAGGGCATACCGAATCGTCCTCGGATCACAATGTCCCGCCTGCAGTCTTATGCATGTTCCGGAGCCGCTTTTCTCCCTCTGTATCCCAACCCAAATGACTGCCGGTGCCTCCGGAACTTGACGTCGGCGGTGGATCCGGCTGCAATTAAGCTGAGACCGTCCCGAAGACTGCGGTCCAGGCGGCACTGCGGCGGCGATCCGGGGGAACGGGAGGCAGAAATCCGAAAAGATGTTGCCGACCAATCCTGGCGGGAACACACGCAAAAGCGTTCCCGTCTCTTCCCTCCTGCGAATCTCAGACGGTTGGCCTTTGTCAGGGCCGACCCTACCCGAGACCTCACCCTCCGATCATTTCAGGCAAACCACCACGCGGGACAAGTCATCAGGCCCGACAGACGATTACCTCAACCGAGTAGGGCCTCTCAACCGTGAAGACGTCTTCGCCCGGAAGCGCCAGCGCGTCCGCCCGGGCCTCCGCCTCGCCAGGATCGGGCTTCAGCCCGCGTTCTTCCAAAAACGCCTTGAGCATCCCCGCGTACTTCCCGCAGGTGTAGGGGATCTTCCACACCCCCTCCTTCAACTCCCAGGCGTAGCTCCGACCGTTCCTGTCCAGATAGTCGCGCATCTCGGGGCCGTTTTTCACATCCTTCGGCTCAAGTCCGCGGCGTCCCAGCATCTCCGCCAGGCCCGGGGGCGGGAAGTGCCTCCGGAAGCCAGTCACCACCACGGTCTCGCGAGCGAGCGCGAAGAGCTTCCCGCGGCTGGCATCGTCTCTGACCGCAGGGCACATCATGCAGAAGACGATGTCGAACGGGCCGTCGGCACTGAAGCTATCCCAGTCGGAAAGAACGTAGTCAACGTTCGTTATCCCGAGCCTGTCCCCGTCCAGCCTGGAAAGCCCCAGCATCTCCTCCGAAATGTCCATCGCGACCACCCGCGCGGCTTCCTTCGCGATCTCCAGTGTGTACTGGCCGCTCCCCGCCCCCACGTCCAGGACGGTCTTCCCCCTGAAGTCAGTGCCCAGGCGGCGCACGGAATCCAGCATCCCCCGCTCGTAGGCGTTGTCCCTGTCGCTCCATCTGGGGAAGTCGGCGGCCCGGCCGTTCCAGAACCTGCGCTCCCTTCCGGCGTCCCCTTCTCCCTGTGCCGCCATATCGCCCTTCCTTCCTTCCCGTTTCAGGCAACGGTCCCTTCCGGGAACCCCCCGCGAGCCCGCGTCGCCGGCATCCCCGTTCACGGCCCGGTTTCCGTCACCGCCGCCGCCCCGGTTCGCGGCCCCGAGCCAGGCCCGATTTCCGCCGGCTTTCCCGGACCTGCTTCAGGCCCGGTTCACTGCCCCGAGCCAGGCCCGATTTCCGTCGGCTTTCCCGGACCTGCTTCAGGCCCGGTTCGCGGCCCCGAGCCAGGCCCGATGTCCGTCGGCTTTCCCGGACCTTCTTCAGGCCCGGTTCACTGCCCCGAGCCAGGCCAGGTTTCCGTCGGCTTTCCCGGAGCAGCCGCAGGCCCGGTTCACGGTGCAAAGCCAGGCCCGATTTTCGCCGGCGTTCCCGGACCCGCCATAGGCCTCATCCCTGGGGCCCAGCGCTTATGCGCTCGGAGAGCTCCTGGAACTTGTCCTCCAGGCTGCTCTCGAATGCCACTGGGGGGACCACCGGCATCTCCAGAAGGGCCTGGAGGTTCGTGAGCGAGTCCTCCATGGAGTCCGCCAGCCCGCTCGCCAGGCTCACGGTCTCGTAGGTGTTCTCGACGAACCTGATAACCAGCCGGAGCGCGTCCAGGCGGTCCGAGAGGATCCCGTCCTGGTTCTGGAGGAGCTCCCGGTACCTCACCGCCACCCGCTCGGTTATCTCCTGGGCCGTGAGGTTCGAGCGGTACTGGGGATCGTTAGCGGCAAGCTGGCGGGTCCTCGCCATGAGGGTCTGGTTCTCGGAGCGTATTGCCTCGAGCCTCGGGATGTACTCGTCGGCTATCTTTCTCCTGAAGCGCACCAGCTGGAGCTCGTGGGCCTGGGTGGCTATGAGGAAGACGGCGTAGTACTTCCGGCTCACGGCCAGGCTCTGGGTCGTGCCCATCAGCTCGCGCAGCCTCCCGGAGATGTGGTAGATGTTCTTCAGGGCCACCATGGAGTCCACCATGTCGTCGCCCGAGACTGTCATGAGCAGGTTCTTCAGCTCGTCCTCGGTGAGCTGTATGCCCTCCCTCGCGAGCATGATCCTTATCCCCCCGCGTTTCTCGGCGATGTCCGCCCTGTTGGACGCTATCTCCTTCTTGGCGGAAGCTATCCTCTTGTCTATGTCCGACTGGGAGCTCTTCCAGACCTCGTAGAAGCGGGAGCTGTCCGGGGCCGAGGCCTTATCGATCTCAAGGCGGGCTATGCGCTCCTGGAGTTCCGAATTCTTCACCTCAAGCCGGGAAATTTCCCTTTTGACCTGGCTCACGTCGTCCTTCAGGAGCACCCCCAGCACCCTGTCCAGGTAGTCGTCCATGGCGGAGCGGGCCCTCGCCTTGGGGGGGTCCCGGAACGGCACCCAGGTGGAGTCGGATGCCGTGGCCAGATCGGCCCGGAGCCGCACGAACTTGTCCACCATGTCGAAGATGTCCCCAGTGGCGTCCGCCGGGGCCGGGGCGGCCGCGGCGAAGGTGACGAGGAACGCCGCGGCCAGCGCCGGGGCGAGGGCCGGAAGCGTCCGGCGGGGATTGGGGCGGGAGATCGCGGGTTCGGGCGTCATGGTCTTCACCGGGAGCGGAGAGGGGCGCCTTCGGACGCCTCCGCGGAGAACTCGATGAATCCGCCGGTCCGGAAAGGTCCCGGCGATCCGGGCGGATTCGAGAATCTGGAATGCTCAGAATGTCAGGGCGGTTCAGCCGACTCCGGAGGATCAGTTCGGCAAGCGATCATATCATGTTAACGGCCTCCGGGGCACGGGGAAGTCCCCTGCCGCTGCGGACGGGCTTTCCGGCGGCTCCGACACCTCGGACCCCGGAGCCCGTGACCCGGCTCGCGCCCGCTCACCCCCCTCCGGAAGCCTCCACTGACCGCCGGGGCCTCCCCAGGCGATCCGGACAGGCCCTCAGTCCGGCAAGGACCGCGCGGCAGGCCGGCCGGGCAGATATCTTCACGGGAGCCGGACGTCCCTGCCTCCCCATAAACACCGCCGCAGGACGAAACCGCCCCCTTTCCGCGAAGAAGCAGCTCCGCCACACCTCCCCGATCCGGCCGCCAAACTCCGGTCACGCTCACGGCCCGTCCCGCCAATATCCGGCCCAGTTCACGCCCGTTCTCCCGCTATCCGGCCCTCGTATAACCCTGAAGCGCCCCGTGCTATAATATTTTCCCGCACCCGACCGGTCTCCAGGTCCGGGGACGACACCTCCTTCACCTGCCCGGACCCGCCGACCGTCAAACGGGTCCGCTTTCCCGCGGCAGTCCGCCGCTCTCCCCCGGATCCCTCCGAACAGCCCCCTGCCGCGGAAAGACCCCCATGCCCAAGTTCAAGCTGCCACCACGGCTCCCGTTCCGGCGCATGGGCATAGCCGGACTGGGGCTCATAGGGGGAAGCCTGGCCAAGGCTTTCTCGCCCTTCGACGGCCTGGAGATAAGCGTTTTCGACACCGATCCCCACACCCTGGACGAGGCCAGGCGGATCCGGCGCTTCAGGAGGGTGGTCTCCGATCCCGGGGAGTTCATGGCCATGGACATCGATCTGGCCTACCTGTGCATGCCGGTGCATCTGAACGCCCTCATGCTGGAGGAGATGGGGAGGCTGAAGGTCCCCTACGCCGTCACGGACGCCGGAAGCACCAAGAGGGCCGCGAACGAGGCTGCCCTGGCCGCAGGCGTCAACTTCTGCGGGGGACACCCCATCGCGGGGAAGGAGGTGGCCGGCTTCGTCCAGTCCGAAGCGTCCCTCATACCCGGGTGCCTGTACATACTCACTCCGGACCCGCGATTCGGTCCCGGCCAGAAGGAGCTGCTGGGCAGGCTCAGAAGCCTCCACGAGCTCCTGGGATGCAGGATCCGAATCCTCTCCCCCGAGGAGCACGACAGCATATATTCCCTGGTGAGCCACCTCCCGTACCTCGCGGCCTCGGCCCTGGCCGGGGCGGCCATGGAGGGGGGCGGCGGCAGGGCACTGGAGTTCGCGGGGACGGGCTTCCGGGACACCACGCGCGTTGGCGCCTCCCCTCCGGAGAAATGGGCGGCGGTGGTGATGGACAACGCCCACAACCTCTCCCGCGATCTGGAGAACCTCATAGGTGTTTTGACCCGCCTCAAGGCCTCGGTGGACGCGCGGGACCGCGACGGGCTCCTGGACATGCTCCACGCTTTCTCCGCCTACCGCAGGACTCTCCCCGAGAAGCCCGTGAAGGGCAAGGGCTGAGAGCGGATGACGGCGACGGCCGCTTCATCTTCCCCGGCAATAAGTTTCGCATGTTCCCCGGCAATGAGTTTCGCATGAAAGATGCCGTCCGCAAAACGGGCACGAAGACCCGATCGTCCCGATCATTGAGACCTGTAATCCATACCATACAATTTTTATAGCTGCTGCTCATTAGCTAAAGCTCGTGTGAGAATTTCATGTGAGATCTCAATATGGTCTTCAAGATTACCTGCAAACTGTCAACATGCCTGAAGGCATACCTGGAGTTAAGGATGTCAGAGGAGATTTGTTGGCAAGACTGGCTTGCTGACTTATCCTGTACTGGGCTATAGACAAACGACTTAGCAGTGATTTCTGTGGTGCAATATTTTTTCACAGGAGAGGAGTGGGGTTCTGGAGGAGAGCAGACCTTGGGCAGGAAGAAGCAGACCTTGGGCGGTGGGAGGAGATCTATTCCTCTGTTAACGCATACAGGGAGCTTAAGATCACAATCCCAGCTCTTTCGACAAGAAAGACGGGCAACGACCGGCTCCGAGCCCAAATGAGCAAAAAGAGCTTCAGCACGCGGCTGATTTGACAACGTTTACCAAGGAGGGCAATCAAGATCCTCCTTTCCAGCCCACCGCAAAGTATTTTAATCCAAATTATAGTAACAATTTTAATTTTAATATAATTTATAAGATAAAGATCAGCTTCCGTCCTGAGACTTTCCTCGGCAAGGGGTGAAAGCTGGCCTTGGATGCGGCTTTCCTCGGCGGGGGAGGAGGCGGTCTTCTTACCTGTAAACCATTTACAAAGCTTCGGAAAGTTGTCTAGATATCTTGCTTGAGCTCCCTTATGGAATTCTCACATGTACTGTTGCGGTCGGGCACTAGAGAAGCTTGCGGCCACCGCATGGACGGTTACCGCTTCCAAACTGAGTCCGGAAACCCAGCCAGGAAGGCCGGCTCCGCTGGGGAAGCCCTCCCCGGGGGGGGGCGCCCGGCGGGCCGACCGGCTCCGCCAAGGCGTTCACGCGTCAGGTCGACTTCACGCTCATGGAGGAGTCACCGCTTCCTGCCTCCCGGGATAAAAAACGGCTTTTCACCGCCGGCTTTCCGTGGTATCTTGAACTTAAGGGGGGCGAGCTCCATGTCTGACCAAAATGCTGCGGCTGTTGCGGGATCTGTCGGCATCGGGACTTCGGACCTGATGGCCGCGTTGGAAAAGGCTCTTGACGCGGCCACCGAAGGCTAGATGGATAAAATCCGCCGTAAGCTCGGGATTACCGCCCCCGAGGCCCCGACTGCGGGAAACGGGCAGACCCCGGGAACGGCCGTTACATCTGAAACGGCACCAGTCCGACCGGTTGCTGGGGATAACCGGTTCACATTGTCCAACATGTCCTCCGGCACGGTCCTCAGCATTCTTGCCACCCTCATCGGGGCGTTTCTCGGGACGTTTATCGTATACAGCCTCAACAACTTATCCAACACCATGGAAGTCAGGTTCGCCGACCAGGCAACCAGGATATCCGGACTGGACAACAGGATATCCGCGCTGGACAACAAGTATGACGCCAAGATTGACGCACTGATTAAGACGGTCGCGGACATGCGGGTTGACATCGGAAAACTTCAAGCTCTCATGACCGGACAGCTTGCACCAGTCGCGGATACGGAGCGGCCCCGGTCGCCGGATGACTCTGCAGGCACCGGGAACCCCGGCAGGAGCGCCCCGGCCGCCGCCGGACCGGAGCCGCGCCCCTGAGCTACCGCCGATCCGCCCGGACCCCCCGCCCCGGACTGGCCTCGGCAGAGAAGCGGTCCCCATCAGATCGAGGAGCCTCCTCCCATCAGCCTCTGCCTCATCCTTTCCTTCTGTCTCGTCCTTGTATGCATTTTCCTCATCGGCGCAAGCGACTGAACTTCAAGTCCTGCGGCCCGACTTATGCCTTCGGATAAAGCAGGATAAAAACATTCCGTCAACCGGAACAGGCTTTGGGCTTCCCGATTGAATTTTTCGGAGATGTGTCATGATGACCTGCGTCGCCGAAATCGGAAGACAACAGCGATTCAGCTTCCCGGCGACCGGGGACGGCAACTCCGGCAGGGCTGATACGGTGATCGGCGGCGGGTCAGAAACAGTGGGCGGCGGGACCGCCTGTTCTCCGCCGTTCGACGGATACCACATATGCTGCGCATGAGCTGATGATCATTCACGCCATATATTTTGTCACATGCTTGGGCGGCACTGCGGCGTCCGGTCGCGGGCCCGCTCCTCGGCCTGAAGCCCGTCCCCCCGTTTTCCGGGGTTCCCGGGGTTCCCGGTCCCGGAGGACGATACGGGGTGCCCTGGTCCCCCCCGGCCTCGCCGGGGGGCCTTCCAGGAACGTCCGGAAGGCCCGGATGCCCCCACCCCCGTCCGGAACCGCTCCGGGAGGAGCCGCCTCCCGCCGCTAAACGCAGGCCCGGGCCGTCCGGTACCGGGACCGCCCCTCCCCGCCCCTGCGTGGCAAATTATCTCTTGCCTTTGACCCCGGTTTGCATTAATATACTTTCCGCTTCGAAACCTGCCCAGTCCCCCGGCCTGCCCGTCGGGATCGGCAGGTCCCAGAAGCCCGCCAGGGCCCTTCCTGGGCCCGGTCGACGGGACGTGGCGCAGCCTGGTAGCGCACCTGAATGGGGTTCAGGGGGCCGCTGGTTCAAATCCAGTCGTCCCGACCATGCGGGCGGGGGGGTCAGAAATGGCCCCCCCGTTTTTTTGTGCCCCGGCCGCCGCCCCTTCCTCCGGCGGACCGGCCCCGCGTCCGAACCGGCCCGCCGCCCCGGCGCGGGCGGCTCCGTCCGCCCGCCTCCGCCCTTCCGGCACTCCCAGCCTCCCGCCGACCTCCTCCCGCCGACCTCCTCCCGCCGACCGTCCCCGCTCCCCGGCCATGCGGAGTTCGATGCTTCAGTCCCCCCGGACCGGCGCTCGGAGATCCCGCGCCTCCTCCCCGGCCGGGACCGGCCTCCCGGACATTCTCCCCTCCCCCGTCCTGCCCCGTGTGTCCGGCACTCTCCGGGCACGGGCAGCCTTTCCGGTCCAGATCAACCGCGCCCGGGGGCATCTTTCCCGGAAGGGCGGCATGTGCTTTAATGGAAGCCTGCGTACGGCGCCCACCCTCTTCGCCACCTCCGGAAAGGCAACCGCGCCCCGGGCAACCGGCGGCGCCACTGCGACCGCGCCGTTCCTCCGCCGCCCCGTCCCGCAGCCCACGTCGGCGCCACAGGGCGGACAGTCACCGCGGCCCCCACTCCGGGTCCTGCCGGTCCTGCCCGTGCCCACCCAGGCAGGCAACCGCACGGCCGCGAACCGACCCCCGTCGCCGCCGCCCATTCCAGGCACCTGACCGCGCCGTTAAACCGTCGCCGTCGCCCATTCCCGGTCGCGGCCCC
>JAISFS010000087.1 GCA_031263485.1 Deltaproteobacteria bacterium | reverse complement strand
ATTTTCGATATTTTACGTGATCAGGATTGCAATATCTATAAGAACAAAATAATTACGGATATTCCGAACAAAGATATCAACGATATTTATAAAAAGTTCAGTATTAAATGTCCGCCAATCATCCATATATAGTAAGGCCATATTGAGTTAGCCATAACACACACCACTTTGCGTGTTGAATTTTGATTTTGTGGTAAGAAAAAAAGTCGGGAATTACGGATGATTTTCTGATGGCCGAAATGAACATTCAAGCATTTCCACATCCCTTCACTGCAGAAACGCGCCTGTCCACACCCTGACGCCTGACCCGGCGCCCCCCCGGACCTTCGCAAGGATCTTTCCTGCCGCCGTGAACGGATACAGGGCCCGAACATTCCCTTTGTCACTTTGACACGCTTTCGCCATCCTTCACCTTCATGAGGGGGACGGGACATGTGCGCTTCCCCTGACCTCCTTGCCCCCCGCGAACTGATACGCACAATACGATGCCTTGGGGGGAAGGGTTCCGGAGTCTATCTCAGCTTCGCCCGGACCGACATGTTCAATAGGGTCAGCATCGGGCCGACGCGTGCCGAAAACCCAAATGAGGGAACACCGTGAAGATTCCGGTGAATATTTTCCTCCACAGCCATCCCGACATGTCCAATCGGGACGGCGGCGGGACGTGACACGCCGAAAAGTCGGTCAAGACCGTGACGTCAGTCGTCCCTCTGAATAATAGAGAAGTCCGAAATATGCCGGAAGTCGATGGCATCAGACCCGGCGACCGGAGGGTATGGCATTCCGGTCGCGAGTCTTCCTGCGGATCCGCTACAAGGCTACAGACTCGCGAAACGCCCATACCGCGGCAAGAGTCCCGCCGCCTGGAGCAGTCTGAAGCCGGCTTACGTGCCGGTGGGCTATCGCCCCCGTTTCCCTGCCAGGATTCTTCACGTCCGCATCGCCACATCACATCGCATCGCGACGGCATCCGGCCTTACGACGTCAATCTCCTCCAATCACGCTTTCGTTCGTCAGCCTCCCCCCGGCCCGTCACATTTCCAAATGGCCGGACTGCCTCCGCATGCCGACAAAATCAGCCTTGGCCAGACCTTTCCTTCCCTCGCCCCCGCGCCGTCAGCCCTTGAAAACCGACTTCATCAGGGCCGCCCGGAAGCCGTCCATGCCGCCGCGACGCGCCGTAGGATGCACCCTGTTGGTCAAAAGCGCCATGGCCCTCGACCCCTCCGGATCCAGCCATGCCGCGGCCCCGGTATATCCCCTGTGGCCGAAAAGCGGCCCTTTGCCGCCGGGCCTCTCGATCGCGTCGAAACCCAGCCCCCTCCTGACCCGCTCGCCCTCGTGACCCTGAAGGCTCATGAACTCCCTCACGCCGGCCCCGGAAACCGGGGCCGCGCGCCCGTGACAGGCCGCCAGCCAGGCGTCCAAAATCCTTGCCGCGTCCCTTATTGCCGCGAACAGTCCCGCGTGACCCGACGCGCCGCCAAGCCAGGAGGCGTTGTCGTCGTGGACGCGTCCGGTCGGGACGGGCCCCAATATCGGAACGCCAGGCAAATCCAGCGGCCCCCCGCACCTGAAGCCGTCCTCGGTCGGGGCCACGGGCGTCCCTTTCGCCGGCCCCGACACGGCAAACCCGCCCTCCGCCAAAGGCGAAAAGCCCGCCGCCTCAAGTGCCAGCGGCACGGCGATCTCGCGCCTGAAAACATCGTCCAGGGGTGCGCCGAAGAGCTCTTCCATCAGGATACCCAGGAGAATGAAGCCCAGATCGCTGTACAGGGTCGCCGTCCCCTGCACGAACAGCGGCCTTTCCCTGAGTATGGCGGCCTTGGCGATCGCGATTCTCGCGGACCTGCCCTCACCACCCGAAAGGTACAGCGGGCGCCACGCAGGAAGCCCCGAACGGTGGCCCAGGAGGTTCCGGAGGCTGAGAGAGACGGTGTCCGCCGGACCCTGCCAGCCGTACGCGGAAAGCGGCGCGTCCAGATCGGCTATAAGCCCCCTGTCACGGGCCAGGATGCACAGGTTTGTCGTGCAGAAGATCTTGGTGACCGATGCCAGGTCATACGCGGCCTCCGCGGTAACGGCCTTCGTCTGCCGCGTCTCTCCGAGTCGCCCGAAGGGATGTATCTCCCAGGTGCCGTCCGGACCCGAACCGCGCAAGGCCAGGACGCCGCCAGGCATCGTTCCCGCGCGGACAGCCTCTTCCAGGAAAACTGACAGATCTTCTCTGATGGCTATCCTCCCCTTGCCCGGTTTCCCAGACCCGCCTAAAGGAATTCGGCCACCGCACCGGGTTGGGCACCCGCTCCGGGTCCGGTCTCCGTGCCGCTACCCCGGACCCGCTGGGACGGGCAACCGCCACTTCCGCGCCCGCCCTGAAAATCAGGCAGCCCGCAGGCCGACCCGTCCGGCGATGGCCGGGAAGACGGGAAGCGGCATCCCCCCGCATCCGCGTTCACGGGCGACGCGTTCATGGGCGACGAAGGCTGTCGGGCAAGGCCCCCAGACATTTCGCGGCCATTTGTCCCGAAGACCGCCGGTCGCCTTGCCGAAGCTACGCCGAAGCTACGGTTTGCCGCGGCTACGGTTTACGGATTCTCTAGCCTACAGGGACTCCAGGGCCAGGAGGTTGTGGAGGGCGATTCTGCGCCTTCCCACGAGTTCCGCGAAGTCCGCCCTCAGGTCGACGTCCAGCATGTCCCCGCGGAGCTCTGAGAGCTCGCGGCCCAGATCCACGTTCTCGCCGGCCCGCCGGAGCCGGTAGTCCAGGACGGGATTCAGCGTCGCCCCCGTCATGCCGACCTTGCCGACGGCCTGGCCCTCCTCGACCCTGGCGCCTTCCCCTATCCCAGGAGCGAACCCCGAGAGGTGCGCGTAGAAGGTCTCGTAGCCGCCCTCGTCGTGGGAGACCACCACGAGATTGCCGAAACCGCCCCGGCGACCGGCGAACTTCAC
Source organism: Deltaproteobacteria bacterium (assembly GCA_031263485.1). GTDB lineage: Bacteria > Desulfobacterota > Desulfarculia > Adiutricales > Adiutricaceae > JAIRZX01. The sequence continues at coordinate 22,445 of JAISFS010000087.1, read as the reverse complement.
GGTGCCGGAGGCGACGGCCGACACGGGCAACCCCTGGGGAGCCGAGTACAGGACCGCCCCAGCCTCCTCGGCCTTGGGGATGACCAGCCGGTCAGCCTCCCCCACCAGCGGGGCCACGAGGTTGTACTGGAGGGGGGAGACCAAAAACGGCCTCTTCACGGACCTGAACTCCATGTCGTAGAAGGCGGGAACGCCGCGGCGACCGTCCCTGCGGAAGAACTCCAGCTTCCTGTCCTGGTTCACCACGCTGAACATCAGGAGCAACGGCTCGTCCATGAGCCTCTCCTCGTCCCACCTGGAGCGGTAAAGGAGCTGAAAGCCGTCCCCGGCCCGCACGTCCGAAAGGAAGTCTATCTGGGTGCTCAGGAGATCCGTGAGCTCCGAGGCGGCGGACTCGGAGAGCCCCGCGTCGCGGAACGCCTCCCGGAAGCCTCCGCCCTCCTGAACGGTACCCCGGAAGGCTATCTGGAGATCCAGGGGCGGCGCCGCTGAGGAAAAGTAGATGAAGCCGTTGGGTCCGCCCGGCACTAGCGTCGCGGGCCGCGCCTGGTCCGGCGCCTGGAACTCGATCCTCTCGACCGCGCCGCCCCTGTGCTCCGGGGCCCGGACTACGGTGACCGTCCCGCCGTTCCTAAGACCGGCGAGCGCGCCCTCGCGTGTCAGCGCCTCAAGGGCCGCCGTCGCCTCCTCCTGGCTCAATCCCATGGAGTCCAATGCCTGGGTCAGGGTGCCGCCTTCCGAAACGATCCGCGTCATGGCCGGAAACGCGCCGCGGACCCTCGCCTCGGTGGAGAAGAGCCCCTCCTGGATCGCGGGCTCCGCAGGGAGCGGGTCCGCCCGCGCCGCCTCGAGCGGCGCGAAGCCGACCGAGCCATCCGCCGCGGGCGGGAAGCCGAGCCCGCCTGCGGAAACGCCAGCCGTCACGCCGGAGGGTGCCGGTCCGGTCGAGGGGACGACCGGCGGCTCGGGCGCGAAACCGCCTGTAGCCGGGACGGCGGAAGCCGGATCGGGGAGCTCCCCGAAGGTCCCGGCCCCCTGGAGGGCTACCGCAGCATTCTCCCCGCCCGCTGCCGATGCCCCGGTCGCCGCGGGCGGAAAGCTGCCGCCGAAGATCCTGGGCGCCATGAACGCCGTAAACGCGGCCAAGGCCAGGGCAAGGGCGCAGGCGGAGAAGACCCTGATTCGCCTGCCTTTGCGCGACCGGGCGACGGCGGCCGCCGCCCCCGGCCGCAGGGGCGGGGTCCCGGACTGGGCCCGGCCGGGGAGCGCGGTATACTCCGATCCGTTGCCGTCCCCGTCCGGATCGGGGCGGGCGGAATCATCCGCCCGGCTGTCCCCGAAAGGATCTCCGTCGGCCTGCCGCCCGAAAGGATCGCGACCAGCCGGTCGCCGGGCGCGGAAAGGCGCACCGCCCGGCGAATCGCTCGCCTCCGGAGCCCGGTTCATATCCAGGGGTACGGCCCGATGCTCCCGGACGCCCAAGCCTCTGGCTGGCCCGGACTCAGTTCGCGGCGGCGGCACTGGCGGCTCGGAGAGCCTGAGGTAAAGATCCCAGAGCCACCGGAGAGGGGCAGCGAGTACCTTCCTCAGCGTGTTCAGGAAGCCCTCCCGTGGAGGATTGCGGGACGGAAGGCGCCTGTTGCGGCGCACGGGCCTCCTGTTGGGGGTTCTGGACGACGAGGATGAATGCCGGTTCCAGCGGGTCATGGGACGGTCTCGCTGTGCAGGTCTGGCAGGGGAACGCTCCCCCGCAAGGTGAATTTTGATGTTCAAGTTAATCCCTATTGGAACAACCGGAGAGATTTTAGCAGGAAATAATCTCATTTGGAAGACACTTTTAATCTTTTATGCCGATAAATCCACAAGATAATGTGGCTTAATCATACTGATACCTCAAGCCTCTTCTTGGTCAAAGGTTTTTGGGGAATCAGTTCGCGGGGCTGCCAGGGAAGGAAATGCCCATGTCCCCATTCCGGTTCTTCACGCCGACTAAACGGCCAGATCATGGCCGTCCTGAACCGAAGGATACGGGGCTCGCGGTGATAATCTCCCCGAGACGATTCCGGTACAGGAGACGATGCTTCCGTAGCAGGTCCCGAAGCGGTGAAAAGCCTCTTCGCCCCCTGCCACCGGATTGGCGACATCGCGCAATAGCTTTCGGGGGCCGGGCCCGCCCAAGGCCCCCGGATCAACACCTCCGCACAATGGTCCAGGGCGGCAGCCTCCGAGACTATGGTTCCGAGCAACGGCTCCCTGCCCGGCAACTACACGCGGTTGCTACCTTGATAGATTGAAAAGGTGGCGGGTAGAGACGGGTAGATCGTCCTCCCCCCCAAGAAAACTCAAGAAAACCGTGGATTTTTTTTGCGAACGCATCATGGCATGAATACTCCCGCCCCTAGTCTTGTCCGTGACGGTTGTCTCTTTAGCGGATCATCACTACCCCCTTTCCGGTTCAGGCTACGTTGCTACCTCTCTAAAAGCAGGGTTTTCCTTCGCGACCGTCATGTCCTTTTCCTGTGCCGCCGGTTTTCCGGCAAGGCCGCTCCGCGACGAGACGATTCGGCAACAATCCGGCTGGATCGTTCGCCTTGGCTCCAGGAACGGATAATGCCAATCCATCTCGGGCAAGTTAGCCGTTCAGGTAAGGTTTGACATGTCGGTTGTTTCCGAACTGATGTTCCCAGGTCCGTTACGCCGAATTTTCGGACAAAGTCGATTCGTCGTAGAGACGCTTCATCGCTGATTTCCCAACGATATTTTTGGTTTTGAGGTTTCGAATCACACTACAGGCTCCCTGGCCTTGGGTATGGATATATAAGTCTCGGCTTGGCTTGGCTCGGCTTGGCTCGGCTTGGCTCGGCTCGGCTCGGCTTGACTCGGCTTGGCTAACCTTGACTTGCGTGTCAACTGGAAAAGGCGTTGAATAATTCGATAACGAACTTCCGATAATCCATATTGACTTTAGTAATAATCCCGTCTAGACTGTTCAGGAGTCAAGTATTCACACATCCGATAAAACACCAGAAGCCGTAGTTAGTATAATTGCAAGGTGGCACCGCTGACGATTTCAGCCGAACAAGAACCCGGACATCACAATTCATGAGGCTCACGAATTACAATGCCCACGAAAGAACTTTTGGCAGAAATTGACAGGAACCGAGAACTCTTGCGCGAAAGGTGTCAGCTGACTCCCCAGCAGATCACGAATTTTGACAATCATTTTCGCATCACTAATACCTTCACTTCAAACGCGATTGAAGGAAATCGACTCTCGCTCATTGACGTGAAACTGGTACTGGATGACGGGATTTCAGTCGGCGGAAAGAGCTTGAACGATCTTTTCGAAACGTTCTCTCACGGAAAGACGTTCGACCTGATGCTGAAATTCGCACGGGAAAACTCTTTTGACTCGATATCTGAAAATTTATTGCGCATCATTTCCGATCTGCATCATTCGTTCTATGAAATTATTGATAATAAATATGCTGGCGTCTACCGCGATATGAATGTCATGATCGGAGGAGCTAGCGTCCTGCCCCCCGAACCGGATGAGCTTAAGATGTTCATGGAAAATTTTCTGACGATGTTCAACAGGTACAAGACTACATATCATCCAGTCTGCTTAGCTGCATACGCACACCTGAGGTTAGTTCAGATTCACCCTTTCATCGACGGCAACGGAAGGACGTCCAGGCTACTCATGAACCTTATCCTGGTCAACCAGGGATATCAGCTCATCGACTTCGACATGGCCGATCGTGATAGGTATTACGTCGCGCTGGATAATGCCGACAAGCAGGATTATCAGGAAAACGCGTTCAACGATCTTATCGCCGAACTTGAACTGAAAGCGCAGATGGAATTCATGCGCCTCAACCGCATAGATTATCCCTAACCTGTCCCGCCGGCACCTCCTTCAGGTCCGCGCGGTTGAATGCGGATGAGTTGACACCATCCGTCTCTTATGGACGCGGATTCCGATCTGAACTTACATTTTATATCAGTTCCTTTCGCTCGTAACCATGAGCGTCAGCTATCATAAGACACCCCGATATTCTCATGCTTTTGCATCACCTGCATAGACTCAAGGCCATCCGTCACAGATTACATCAAGATTATCTCCGTAAGACCGGGACAATCACCTGAATTCCGTAGGTCAGGTCGAGGTTCCTGCCCGCTTGCCTTCAATACCGGCCAATCCATGTTGTTCAGACGTTTCGGCCCGGAAAAATTCCAACGCACGCCTGTCCATGGAGTTTCCCCAAAAATGAAGACTGATTCACGCAGCAACAACTGAGATCAAGCCGGCAAATCAGATTTCTTAAAAATTTTTCCTTCGATACGTATCTGTATATGGTCTCAATACTAGCGCAGGGATGGCTTAATCCCACTCATAGAGAGACACTGCTCATTGTTAGAGAATCCGCTATGGGATAACATCTGTCCAAGATAAAATCACCTATTTTCAAGCCATTCCCGATGGCATATGATTCGATGCTGCCACGTTGCCGTTCATGGCTTTTCTTGTACAACCCTCAGTGGGGTTCATTAAACAAAACCCCTACATATGATTGGTTTCCCAAAATGTCATCGTTTTACCCCACGCGAGGCATCCTGCCTGCACCCATCCTCTGGATTACCACAGGGGTCGCCAATCCCTGACTTCTGCTCCGGGATCCCGCAAGAGGGCATTCCATCCTCATGAGCCATTGCCCAAGTCCGAAACTCCTTTCCACGTGGCCTTGGCGCGTAAGCGGCCTCGGACTCCGTTTCTTGTCAAGGGATTCATACTGTTCGGCGCCGCAATTTTTCAAAGGACTGTGATCTCCCATGGCTTCCGGCAAAGAAATTTTTGCCCGGCAGTCCGCGTCTGCTCCAAGCCGCCACGGAAAGAACCGAGGACCGTCGGCGGGGAGCTTTCGCAACGGTTCCAGAAATCGCCTTAGGGGCGGCCTTGGCTTTCGTTGGCATACCCCTGAAAGTTCTGGACGGCGGCTTCCCGAGAAGCCATGAGCCCCCTTTGGGGGGCAGGGGGCAAGCCCCAGAATCCATCCGACCGGACCTTGAGGCCGTCCGGAGGGTTTCCGGTGAGGCCTTTCCATGTGCGCGGACGGAAGCCCCGTGCCGTTTCGGGGCTGTCTTGCGAGACTTCCGGCCGGAAGCGATCGCACCGGAAGCGTTCGCCTCGGAACAGTCTCCGGAGGCTTTCCCGTCAACGGGAACGTGAGACTTTTTTTTTCCCGTGCGTCTAGAATTGTGCTTTCGGCATTCCCGGTACCGGACCGGGCCGACGGCCGTCTCACGCCGGTCGATTCCCTCACGGCATCGGCTCCTGCGGTTCCGGGCTTGCGTCCGTTGCCGTTGGGGCCTGACAGCCGAGGCTTTCGCCGTGCGACCTCCAGTCCGGTTGAGGATCCTCGCGACAGTCCCCCCGGAACTGGCATCAGACTTTTTTTGCGCCTCGTCTGAACGGGAGAGGGGTTCTCCGACGGGCCGTTCGGTTTGCCTGCGACATTCTCTCCGCCGGTACCGTTCCGCCTTCGTTTTTCGCCGGCGTGGGGGCTCCTGCCGCGGCTGCCTGACGCTCCGGTTTTCCGGGAGCCGTTTCCGGGCAAGGGCTTATCGAGACCGTCCTTCGTGGAAACGAGGTCCCGCCGTGAATTTTCAGGCTCCGCCTCAGACGAGAAGCTGTTCGGCACCGGCCTCTCGTCGCCGCCTTTCGCTGGATCGCTGTCAGGGCCGAAATTTTCAGGCTCCGTCTCCGAAGCGACGCCGTCGGGCTCCGTCCCCGAAGCGATGCCGTCAGGCTCGGTCTCGTCGTGCATGCCCTTATAAAGTGACTCAAATGATAAAAATTTTTCAGTTTTGTTATGGCGTCATCCTACAGTTCCTGAATCATGCGGGAAGCCTCCGCCGCCGCCATCAGATATGGCAAGGGCCAGGCAGTGGCGATCCCGCTACGACCGCGGCTTTCGTAAGGATTTCCCGCGACAGGTATTTCACGGGACGTCCGGGCGGCATGCCGCTCCGTTTATCATGAAACGTTATCTCAGGCATTGCCGCGTCAGTAAACATCATATTGCGGTGCCCAGAAAGGTTTCATGCGCCGGGCTATCGGCAATCAACATGGACGTGTTGGGAGGATTTCTTGAGTCGAGGGGGGGCGACGCGGCGGGGCCCGGGGATTCGACAGACGGAGAGCGGTAGAGGCCAGGCCGGGACCATACGGCCATACGGTCAGGCCGGGGCCATACGGCCATCCCGGACATATTGCACGTCGAGGCGAAGTTGCTTAAAATCAAAAGCCAGCTCGCCCTGCATTCCTGACGCAAGGTGCCCGGATGCCGCAGCGAATCCGGGCTCGGCCACTGGTCTTCACGCCAAGTGCAACACCGGAGAGAATCATGGTCCCGACTTTCTCCCTTTTCGCGATTCGGTTCACGGTTATGGTGCTGACGTTCCCGAGTTGCCGGGCTGATGGGGGGAGTCGGCTCGCACGGCGTCAGAGCGCCCCGACAAGGCAAGGAAAACTTCCTGAAGTGCCCGGCAGACAGGGACTTCCGTTCCTCCCGGCCGTTTCTCGGCATACCCTCCGCACTTGTCGAAGGCTTCGTACAGCTAAAGACGGAACCGACCGGACTCGACATGGGGACAAGCGCGTCCCGACCGCGCTTGCCGGTCAGACGGCAGCGCCAACCTCGTTCTTGAATTCCAATCCACCGTAAACGTCCTCGATATCATCCGGTCCCTCGAATATACCCACGATGCCCGCGATACCGACGGCTGAATGCAATCTACCGGAATTTTAAGGATAACTCCGCATCGCCGAAGCTTTACCGACTTCTTGCCTGGCTTCAATTCAGCTTCCAACGATTATCATTCAGATTATGATAACCAATACGCGGTATCAGCCAAGCCAATGTTAGCACGGAATGTGCAGATTAACCCCCAAATTTCGAGCATGAAGAACCAGCAGCCGCAACCGGATGGTCGCTTGTTCGATACTTCCGACACTGCGCGGACCGGGATGCAACGTTCGCGGTTCCGGGACCGTCCAGTTCGGGAAATCCAGGACTCGTCACCAGTACGAAGCGATGGAGACAGTGGACGTGCAGAGCGACCGCAAATCTCGTAAAATAAGAACCGGTAGCCGCTGCCGGAGGGTTGCCGCAGCCTGACGCAAGCCAACGCCCGCAGGCCTATGCCGCGGGCCGAACCCGAACGGAGACTACCCTATGTCCGGAGTCAACAAGGCGATTCTTCTGGGGAGGCTGGGCAAGGACCCCGAGCTGAGGTTCACCCAGTACGGTAAATCCATGTGCAGCTTCAGCCTCGCCACCTCGGAGCGCTGGGGGGACGAGGAGAGGACGGAGTGGCACCGGATCGTCATGTTCGACAGGCTCGCCGAGACCGCCAACCAGTATCTCCGCAAGGGCGACCAGGTCTACCTGGAGGGCAAGATCCAGACACGATCCTGGAACGACAAGGCTGGCGCGAGGCACTACCAGACCGAGATAGTCGCGGGCTTCATGCAGATGCTGGGCGGTCCCCGCCGCCAGGGCGCCCCCGAGGCGACGAAGCCCGCCGAGGCCCAGGAGCCCGCCTTCCTCCAGAAGCTCCCGGATGACCAGCTACCGGACGGCCAGCTACCGGACGGCCAGCTCCCGGATGGCCAGCTGCCGGATGGCCAGCTGCCGGACGGCGATGCCCAGGCCATGAGCCCGTCCGTACATCCCGGAACCGGCGCGTCCCCGCCCGCCAGCGACGGCCTTCAGGGCCGACCGTCTGCTGGCCATGGCGGCCCCGGCGATCATCATGCCGCCGACAGAGGCAGTCAGGGCCCTCCTCCCGCAGGCCATGGCGGCCCAGGCGGCCCTCCGGCTTCCCCCGGAGGCCTTCATGGCCCGCGCCCCCGACCCTCAGGCACGGGCATCCACGGGGGCCCGTCCGCGCACGGCCCGCAAATTCCGCCGCACGTCTCCCCTGCCCCCGGAAGCCCGCCCACCGGAGGCCTTTACCCCCGAGCCCAAAGCCAAGCCCAAGGCCAGGCCCAAGGCAAGGAAGAAGACGGCCTGCCGGACGATGATTTCCCCTACGACGACGATATGCCCTTTTAATACGCGGTTCCGCACCCGTGCGGCCGCCGGGCCGAAGCGCCCGTCCTGACGATGCGGGCCGAAGCGCCCGTCCGGACGACGAGGCCCGAAGCTTCCCTCGCGTCAGGCCTCGGAGGGTGTCAGGCCCCGGGCGAGGCTCTCCAGGATCCTCCAGGCCGCGTGAAACTTGGTGACGCCTTCGCGCGTCGCGAAGATCTCGTTCCCCGACGAGTCCAGGAGCGTCACGGCGGTCCGCTCCCCGCCGAAGGCCGCGCCGCCGCCCGACGCGGGGTTCACCGCAAGGTAGTCCAGGCCCTTGCGCCCGATCTTCTTCCGGGCGGGGGTCAGCAGATCCTCCCCCGACTCCGCCGCGAAGCCCAGCCAGACGGCCCCGCCGGGCTTCCGGGGGGCCAGGGTCGCGAGCACGTCGGGGTTCCGGACGAGCTTAAGCTCCGGCTCGCCCCCGTCCTTCTTGAACTTCCCCGCGAGCCTTTCGGCGGGCCTGAAGTCTGCGGGCGCGGCGTTCATGACCAGGAGATCCGCGCGGTCGATCTCGGCAGCCACGGCGTCCAGAAGGCTCCGGCAGTCCGAGACGCGAAACTGCCTGAACAGCCCGTCCCTCACCCCGGCCTCCGCGGCGTAAGGCCCCGAGACCAGCGTCACGTCCGCCCCCATGAGCCAGGCCGCGCGGGCCAGTTCCGCGCCCATCCTCCCCGACGAGCGGTTGGTCAACACCCTCACCTCGTCCCAGGGTTCCGCCGTGGCCCCGGACGTCACCAGCGCCTTCAGGCCCGCGAAGGGCCGGGGAGAGAAGATCCGCGCGGCCGCGGCCGCTATGTCGGGGGGCTCCGCCATCCTGCCCGGGCCCTCGTCCCCGCAGGCCAGCGGACCGCCTGGCGAGTCCATGACCGTATGGATGCCGTCATGGGCGAGCTTCGAGATGTTTCCCCGGGTAGCCCCGTTCGCGTACATGCCGTCGTTCATCGCGGGGCACACGAGCCGCGGGGCGCGGGACGCCAGGATCATCGCGGCCGGGAAGTCGTCGGCCAGCCCCAGCGACATCCTGGCTATGAAATCCGCGGTGGCGGGCGCGACTATTATGAGCTCCGCCCAACGCGCCCAGGAGACGTGGCCTATCTCCGTCTGCCTGCGTTCCCACATGGAGGAGACGCACTCGCCGCCGGTCGCTGCCTCGAAGGTGAGCGGCGTCACGAACCTTGTGCCCGCCTCGGTCATGGCGGTCTTCACCCGGGCACCCGACTTCACCAGGAGCCGCGCCAGGGCCACCGCCTTGTAGGCCGCCACGCCGCCGGTCACGACCAGGACGATCCGCCTGCCCCGAATGAGGTCAAGCATCGCGTCCGGGATCATGGGCCGGCCGGCGTCGGGCTCGCCGCCCGAAACGGACGATTCGGCTTCCGGCGCGAAGGCCGGCGGGGCTTCCGGGACGGGGGGAGAAGCGTTTTCCGGCGCACGGGCCGAGGCGGCTTCCGGGGCGCCCGGCTCTGCCGCCGCCTCTCCCGCCGAGTCGGGCATGCCTGCCGAGCCGGGCGCCGGAGGGGGTTCCCCGCGACCGCCGCCGAAGCTCCGGCCGCCGGACATCAAAGGTCCTCTTCGGAGTAGCCGCCCCGGGAAGAGCCCCCGGAACCCCCGCCGCCGCGGATAGGCACGGTGGAGTACCGCTCGCCGTGCGCGCGCTCGGTGGACTGGTAGACGGTCCGATGGCCCAGATCGTCCTGGGTATGGGGAGGGGCCATGTAGAGGACGGTCCTGGACCTGGCGCCCACGGACAGCGTGAGCTCCTCCGCGACGACGGTCAGGGTCTTGGTGCCCTTGGACCAGGTGGAGACGGTGACCTTCCTAGCCGTCACCTCCGCGCGCGGGGTCCAGCCGTGGCCCGGGAGGTGGCGGTCGAAGTACTCCAGGATCTCGTCGGTGCTCAGGGTACCCACCAGCGAGATCCGGCCGGAAAGCACGTCCCTGCGCGTGTAGAGGACGCTCTCGCCCTTTTCCACCGCCATCTCCGAGGGGAAGGGCACGTCCAGGAAGTCCTGGAAGTTCTCGTCGTCGCGGCGCGTCTGGTCGGGACTGCTCGGGGCGAGCGCCGCGAAGCAGGAAACGCACAGCGCGATCGGAGCCGCGAGGAGAAGGATCCGGGCGGCGGCGGATAAGGCCTTCGCCGGGCGGACGTCGACTCTGGGCATGGGGCCTCCTGTCCTCGGCCCGGCCGCGCCTTGCGGCCGGACGGCAAGAAAAGACCGGGGTCGCATGGGACTCAGCGCTCCCGTTCGGCGTTCAGGAGCGCGAGGCTCCTCAAAAGATCCGCGGCGGGACCGGCGGGAAAGCGGTCCAGAACCCTGGCGGCCTCGCGGGCCCAGCCGGCGGCCTCCGCCCTGGCGCTCTCCACCCCGCCGCCCTCGCGCACGAGATCGAGCACCTCGGCCCGCTCAAGGTCCGTGCGCTCGGGCATCCGCGCCAGAACCTTGAGCCGCGTCGCCTTTGCGGGCGGGAGCGTGTCCCGGGCAAGGATTAAGGGCAGGGTCACGCGGCCCTCGTCCAGATCCCTCAACACGGGCTTCCCCAGGGCGCCGGGCTCGCCGCAATAGTCCAGCACGTCGTCCGCTATCTGGAAGGCCGTGCCGTAGCGCTCACCGAAGCCCCTGAGGGCGTCCCGGCTCTCCGGCGGCGCGGAAAGGAGCGCCGCGGGGGTCTCCGCGGAGGCGGACAGGAGCGCGGCGGTCTTGCGGCGGATGATGTCGTAGTAGCCGTCGCGGGAAAGCTCCGGATCCCTTCTGGCCTTGAGCTGGTAAAGCTCCCCGTAGGAGAGCTCGCGGAGCACGTCGGTCAGGAGCCCGAAGACATCCATGTTCCTCCACTCCAGCGCCAGGCGCGAGGCCTTGGCCACCAGGTAGTCCCCGGCAAGCACCGCCTCGGGGATCCCGAACTCAAGGTGGGCGGCCCGCCGGCCGCGCCTGGTGTCCGAGCTGTCCACGATGTCGTCGTGAAGGAGGGACGCCATATGCACTAGCTCGAATACCGAGGCCCCCCTCAGGACCAAGTCGTCCGTCTTTCCGCCCAGAAGCTCCCAGGCGAGCGAGAATACTACGGGCCTGAGCCGCTTGCCGCCCCCGTAGAAGGAGTAAAGGCTTATCTCGCCCAACAGGTCCCTGTCCTCGGAGAGCAGGGCTTCCAGGACCCGGCTGACGCCAGCCGCCCTGACCTCCAAGGTCTTGAGGATTCCGTCGGCCCCTCCCACCTCAACGCCCTCCTGCCGGACGGCCTTGCCGCCCGTCGAGGTCGCCGGGAACGGTCCGGGCTCCGGCGTTCAGGGGACCGACGTCCCGGGTGCCGACAGCACGAGCGATGAAGGTTCGCCCGCCTGTATCGCGCGCGCAGGCATCGTGTGCAGCGGCGGCCCGCACGGCGGCGGCCCTTGCGGCGTTCGTGTCCCGTGCCGGGCTTGTGTCCCCTACGGTGTCTGCGTCCCGTGCCAAGCTCGCGTCCCTTACGGTGTCTGTGCCCCGTGCCCCCGAGCCCCGGGACTTGCCGGCGTCCCGGTCGCCAGCTTCAGGTTCCGCGAGCGAGGCGACGAGATCGTAGTCGCCGGCCCTGACGATCCTGGCCCGCACGACGCTCCCTGCCTGCGGCTGTTCCCCGTCGAAATACACCAGCCCGTCCGCCTCGGGCGCCTGGAAGGTCCCCCGCCCGCAACTCACTTCCGGCGCGTCGTCGGAAGGCCCCTCCACCAGCACCTCCAGGATCCGGCCCACCCGGGCGCGGTTCGCGGCCCTGGAGACCTTGCGCTGGGCCGCGGCGAGCGTCCGCCGCCTGCGCTCCGCCACGCCGCGCGGGACCGCGTCGGCCAGGCGCGCGGCCGGCGTGCCCTCCTCGCGGCTGAACTTGAAGAAGCCCACGTGGTCCAGCCGGGCCTCATCGATGAAGTCCAGCATGATCCGGAAATCCTCCTCCGTCTCCCCGGGAAAGCCGGTCATGAGGGTGGTCCTCAATGCCGCCTCCGGCCAGATCTCCCGGACCTCGCGGACGACGTCCATCGGGTCCGCGCGCCCGCGCCCCATGGCCCCGAGCATCCGGGCGGAGGCGTGCTGGAAGGGGACGTCGAGGTACGGCACGACCTTGGGCGCGGCCTTGAGCCTCTCGAGCGCGCGGCCGCCCAGGCCGTCGGGGTGGAGGTACATGAGCCGGATCCACCTGAGGCCCGCTATCCCCGAAAGTTCCCTGCACAAATCCCCGAGATCGTGCGTCCCGTCCCGCCAGGCGGTAAGGTCCTGGGCCACCAGGGTGAGCTCCAGTACCCCGGCGGCGGCCAGCGCCTCGGCCTCGTCCATGAGCGCCGCGAGCGGGACCGGGGCGAGCGGCCCCCGGATGGAGGGGATGAGGCAGTAGCTGCAGCGCCTGTCGCAGCCCTCGGCAATCTTCAGATAGGACCTGAAGCGCGGGGTGCCCTCGGGCGCCCTCTCCCAGCTCTCGAAGGGAGGCGGGGAGACCAGCCGGACACCGCCGGGGCCGACGCCTTTCAGGACCCCGTCCGGGGCGCCGTCCAAGGAGACGGCCGCGCCGCGGCCAGGAGCCCCGTCCATGCCTCCGCCCGCGTCTCCGCCCGGGCCGAAGAGCCTTCCGACCATCTCCGGAAACTCCGCGTATGACCCCACGGGCACCACCAGATCCGCCTCGGGGAGCTCGAGCCGCCCGTCGGCGAGCCGCGGCAGGCAACCCAGCACGGCCAGCCGAGCGCCGGGCTTCATGCGGGATTTCAGGTCGAACACCGCCGCCACCGCCTCCTCCTGGGCCGCGCGGATGAAGGCGCAGGTGTTCAGCATCACGAGATCCGCCTCTTCCGGGACGGCGCAGACGCCCGCCGACAGGATCCTCGCCGCCTCGCCCAGGAGCCGCTCGCTGTCCACCAGGTTCTTGGCGCAGCCGAGCGAGACGAGATGCACCTTCAGGCCCTTTCCTTGGCTTCCCGCCATAGCCCGTCCAGCTCCTCGGCGGAGCACGCCTCCATGGCCCTTCCCTCCTCCGCGAGCCTCTCCTCCATCCACCCTACCCTCCGCGCGAAGCGCCGGTTGTGGTCCTGGAGCGCCTTCTCGGCGCTCAGCCCCAGGTGCCGCGCGAGGTTCGCCAAAGCGGCCAGGCAGTCACCCAGCTCCTCGCCGATCCTGGCGGCCCGGGCGGGGGATTCGCGGTCATCGGAACCAAGCTCGCGGTCCAGCTCGCCTATCTCCTCGTCCAGCTTGACGCGGACCTGGCCCGGGCCCTCCCAGTCGAAGCCGGCCCGGCTCGCCTTGGCGCCCAGCCTGTGGCAACGGGCCAGGGCCGGGAGAGCGGCGGGCACAGACGCGAGAAGCCCCCTGGACTTGCGCTCGGCGCGCTTCAGGGCGTGCCACTGCACCAGGACCTCCTCGGGGTTGGACGGGGGCGGGCCGGACTCGCCGGAAGGGGCGGCGGCTGATGCATTCGCGCCGGAAGGGACGGCGGCGGGGTCATTGCCGCCGGAAGTGGCGGCTGCTGAAGCATTCGCGCCGGAACCTGAAGGGGATGGCGGCGCGGCCGCCTCAGGCGTGGACGCGGGATCGGCCGGAACGGACGCGGCCGACGCGGCAACGGGCGAAACTGCATCCTTCAGGGCGGCCCTGAAGACGTGCGGATGCCGGTAGACCATCTTGTCCACCGCCGCGTCCAGCATGTCCTTAAGCCCGAAGCCCAGCTCCGGGTCCTTCGCGGCGAGCCTGCCCAGGAAGAACAGGAGGAAGCCCAGATCCCCCGCCTCCTCGCGGATCTTTTTCGGGTCACCCTCCAGCAGGGCCTCCCTGAGCTCGTAGACCTCCTCCAGGAAGTCCTCGGAGACCGTGCGGACGGTCTGTTTCAGATCCCAGGGGCAGCCGCCGACGGGATCCAGGAGCCCGTCCAGCAGAAGCGAGATCCTCCTGACGGCGCTCCCCAAATCCTGGCTGGGCCCTGAAGGGGGCGGCGGGAGCCTGTTCCCGGTCATTCGGGGGGGGAGTCCGGCTGAGGCCAGGGCCGGGCCGGGGCCTGGGAAAAGAGGTGGGGGTGATCCCGCACGAAGTCCCTCAGGATTTCGGGGGTGACGCTCTGGGGGGTCATGGAGTCCAGCTTGTCGGCCCAGGCCTGGGTCACCTCGAAGGGATAGCGCCTGAAGACGTCCATCAGGGTCGGGTAGTCCACTGGCGCCTGGAGGCCCAAGGGCGCCGAGGCCGCGGCGGGGGGCCGGACGGGGGACGCCGCCGCCGCGGGGAGCCGCGGGGCGAGCGAGCCCGTGACCGCGTGCTGGCGGTCGTCTATGAAGCCCTTCACGCTCTCGGGGATCCAGGTCTTGATCTCCTCGGTGATCGGCCCCGCGTATGCCCAGGCCTTGGAGTTGGTGAAGAAGTCGTCCTTGGTGTACAGGAATCCCATGACGGCGGTGAGGATCACGGCGCACAGGGCCGCGCCCTTGATGAGCCCCAGGGCCCCGCCGAAGACGGAGCTCACCAGGGGGGTTATCGTGAGCTTCACTATCTTGTCCACGAAGATGGACAGGAGCCCCACGAGGAAATAGACGACCAGGTAAATCGCCGCGAAGCTCAGTACCCCGCGGTAGCCGGGGCGGTCGGTCAGCTGGGTCAGCTGGTCCGCGCCCAGCTGCCAGTAGGCGGAGGCCACCCAGAAGGCGATGAGGAGGCCCAGGATGCCCACCACCTCCTTCACCAGCCCGCGGAAGATGCCGCGGATGAGGAAGTAGGAGAGGACCACCGCGAGGGCGATGTCGAGGGCGTTCATCTACAGGGCCCTCCGGGGAAGGGGGCCGGCCTGACAGGGAATCATGTGAGCTTTCTTGCCGGGGACGAAGTGGAATGGGGTAAGGCCGAAGCGGAGGGGCTAGGCCGTCCCGGCGGCCCGGACCGCATGCGTTGCGATGCGGCGAGCGGCGACGCACCCGGCGGGGCAAGGCGTGATGTCGCGCGGGCCCGGCGCGGAGTATTTCGGGGGCGCCGGGGCATCGGGCGGGGCGGGAGCCGCGAGGAGGCCGCAAAGGGGACTGGGGGGAATCGGGACGCTCCGGGCCGCGGGGGCCCCCGCTGGCCGCGAGGCCCGGCCTGCGTGGGCCGCCGGAGGAAACGAAGCCCGATCCTGGGCTCCTCAGGTTCCGGTCCGGACCACGGCCAGACCGTCCGGCAGATCCATGCCCTCGCTGCCCAGATCCTCCAGGTAGTCCCTCAGGGCGGCCTCGGCGCAGACCTCCTCGAAGGGGTTCTTGGCCTTGAGCGTCCTGGCCCCCGTCTGGAGCTCGCGGGCGTACAGGTCCCTCAGCCTGCCCACGGCCTTCAGGACGGCGAGCGAGCCTTTCTCGGGATCCTTCAGGGCCGCCTCGGCCTCCTCGCGGGTGATGGAGGCCGTGTCGCCGGAGACCTTGGGATACTCCTGGGAAGCCTTGACCGCCTTGATGCCTTGGGGAGGAGCCTGGCCGGCCTTGCCCGCATCGGGGCCTTGGGGAGGAGCCTGGGCGGCCTTGACCACCTTGATGCCTTGGGGAGGATCCTGGTCGTCCCCGGCGAGGTCCTCAAGGAAATCCCTGACGGCGGCCTCGGCGCAGACCTCCTCGAAGGGGTTCCGGGCGTGAAGCTCCCTCGCGCCCGCCAGGAGCTCCCGCGCGTAGCGGTCCCTGAGCTTGCCAACGGCCTTCAGGACCGCCAAGGAGCCCTTCTCCGGATCCTTCAGTGCGGCCTCGGCCTCCTCGCGGGTAATCGCGGAAGGGTCCCCGGCAGGCCCGGTCGCCTTGCCGGGTCTGATCACGGCCAGGCCGTCGGGGATCTCCAGGCCCTCGCCCGCGAGATCCTCCTTAAAATCCCTGATGGCCGTCTCGGCGCAGACCTCCTCGAAGGGGGTCCGGGCCGCGAGCTCCCTCGCGCCGGTCTGGAGCTCCCGCGCGTACAGGTCCCTCTGCTTGCCTACGGCTTTCAGGACCGCAAGGGAGCCCTTTTCGGGATCTTTCAGGGCCGCCTCGGCCTCTGCGCGGGTGATGGAGTCCGTCTCGCCGGAAGTCATATGGGGCCCTCCTGGCCTCGCCCGGATATCCGCGCGTGACCCGGTTTCCCGGGCGGGTTGTCCCGCCGGGCCGCGCGAGCGCCCCGTTAACAAGGGGCGCGGGGCCGCCCCGAGCGGGGGCGGAAACGAGCGCGGTAAACGGGGGATTATAGCACGACCCGGGCCATGTGGCCAATGATGGCCCGACTCCCCGGCTCTCCCCGGCTCCCGCCGGGGCGTCCCCGCAGGGGACGGGTCCGATTCGCCCGCCTCGGTCCGTCGCGGGCCGCGGCCCCTACCGGCCGCGACCGGGCCAGCCGGACGCGACCGTGCGGGCAGTCCCGAACCGGCGCTCCCTGCGGGCGCCCGACAGCGTCAGATGACCAGAGAAGTGCCGCCAAGACTCTCGCGGGGATGACCGGCCAAAGTCCCGCGACCGTCGCCTCAAGGCCCGGAAACGCCGTCTTGTCGCGTTTGCCTTGACGGCTTGCCGACCGGAGACGGGGACGCGTCGGAAACGCGGGGAGCGCACCGGAGGCGCCGGCGTGCCTCGGCGGGGTGCTCAGGGAAAGCCCTCAAGGAAAGCGTTCAGGGAAAGCGAAAGCCCTGCCCCGCGAAACGGTCGACGCCAGGCGACGGCCGCCTCGCCTTGGACCCCTTCAGGCATAAAGCTATATTTGTTCTGAAACTTCATCCGAAGCCTCGGTCTCGTTCGGCCGCAATCCCCGCCAAACATCCGGCCGCTCATAGCCCGATCGCCCGAATCGGCGGGGGCGGCTTAAGGCCGGCCCCGCGAGACCGGGACCGAGGGCGGATACCTCACGTCCGGTCCGCGCGTGAGCCGCGCCGATACGGGCATCGTCCGCGCGCCTGGCCGCGCCCCGCAAGGCGCCTACGTACCGCCTCCGCCCGGGGCGGCCCGCGGCGCGTCCGGCACAAGCCCTTTACATCATGATTACAGGGGCTATAATGGAAAGGACGATCAAACCTCCAGATCCTCCAAGGAGCCCCCCATCTCAAAACACCGCAAGAAATCCAGGCCCGGTCCCGCGCCTGCGGGCGCCGCCCGGGCCGCGGCCGCGACGCTCTCCGCCATGGGCGCGGCGACCGCCGCCGGGCCCCACGAGGAGGCGGAGCAGATCTCCTGGCCCACGCTGGCATGGGAGTACGGCAAGGCCATCCTCTTCGCGGTGGCCCTGGCGCTGATTATCAGGTCCTTCGTGGTGCAGGCCTTCCACATCCCCTCAGGATCCATGATCCCCACCTTCGTGGAGGGGGACAGGGTGCTCGTTTCCAAGTTCTCCTACGGGATCAGGAGCCCCTTCTCGAACCGGGTGCTCATCGCCACCGGCGAGCCCGGTCGGGGGGACGTCGTGGTCTTCAAGAACCCCAGGGACACCGACGTGGACTTCGTGAAACGGGTGATGGGCCTCCCCGGCGAGGAGGTGGAGCTCCGGGACGGCGTGTTTTTCGTGAACGGAGCGCAGACCCCTGACCCCTGGGGGAAATACAGGGGGAGGCCTGGGATCCCCTCCCGCAACTTCGGCCCCGTCAGGATCCCCGAGGGCCAGTACTTCATGATGGGGGACAACAGGGACTTCTCCAACGACTCCCGCGAATGGGGCTTCGTGGACCGCTCGCTCCTCCGCGGCAAGGCCTGGCGGCTGTACTGGTCCTGGAACTCCGAGCCCGGGATCTCGTTTTGGAAACGGCTCCGGGGAAACAGGCTCCTCAAGCACATCCAGTAGGCGGACTGTGGCGGACAGATCGAACATCCCAACCTCGCGCCGCGATCGCGCCCCGCGCCCGGACCGTCAACTTCGGCCGGGGGTCCGGGCCATATGAGCCGATCCTCCGCACGCGGCCTCGCCTCCCTCCATGGAGGGAGGGGCTTCTTCAGTTCCGGATCGCTTTCCGGATTCGTATCCCGGTTTAAGGACCTGCCCCTTTTCAAGGGGTTTTTTTTTGCCTTGCGGATTCGGTCCCTTCGCCGACCAATCCTTTCAAAAGCCGTTGGGTTTATGGCTTTCCGGCGGCCCCGCCCGTCTGCCGGAAAAGCTCCGCGACCCGGGACGGATCATGCCTGTCGCCTGCGACTTTGCGCCTCGCGAGCCGCCGCAAGGAAGCGGGCGGCGACGTCTCCGGGGAACGGCGTCTGTCAAGGGACGCGCCCGAAGGCGAATCCGGCGGAACCCGTCAAACCTCCCTCGGAAAATTCCCGCAGGCCCGCCTTCCCTGTTCTCCAGGGCCGGGCAGTCCCGCTATCCGCGGCGCGGGCATCTTACGGTCGACCTGGAGGGCATTACGGTGGGACACGCGGCGGACATCCCGGCGGGCAACGCGGCGGACATCCCGGCAGGCAAAGCGGCGGACATCCCGGCAGGCAACGCGGAGTACACAGGGCGGGCATCCCGGAGAACACGCGGCGGATATC
Organism: Deltaproteobacteria bacterium; assembly: GCA_031263485.1. Lineage (GTDB taxonomy): Bacteria > Desulfobacterota > Desulfarculia > Adiutricales > Adiutricaceae > JAIRZX01. The sequence goes on along the minus strand of JAISFS010000087.1, from coordinate 3,869 downwards.
CCGGATAACACGCAACGGGCATCGCGGAAAACACGCGGCGGATATCCCAGAGAACACGCGGCGGACATCCCGGCGGGCATCATGGTGAAAAAATGACATCAACGGACGTTTTGGCCGAATGGAGGGCGCGGTTCCCCGTAGCGAGCTACGGGGGCTTCCGCGCTCGTGACTTATGAAAGGACCCTTACAGGGCTGGCCCAAGGATCTCATCGACCTGGACCAGCTTACGGAAGCCCAGATCACCCAGATCCTGGACACCGCCTTGGCCTTCAAGGAGGTTTCCGAACGGGAGATCAAGAAGGTGCCCGTCCTGCGCGGAAAGCTCGTGGTGCTGTTCTTCCACGAGAACTCCACCCGGACGCGCCTGAGCTTCGAAACGGCCGCCAAGAGGCTCTCGGCGGACACGCTCTCGCTGTCCTCGTCGGGAAGCAGCATGAGCAAGGGCGAGACGCTCCTGGATACCGCGCGGAACATCCTCGCCATGAAGCCGGACGCCCTGGTCATACGCCACGGGGCCGCCGGCGCCCCGGTATTCCTTGGGGACAGGCTCCCCATCCCGGTCCTGAACGCCGGCGACGGATCTCACGCGCATCCGACCCAGGCTCTTCTGGATCTCATGACCCTGCGGGAGGCCAAAGGCGCCGTCCGCGGCCTCAAGGTCGCCATCGTGGGCGACATCGCCCACAGCCGGGTAGCCAGAAGCGACATGGTGGGATTCGTGAGGATGGGGGCCGAGGTTAGGGTCGCGGGCCCGCCCTCCATGCTCCTGCCCGGCATCGCCGAGGAGTACGGGGTGAAGGTGTTCGACCGGGCCGAGCCCGCCCTGGAGGGCGCGGACGCTGTAATCATGCTCCGTATCCAGCTTGAGCGCCAGCGCGGGAGCCTTTTCCCGGGCGCCCGGGAATACGCCAGGGTCTACGGCCTGGACGCGGCCAAGGCGGCCCTGCTGGCCCCCGGCGCGGTGGTCATGCATCCCGGCCCCGTGAACCAGGGGGTCGAGATGACGCCCGAGGTCTACGGGGCGCCCAACAGCCTGATCCTGGAGCAGGTGACCAACGGCGTGGCCGTGCGCATGGCCCTGCTGTGCCTCATGGTGGACCCCCCCGAAGGCGGCGCGGCCGCCCGCCAGCCCTGAAAGGAGACCCCGATGTCCAGCTGCAAGGCATTCACGGGCGCGAAGATCTACGGCGCCGCCCCGGAACTCGAGCGAGGCGGCGACCTGCTCGTGAGAGACGGGCTCATCCTCGCGCTCGCGCCGCCGGGCGCCCTCGAAGTCCCGGACGGTTGCGAGACGACCAGACTCGACGGGCTCCTGCTGTTTCCGGGGCTCATAGACATGCACGTGCATCTGAGGACGCCCGGCCACGAGCACAAGGAGGATCTGGACTCCGGGCTGAAGGCCGCGGCCGCGGGCGGATTCGCGGCGGTGCTCGCCATGCCCAACACCTCCCCCCCGGTGGACTCCGCCGCGCAGGTGACTGAGCTTCTGGCCAAGGCGGCCAAGGTCAGGGGCGGCGCGCGGCTCCTCCAAAGCGCCTGCCTTACCCGCGACCGCAAGGGCGAGAGCCTCTGCGAATATTTCGAGATAAGGGAGGCCGGGGCCGTCGCCGTGACCGACGACGGCGGCTGGGTCGCCGACGGCTCGGTCATGCGCCGGGCCGTGGACTACGCGTCCGTCTGCGGGCTCCTGCCGCTCACCCATCCCGAGGACCTCACGCTCTCCAGGGGAGGCCAGATAAACGAGGGCCGGATATCCCTGCGCCTGGGGCTCCGCGGCATCCCTCCCCAGGCCGAGGAAGCCGCCATCTACCGCGACTGCGCCATCTCGCTTCTGACCGGGAAGCCCCTCCACGTCTGCCACGTGTCGACTGCGGAAGGCGCCGATCTGATCCGCCGCTTCAAGGCCCTGGGCGCCCCCGTCTCCTGCGAGACTGCCCCGCACTACCTGTTCCTTACGGACGCCAGCGCCCTGGGCTACGACGCCAACGCCAAGATGAACCCCCCGCTCCGCACGGAGACCGACCGGGAGGCCCTGCGAGCGGCGATAGCCGACGGCACGATCGACGCGATAGCCACCGACCACGCCCCCCACTCAGAGCTGGAGAAGGAAGTGGAGTTCATGGACGCGGCCTTCGGCATCACCGGCCTTGAGACTGCGGTGCCCCTGGCGTTGCGCCTCGCGCAGGAGATCGGCCTCCCGCTCGCGCGCCTTGCCCGGCTCATGAGCCTCAACCCTGCGCGGCTTCTGGGCCTCCCCGAGCCGCTGGGCCCGGGGAGCCCTGCCGATCTGACGGCGATAGACCCCGATTTCAAGTGGACCTACCGCGCGGCGGAAGGTTTCTCCAAGAGCCGCAACACCCCCTTCGACGGCTGGGTGTTCGCCGGCAGGCCCGTCATGACCGTGGTGGACGGGGAGATCCGCTACCGGCTCGACGTGCCGCCCGGACGGGCCTCCACCTGACATCGCCCGGGACCTAGCCCCACCTCACAAAGCGACCTGCATGCCCTCCGACGGAACGCCCGCTGCGAGCCGACGCCACGCATCGGACCTGCACGAGCTTTCGTTTCCTGGACCCCGCCAAGACCGCCCGGCGATGCCGGCCTCCGCATTCCGTTTGAGCCGGCCCGCCCGAGGACGGCAGCCGCACTGCCCCGGACCGGTCTCATCACGCCCTCCGACCGGTCGCTTCACGCCCTACGACCGGTCCCACCACGGCGTTCCGGCCGGTCGCGCGACGGCACCAGGCAGCATATGACCGGGACCCCATCAACAGCGATTGCCAAGGAGAAGACATTGAAGCTGTACCTCGCCGGCTCCGTCTACAACCTCACTGCATTGAATTTTCTGGCCCAGGTCCTGGAAAAGGAGGTGCCCGGCCTCAAGGTGATCTCCGCATGGCTCACGGAGGGCGACCCTGCCGAAGACCTGGAGACGAGATGGCTCAAAGACGTCATTAACGGGGTGGAGAAGGCCGACGCGGTTCTCGCTACGTTCCCTTACGGCGACGGGACACTGTGCGAGATGGCTTACGGCGCCGGTCTCGGAAAGCACGTAGTGTATTTCCGCGATTCTAGGTTCGCGGACGAGGATCCCCTCATTACGGGAGGCTTCAAGCTGACGGAAACGCCGACGGACTCCTACCCCGACAGGATCAAGACTCCCAGCTTCGAGGTCGTGAAATCCTTCCTGGCGAGGGTCCCCGGGGACTGAGCCGGAGGCTCCCCGATCCTTGCCCGACGGGCCCTTTCCGAACAGCCCGCGACCGTTCCGGCGTAAGGCGGCGCATGGGCCCGTTCCGACCCCGATCGGACGGGCATGAAGGAAGGTTCGGGCTTCCGGGTACGGGGAGAATCGCAAGAGACACCTAATTTCCCGGCTTTCCGGGCGACCGGAAACGCCGGGGACCGCAAATCGGCCAGGCGCCTGAATCAGTCAACCTGACGTAGCCCTCCGGATATCGTCCGCGCCGGGATGGGAGCCGGCCACCGCGGCCCTCAGGGCGGTCTCGATGGCCTTCCGGCGGTCCCCGCGGCCGTCGGCTCCCTTGCATACGACGAATTCCGGCGCCGCGCCGGGCGCCGCGCCCTTCGTCAGCCACGCGATCATCCCGGCCAGCCCGTCGGGGAGCGCGGGGGGCGAGCCGGCGTCGGCGGGGGCCGTCAGGTGGCCCTCCGCGGTGAAGAGCCGCAACGCCAGCGCGACCCTCCGCGCCGCCCTCTCCTTCCGGTCCCGCGGCTCGTCGGCCCACGGCATCAGATGGAGCATGAACCCCGCCGTGAGGGTGGCGATCCAGTTCAGGGCCGCCTCCGCGAACTCGTTGAAGGCCAGGTGCGCCCGGTTCAGCCGCAGGGTCTCGCCGAACGGGGTC
>JAISFS010000069.1 GCA_031263485.1 Deltaproteobacteria bacterium | reverse complement strand
TCAAGACGCTTCTGAGCCAGATATTCCGGTACGCCGTCGCGAACGGGCTCATGGAAAGGGACTTCACGCTGGATCTTCGGGGGGCGTTCCCGCCGCTGAAGACCGAACACCGCGCCGCCCGTGACCGATCCCGCCAGGTTGGGCGAGCTTCTCAGGGCCATCGATGACTATCCCGGCTCCCCGGTAGCGGGGTTCGCCCTCAAGATCCTGCCTTACGTCTCCGTCCGCCCCGGAGAGCTCCTCAACGCCGCCTGGGAAGAGGTGAGCCTGGACGAGTCCGCATGGCGCATCCCCGCCGCCAGAATGAAGATGCGGAACGCGCATATCGTCCTGCTGGCTTCCCATGTTAAGGCCTTGCTTACGGAGCTGAAGTGTTTTTCCGGGTGGAGCCGATACCTCTTTCCCGGCCCGAGAGCCAAGATCGAGCCGATATCGGACGCAACCTTGACCGTCGCCTTGCGCAATATGGGATATGACAAGAAGGACGTCTGCCCCCACGGGTTCCGTACGACGGCCTCAACCCTCCTCCACGAACAAGGATACCCTTCGGAGTGGATCGAGGCCCAGCTCGCGCACCGGGACGCTAACGCCGTCCGCGCCGCGTATAACCGGGCAGAGCACCTTGAGGACCGGAAGAGGATGATGCAGGAGTGGGCCGACTATCTTGACACGTTACGAACCGGGACAACGCCTCGCGCAAGTTCCTGACTTTGACGGGCGCGTGCTCTCCTTCCGTAAGCGGGACTCCCGCCTTGCGGTCCTTCACCCACTGATTGATGGCATTTAGCGACCATGCCTTGCTTTTGATGCCTATGACGATGGAACCGGGCAACAGCCCCCGCTTCATATAGCCGTAGACCGTGCTGTGAGAAAGCCCGGTTATCCTGGACACCTCCTTCGCCCGGATCAGGCGATCGGGAATGCCCTTTTCCAGGGGCTCCGTGATCAGTCTGTCGGCGTTGCCGACCTGCGGGATGTCCTTGTCGCTCATATCTGCTCCTTCCCCGTCCCTAAGAACGGTTGTGTCTAACTTTCAGAAGAGCCTGTTCCTGCGGAGCCCGATTCCGGGTTCCGGACGGACGTGCGTCTTCAGGATATGCTCCGCCAGGCGTCTGGCCAGGAGCGGGGCACGGCGTTGCCGATGACGCGGTACATGGAAGGGATTCTGCCGGGGAGCGCCGGGAACCGGAAGGAGTCCGGGAACGACTGTATCCGCGCGTACTCGCGTACCGAAAAGCAACGGTCCTCGGTCGGATGGATGTTGCAGCCCTTGTCGGGCCTGCCGTTGGCGGTGACGGTCCGGCAAATCTCCGTCCGGGCGACGCGGCGGGAGAACTTCGGGGAATGGTACAGGCGCATGTCGCCGCGCATCCTCAGAAAACGCTGCGGAAGATACCGATCCGGCACGTCCTTCCTGGAGCCTCCAGCGGGGATGAGGGGGATGATCAGGGCTGTCACGCGTTCCAGCCGGATGACGCCCTGATCGGGGACGTCCGGAGGCACCGGCAGAATCGTGCCCGGCGTCTGCGCGGCTCCGGGACAGCCCCGAATCTTCGGAGGGAAGCTGAGGAACGCCAACCGGAACCCCGGATCCCACGGACCCCCGGGAAAAACATCATTTTCTGAGCTGGGGGACCCACCGTAGTCCGCCGCGTTCAGGACGGCATGCTCCGCATCGTACCCCTCCCCCCGCAAATCCTCGGCTATCGCGTCCGCGACCGAACGTCCGTCGGGCATGCTGGCGGCGATGATGCCGGCACGATCTCGAACAGGACGCATCCCGTCATTTCGCCCTGATCACACTCATCGCCTCCAGACAGGGAAGATCCCGGGGGTCCTCCACCCCCATGCGCTTCCCCGAACTCGAGAAGGGCTGGCACGGTATCCCGCCCGTCAGCACGACGGCGTCCGGGATATCCCCCGGATCCGTCTCGCGAATATCCCTCGCGTCAATCCCGCCGGGCAGGTCGAGCCCGTGGATCCGCCGGGCCTCCCCGTCGACGGCGTTCGCCCGGATCCTCCAGAAACGCGGCCCCCTCGCCCAGCCACCTCAAAACCGGGAGCGTGGGCGTTGAGCCCCTGTCGGCCTCGAGGGGGGGGCTCGCGTCCCAGGGCCGGGGGAGCCTTCCGGCGGGCAGAGAGTCGCCCCGCCTCGGCCCCAGCGGGGGCGGGACCCCCGCAGGACAATGCCTGGCTATGCGCCCTGTCAAGCACGGCGCGGGCAAGATTTCCAAGCTTCATCGCCGTGTCCTCCCGGGAGCCTATTCAAAAATGATGCGTTCGCAAAAAGTCCAAGGTTATCCTTGAGGGGGGGAAGATCTACCCGCCTCCACCTGCCGTCCGGACCGCCTCCGCCCATAACCCACTTAGCCATCCAGGTGCCGCCGCGCGGAGCGGTCGGGCCGTGGGCATTGCACGGACCCATCGGCTCGAGGGCTAACGCCCGTGGGCCATTGCGCGGGGATGCCGGTCCGGGACCGTGAAACGGTGCCGACGGTCCCTGAGGCGATTGCGCCGTGTCGCCGATCCGGTTGCCGTGGGTCACCACAACCTGTCACTATTTCAGGACTTTTTGCGGACGCATCATGGATGTATTTCAGGAATATTGGCATGAAAATTTTCAGATCCATATTTCTCAAGACTCCTTAGGATCTGTAATTCAGATGAGCATTTCTGATATATTGAGTCAAATTGTCACACCGGATGCTTTGAAATCTTCTGAAAAATTAGCATCAGAAGCTATGCCATACTTAGCAAAATCTATAACCAAGTTGATTAACGAAGCATTTTGTCTACTGGTTCTTTTGGCATTTTTGCAGAGAACACTGAATGGCGGTGCCGATTATGTCGATAGGGAGGTTGCGGCAGGAAGGGGTATGGTTGACATTTGCATCGGTTATAAAGGTCGGAGATATTTGCTAGAACTAAAAATCAAAGGCAATATGTCATCGGAAGACGGTGTCGGCCAGCTGATAGGTTATATGGAGATCTTGCATGCCACTGAAGATGAAGGACGGCTGGTAGTTTTTGATAGGGATATCCCGAAATCGTCAAAAACCCTTATACCTGTAAGAATCCGCATAGTCAACGGAAAAATTATACATGTTGTGGCATGTTAGCATGAAATTCAGATCAGCAGGATATTAAATCAAATCAGAAAAACAGCATAAACAGCGCAAATTTAAATTTTTATTGAGATGAAGCTGCCATGTACTCTTTTATGACAGCACATGACGGAATCTTGATCAATCGATACGCCTTCCATGGGCATGGTTCGCCTCCCAGTCTTTGGCCTCAAGAAAAATAGAAGTATTCACTCGACATAACCAGCATCAAAGGCCGCCTGTTACGGCTTCCGCCATCACATCCAGTTCGGCATCATGAATCACCCAACGAACCAGACGTAACGTGAAACCGTTTCCTATCACATAACATGAAGATATTCATCGCAATATGAATCAAAAGAAGCTGTCGCAGTCCACCGATCTCGCTAAACCGATGGAACGGAAATGACGGCAATAATATAATCCGTATACCTAAGATGGTGACACCCGTGACGAAAGCGTAATCAATCCCCTGGAGTATGACTGCCAATTCGGACCGATTGGACCATCGCCGCCCCATCCGTCCTTAATCAAAAATTCCACGCCGAAATATATCGGTGGCGTCATATGTGGTTGCGTTCTGAATCACCAATCAACTTCGGCCAGGGATTCGCGAGCTACGTCCAGTCTGGCACGTGTATTTCCTGCCCGCCGCCTTCGATGACGAGCCCGTTGCAGTCTCGCGGGACCGATTCACCGTGTAAGCATCCGGCATCCAGTCGGCCCCGTCCCCGGGATTGAATTCCGCGAGGGTCACTGCCTCCGTCTCTTCCGTAATGATGCACCGCCGGACATTGAGGCCGCTTGACGGCGGCAGAGTCCCCTTAGGCTAACGGGTTGCTTTGGCGCCGTCAGGCCCCGTCTTCATCTGTGTGGTTATCCTTGAAAAACGGAAACCTCGCACGAGAGACCGAGACGCATGCCCCCAGGGCCGAGGTCCTGAACAGCCTCTGGCGCATGAGCATCTCGCTCCGGCATAATTCTTCCAGGGCCTCCATGGTCATTGAGGCGCCCCGGCGGCCCACTGCTCCCCGATCATTTTCTCCACAGGCACCCCGTGTCCCTCGCGTCGATCATCTCCCAGACCGACTGCTTCCCGCACGGGATGGGGTGCCTGAAGAGCCCTCAGGGCTTCCAGGGTGCGTACTTACTCGCGGCCGGGGTCCTGGCCCGTCCCTTTGACTTGGGCGTCTGTCGGACCGACCTCGCCGCGAGTCGGAGCAAGACGATTTCACGGCGATCTCTTCCAGTCTCAAGGTCATGTCGCGGATGTCCTCGGATATCTTGGGATCCCGCTCTTCCGGCAGGTTCCTTCTTGGCCGAATCGCCGAGACTCCACTATCGCGATCCTCCCGTCGGCTTCAGGACCGCCTCGACGGTTTAATTCGCCCGGCCTGCTCACGGACCTGGCTATCCGCTCCAATGCCCCCGGGCGGCGCCGCGTCCCTCAAGATCCGTTTCGATGGGAGACGTTTCCGGCCTGCGGGCCGCGCCACCGGCCCGGATGGCACTGGCCGCGACGGCCTCCGGCCGTTTAGCCGGACGCGAGTCCGGGCGGGCCTTCTCGGAGCCCCGCGGTCCGTCGGGCGCCGCTTCACGGTAACGCCTTCGGAGATGCCCCGGTCTGTGTTATCCTTACTTGCGGTCGGCCGGTCGTGCCCCGGTCGGGTGTCACCTTACGAGTCAGCCACATACGTACTGTTTTCGAGGGTCCCCTCCGGGACCTGCAGGGCCCGCCTCCCCCCTCCGGACCGCACCGGCCGGGGGGCCGTTTTTTCGGGAAGAGTCCTGCGGGCAGACGGGGCCCGGCGCCCGAGAGGCGCTTGGAGGATCGAATGCACCACAAGATCGGAATCCTGACCGGCGGCGGCGACTGCGCGGGCCTGAACAGCTCCATCAAATGGGTTGCCAAGACGGCGCTAGACCCAAACCTTACCCGCGGGAGAGACATGACCGTGGAGGTCGTGGGCATCCGGGACGGCTGGAAGGGCCTGGTGGAGGTCGATCCCTCCGACCCGGCATCGGTCGCGAAGTGGGTCCAGCCCCTGGACGAGCTGGTCGTGCGCACCTGGGACCGCTACGGCGGCACCAACCTGGGCACCTCGCGTACCAACCCCTTCAACCCCAAGGACGACCGGAGCCAGAAGTGCCTGGAGAACATCGCCGGCCTGGGGCTCACCTCCATCGTGGCCGTGGGGGGGGAGGACACGCTATCCGTCGCCCACAAGCTCTACAACCTCGGCCAGAAGGTGGTGGGCATCCCCAAGACCATCGACCGGGACCTCAACTCCACCGACTACACCTTAGGCTACGATACCGCGCTGAACGTCATCACCGAGGAGGTGGACCGCCTCCGGACCACCGCCGGGAGCCACAATCGGATCTTCGTGGTGGAGGTTATGGGCCGCCACGCCGGCTGGCTCGCCCTGGAGGGCGGCCAGGCTGCCGGGGCCCATATAATCCTCATCCCGGAGCACGACTTCGACGTCGCGAAGGTGGCGGAGCTCCTCCAGCGCCGCCGCGCCGCAGGCGTGCGCTACGACGTCGTGGTAGTTTCCGAGGGCGCCAAGGCCCGCGGCGGCGAGGAGGTCTACCTCTCGGACAAGACCGACGGCTTCGGCCACAAGGTCCTGGGTGGCATAGGAAGCACTCTCGCCAAGGAGATCGAGCGCATCACCGGCTTCGAGACCCGGCACGTGGTGCTCTCCCATATCCAGCGGGGCGGATCCCCAACATCCCGTGACAGGCTGATGGGCCGGTACTTCGGCATAGCCGCGGTGGACCTCATCCTGGAGGAGGACTTCGGACGCATGGTGGCCTACCGCAACGGCGAAATCGCCTCCGTGCCCCTGAAGCAGGCCATAGAGAAGCTTTACGTGGTGGACATCGACAAGCACTACGACGTCGAGCGCTACAACGGCCGCCGCTCGTCCCTGGCGCCCAAGGCCTGAGAGGCCGTCCCGTTACCGGGCGGCGCGGCCGGCGATTGCGGTTTCTCAGCCCTGCGCGGCAAGGGTTTCAGCGCCGGACACTATCGAAAACCGGCCCAGGGCGTCCGGAAGGGGCCCTGCGTGCCAGGGCCGCGCCCGATCATCCTTCCTTGCCGCCGCATCGGACGATTGACCGTCCAGCTCAGGCCCGTCGAGCCGGCTGCCTTCAGGCCCGTCGAGCCGGGGCCTTCAGGCTCATCGAGCCGGGGCCTTCAGGCTCATCGAGCCGGGGCCTTCAGGCATAACGAGCCGGCTGCCTTCAAGCCCGTCGAGCCGGCGGCTTTCAGGCCCGTCGCCTCCATCGCCGTTCGCGCCTTGCCGCCCGTGACCGTTGCCCTCTCATATCAATATCCTGCGAACCCTTACTATCGGATCCTGAAGCTTGATTCCACTGCAAAAGCCCTCTCCCTCGACAGATAAACGGAACCCTATGCGGACATCGCGTTGGCACCCTTGCGTTTAAGCCTTTAACCACCGTCCATCTGCGCATCCTTTACCCAGACACTCTGCCCTCAAATGGCTGCAAGGAGGTGAGGGGGAAGTTTTTCCAGTGGAATCAACCTTTGGACCTTATGGGATTTAAGGGCCTTGGGGCCTCATGCATTTTTCGCTTCACTCAATCCTAATCCTTATTCTTATTCCAGCCGGTGGCGCCCGACACGACAAACCTTGTCCCTCACGTGCGGCGAGGCGTCCAGCAGTCCCCCGCGAGCCCGTCGGTATCCCGTCCGCACCGGAGCGTGCGGCCCGCCAGCGCGGACGCGGAGCTCCGACATGACGGCCTCCCCGGACTTCAGGTGCGTCATGTGCGGGGAGTGTTGCCGGGGTCGGGGGGGCGTGTACCTGGATCGGGCGGGAGCCGCGGAGTGCGCCGGCTTTCTGGGACTCGCCTTCCGGCGCTTCGAGGAGCTGTTCCTGGAAAGGGAGCCCTCCGGGCTTTACTCGGTGGCGAACGCGCCCGTGCCGGGAGGCCATTGCCTCCTTTTCAAGGGCGGGCTGTGCCTCGTGCATCCCGTGAAGCCCCTCATCTGCCGGGCCTGGCCCCGCCTGCGGGCGCTGGTCACTGACCCGGAGGCCTTCCGCGAGGCTTCCGAGGCCTGCCCGGGACTCGGGCGCCTGGGTTTCGCGGCGCTGGCGGACGAGTACCGCGAGGGAAGGCCACTGCCTCCGCCGAGCTTCAAGGCGGTGCTTCTGGCCAAGTTGAGGTCTGATTGCGGTCGAGGCAAAGGATAGCCATCCGGCCCGAAGGAATCCTCACGCCGGTCACCCCCGTTCCCTCCGGCGGTCAGCTATCCTTGACCGGGCCCCAATCCGATGATTCGGAGCGTTGTAAGCCGCTCACGCTCCGCGACCGGGCGCCGCTGGCCGGTCACCCACCTGCGGCAGAGGCAGCGCAAGCCGCTCACGCTCCGCGACCGGGCGCCGCAGGCCGGTCACCCACCTGCGGAAGGGGCAGCGCAAGCCGAACGCGCTCCGGCGACCAAGAAGCCCTCGCCCGTGACTGCCTCCTCATGTTCGGTATCCGCAGGCCGTTCAGCTCGAATCGGATCCCGGACTGGACGTCACCTTTGGTTCGGAAACCTTGCAAGGCGTCTTAGGCGAACCTCGCGATGCCGTACCCGCACGGCTTTCCGGTCGCCCGACCCAGTTTCCGGCGCCTGCCGGTACCGATGCAGGCGGCAGGACATGGAGGAGGGAAAAAACCGCTTGACATACCATAAAAAAATCCGGATACTCTGGATTCAGGTTTCCGGGCGGCACGGTCGTCCGGAGATTATCACCGAAAGGCGGACTGCCATGAACTCCGGAACGGCCGCAAGCCCAAGCGCATCCCGTCGCCCCTCGGGCGAGGCGCGCGTTTGCGTCTTCTCGGCCATCTCCTCCCTTCTGGTCCTCGTCCTTACGGTCGGCCTTGTGGGGCCGACCCTGTCGGGGATGCTATGACCTAAGGGCGCACCTTACGTGATATCCTTCCTCGGCCGGGTCTCCCCGGCTTTTTTTGTGCCCGCGTGCGGCGGGCGGATGCCCGCCTGAGCGGGCGAGGGCCTGCGGCGGTCTGCCGCTGGCCGCGGCCCGTCAAGGCGGGCGTGAATCCTCCAGGGGGTGAGACCATGGAAAGCGGAAACACCGGCGGGCCCGAGCCCGCGAAGGCGGAAGGCGCGGTCGGGCGCGTGCAGTTCTTCGACACGACGCTGCGCGACGGGGAGCAGGCGGCCGGGGTCAACCTGAACGTCGACGAGAAGCTCCAGATAGCCCGCCAGCTCGCCAAGATGAAAATGGACGTCATCGAGGCCGGCTTTCCGGCGGCGTCGCCGGGGGACTTCAACTGCGTCCTGGCGATAGCCCGCGAGGTGAAGACCTCCACGGTGTGCGGGCTCGCGCGCACCCGGGAAGGGGACATCAGGGCCGCGGCCCAGGCGCTCGCCCCGGCCGAGAACCCCCGTATCCACGTCTTCATAGCGACTTCCCCCATCCACATGGAGTTCAAGCTCAAGATGACCCCGGACGAGGTGCTCGCCCAGGCCCGCCAGGGGGTCCTGCTGGCGCGGTCGCTGTGCCCGGAGGTTGAGTTCTCGGCCGAGGACGCCTCCCGCTCGGATCTCGGGTTCCTCGTCAAGGTGTTCAGGACCGCCGTCGAGGCGGGGGCCACGATCCTGAACATCCCCGACACCGTAGGCTACGCCCTGCCCGAGGAGTTCCACGACCTCTGCAGAAAGGTGATCGAGGGCGTGGGCGCGCCGCCGGAGGTGATCTTCTCCGTGCATGCCCACAACGACCTGGGCCTGGCCGCGGCCAACTCGCTCGCCGCCGTCCGGGCGGGCGTGCGCCAGGTCGAGGGCACGATAAACGGGATGGGCGAGCGAGGCGGCAATTCCGCCCTGGAGGAAGTGGCGATGGCCATCCGGACCCGCCGCGACTTCTACGGGCTGGACTTCAGGCTGGACACCCGGAGGCTCTACCCGGTGAGCCGCCTGGTCTCCAGGCTCTCCGGCGTGGCCGTGCCCCCCAACAAGGCCGTGGTCGGAGCCAACGCCTTCGCCCACGAGGCGGGCATCCACCAGCACGGTGTCCTGGCCAAGCGCGAGACCTACGAGATCATGCGGGCCGAGGACGTGGGGAGCACGCCGGCGGTGATGGTCCTGGGCAAGCATTCCGGACGGCACGCCTTCCGCGACAGGCTGGAGTTCCTGGGCTACAACCTCACCGACGCCGAGGTCACCCGGGCCTTCGAGAGCTTCAAGCGGCTCTGCGACGAGAAGAAGGACGCGACCGACGGCGACATCGAGGCCATAGTCTCGGACGAGATCCTCTCCGTGAAGCCCGAGTTCCGGTACGAGTTCAAGGAATACTCCATGCACGTGGGCGGGGAAAGCACCACCTGCACGGTGGTCCTTACGCTGGACGATCGCGAGCTCACGGACGCCGCCACCGGGCGCGGCCCCGTGGAGGCCGCATATGCGGCCCTGAAGCGCATCATCCGCCTGCACCCGAGGCTCGAGAACTTCAAGATCGCCGCCACCTCGGAGCGGAGCAACGCCATGGGCGAGGCCCAGGTGACGCTTTCCCAGGACGGCATCAAGGCCCAGGGGACCGGGGCCTCCACGGACATCATCCAGGCATCCATCCGCGCCTACGTGAACGCCGTGAACCGCCTCTACGCCACCGCGGCCGTACGCAAGGTGTCCCTGACCGTCCCCGCCGCCGTCCAGGGCGCCGCCGCCCGCTGACCGAGGCGTCCCGGGGGGAGAGGCTCTGGTGCCGAGGGGCGGAACGCGGCGCGGACGCCGGGAGCCGCCCGGCAGGCGCCGCCCGTGGCTCACATGAGTTTACGGAATCCGGCTCCCGTGCGGAAGAGGCTTGCGGGCCCGGCATGCGGACTCCGCTCGTTCGCCCGTCATGGGGCGCGGCTTGCGCGTCATGTCACCGTTTACGGCAAGCCGGAGGCACGACGGCGTTATCACAGTGTCGTCGCTACAGGCGGCGATAAGGTGTCCGTAAGGACAGCCTCCGCAGGCCCTCCGTCCCGCCCGGGGACGGCGGGCCTGCGGCGCTTCAGGGGGACGGCATGCCCCGCGCGTGATTACGGCAGGTGTCCCATACGCGGTCATGGCTTGCCGAGGCGGGAAGTCGGCGACGGACTGCCGTGCGCGATGACGGCGGTCTTTGCGCCTAAGCTACGGAAGCGCCAAAGCTTCGGAAGCGTTTTATCCAAACCCCGCTTGACAGCGGTCAGGGGGGCGGGGTAGCATCGTTTATCCGCCGCGCGATTAATCGAGGCGCGACGCGCGGCGGAGACCGCAGCCCGTATCCGGCGCGACGCGCCAGCCACCGAGGAAAGAAACCATGAAAGCGAACACCCTTCGACTCGTCCCGGCATCGCTCGCGATAGCGGCCCTGGCATTCTGCGGCACCGCCTTCGCCCAGGGCGGAGGCTTCCAGGCGCCGCCCCCCCAGACCTCCGGAGGCGGCTTCACCGGCGGCGGCGATCCTACCGTCACGGTCGAGCAGGCCAAGAACATGCGCGACGACTCCGACGTGAGGCTCACTGGCAAGATCGTCCAGCACCTGGGCAAGGACAAGTACCTGTTCCTGGACGGGACCGGCGACGTGGTGGTCGAGATTGATCATGACAAGTGGGGCGGCGTGAACGCCACCCCCGAGACCTCCGTGGTCCTTTACGGCGAGGTGGACCGCGACTGGAACGGGGTGGAGATAGATGTGGATCGGGTG
>JAISFS010000042.1 GCA_031263485.1 Deltaproteobacteria bacterium | reverse complement strand
CCGACTCTGCTGGCGTGGCCTTTCGTAGCTGGTGATGGTGACGACGCGCGACGAGCTCCAGCTCGCGAGGAACGGCAACCCGGACCTGATAGCTGGCAGAAGGTACCGGTGCAGAACCTCGCGATATCACCTGCATGCCGAAGTGTCTCCGCGAGCGATGTCAGCGCTTCGGAGGAACTCATCTACTTCTTCCCGGCGGAGAAGGTCATCTTCGTGAGATCATGCTTTCAGAAGATATGCGCAACACCCCGCGCAACCGAGTTATCGCGGAGAGGGGGGCTCGGTCCCAGGGCGTTTTCGCGCCGTTTAGGGCCGCGCTCTCGCATTATGGGCTTCCGGAAGCCGCAGGACACTTCCGGGCAGCCTCGAGCACTTTGATTAGGGATGATGCCTAAGGCCTTGGGATGTCTCCGTCTTCAGACGCTGCCGACAATCCGTCCACCGTCTCGTCCGGCATCCGGACTTGCCGCGTGATGTCTCTGCCCTCCTTCCGATGCCTTCGATGCCCGCTACTTCCCTGCGGTCGCGCTGACAGGTGCGTCCGCCCGCCTGCAGGCACCTCGCGAAACCTTACGCCGCGACTCTCCGGCTCTCTGGCAGTCCGGCTTTCGGACAGCCTTTACAAGCTCCGCCGTCTGAGTCATAATCTCCTCTGAACCGGCTTCGAGCCGGGTAATTTGTATCCGGCCCGGGTTGATTTTACCCGCGCCCCTGACCGTCTGAGGGCCCGGGGGACCCGCGCGGCCAGCGTTGGCGTTGCGTTGCGGCCCGTCGGCGAGGAATTTGCAGTCTCTCCGGCGGTCGATTCCCTTCAACCTTGGTCCGTGTCGCATCACGCCCGGCGGGGCGCCTAACCTAAGGACCCTTATGACTCACTCCGAGACCGGGGCCAAGGGCCCCGGCGGCGGGCTCTTGGCCTTCATCAAGGGCCACAAGAAGATAACGGCGGCGATACTCATCTTCGCGGGGCTCTCCGTCTTCAGGCTCCTTTCGGGCCCTACCGCGTCCCCTCGGGGCGGTTTCGGCGCCGATGCGGTCTACGTGGAGCTGAGCAACGCCGACTACGGCGCCATCAGGGAGCTGGGGCTGTATTACGGGACGCTTTCCGCCCCCAGCCGCTTCTCGCTCGCCCCCAAGGTGGGCGGCGAGCTCCGCGAGATCCTGGTGGACATAGGCGATCGCCTGGAGAGCGGCCAGGTGGTGGCGCTTCTGGACGACGACGAGTTCCGGCTGGCCCGCGACCGGGCGTATCTGGCGGTAACCCTGGCCCAGGCCCAGATGGCGGAGGCCTCCGCGAACCTGCAGCTCGCCAGGAACGACATGACCCGCCAGGAGAGCCTCTCCCGCAAGAGCGTGGTGGCCGCGAGCGAGCTTGAGGCCTCCGAGAACCGCCTCCTGCAGGCCGAGGCCCGCCTTGGCGTGGCCGAGAGCCAGCTCGCATCCGCCCGAAACCAGCTCGCGGACGCCGAGCTGAGGCTCTCCTATACCAGGGTGACCGCCGCCTGGACCGCCGAACCCTCCGGACCCGAGGCCGCGGGACCTCCCCCGCCCGCCTCTGAGTCGGTGGCCGCCCTGGCAATTCCGACCGTTCAGGTCCCGGCCCAGACGCCGATGCCGGGAGGTTCGGATGCCGACGCCGCGGACTACGCGGCCGTTGCCGACGCGGCCCTCGCCGCGGCCGCGGCATTCGAGGCCGAGTCCCGGCGGGAGCCCGCTAACGCGCCCTCCGAGTCTTCCGCCCAGGCCCACGCGGGCTACCGGTACGTGGGCGCCCGCCTGGCCGACACCGGTGCGCTGGTCGCCGCCAACACGCCTATCCTGGACATCGTCTCATTGGATCCTCTCCTGGTGGTAGTGGACGTCATCGAGAAGGACTACCCCCGCATAACCGTGGGAATGGTGGCCTCCGTCAGGGCCGAGGCCTTCCCCGGGGAGACCTTCAGGGCCACGGTCAAGCGGGTTGCCCCGGTGCTCTCCGCCACCTCCCGCCAGGCCCGCGTGGAGCTGGAAGTCCCCAACCCCGGCCTCATGCTCAAGCCGGGCATGTACGCCGAGGCGGTGTTCACCTTCGCCAGGAGGGAGGGCGTCTGGTCGGTCGCCTCCGATGTCCCCTACCGCAAGTACGACGGCTACGTCATCTTCATAGCCGACCCCGTGACCGGCACCGTCGAGGAGAGGCGCGTGGAGTTGGGCATCCGCGAGGGCGACCGGGTGGAGCTCCTTGGCGCCGGGTCCATCGACGGGCCGGTGGTGGTGATGGGCCAGCACCTCCTTCGGGACGGGCAGGCATACCGGCTCCCGGACGCCGAACCGGTTCCCGCCTCCCGGATCGCGCCTTCCTCAGGGCGCGGGAACCCGGGCGCTGGACTTTCGGCCTCCTGATCCCGGTATCGGGGCCCCGCGTTCCGGCTCAAGGTCTTCGACTTCATCCGCCTTCAGACCTCCGGACTCCGGTCTTCGGTCTTCGGTCTTCGGCTCCCGTCTTCATACCTCCGGTCTTTTGAAATTTCCGGCTTCTCTCTCGGACCTTGACGGGGATTCGTCACCGTTCAGGCGCGTCTGTGGGCTCTGGGTCACGATGCCGCGAGTGCTGAAGCTTGTCCCTGGACCGCCTTTCTCGGCGCATGTAGGTCCGCCGGATGACGCCGTTTGGCGGTCAAGACCCGGCCGGTTTTCCTGATTTCCAGTGGCCGGAGCCGATCGGATGCAGCAGGCATTAGGCATGAGGGCATTTGTTACGCATATCCCGCGCAAAAAATTTGTAATTCCACATGAATGAATACGACAACATATCTGTTTCTTCATAGCTTATCAGAAAATTTTGTTCAGAAACTCAAGGAAATCGCCGCTGAGATCCAAATAATTCGATCAGTATCCTAGTACCGATAAAACTGATATTTCGAGATTGACCACAAATTTTGAAAGTATCGTGATACAGCCATAATTTTACTGCGGACGCTTCAAAAATTTAGGCTGTCGCGGTCCCTTGATCGCTTGTGCCGATTCGGGTTGCCCGGTGCGGTAAACTTGAAGCCCTAAAGATATGTTCATTTGCCTTAAACGCTAATCCTTCTTCCTTCAATCCAACTTCAATCCAAATTCCGATGCCCGAGGCCCAAAGGCGATGCGACGCGCCCGAGGCTTGAGGCCCGGGGCCCGCAGCCCCGGGCCTGAGGCCTCCGGTCGTTGCCATGTCCGGCCCGGGGCCCGGGGCCCGGGGCGCGGGGCCCGCCGGAAACGGCGGGTTCCCATGGGGATCACCATGAATCTTATCCGCCAGGCGGTCAGGCGTCCTGTCTTCACGTCCATGGCCATGCTAATCATCCTGGTCGTGGGCATGTTCTCGTTGGGGCGCATCCCGCTGGATCTCATGCCGGAACTCACCCTCCCCATCATCACGGTCCGCACCGCCTACGAGAACGCCGCGCCCGTCGACGTCGAGGAGCAGATAACCAAGCCCCTCGAGCGGGCGCTGGCGGCGGTGCCCGGGCTCGAGGAACTCTCGAGCACGTCCGCCGAAGGGTCCTCCAGCATATTCCTGGAGTTCAGCTGGGGCGTCAACCTGGACGAGGCCACGAACGACATCCGTGACCGCATCGACCGCGTGATAGCGGGTCTCCCGGACGGCATAGACCGGCCGGCCCTGCTCAAGTTCGACACCGCCATGCGGCCCATCATGGTCCTGGGGGTCGAGTCCGAGTTCCACCCGGTGGATCTGAAGGCCTATCTCGAGGACGAGGTGAGCTACCGGCTGGAGCGCTCGCCCGGGGTGGCTTCGGTTTCCCCGTTCGGGGGGCTGGACCGCGAGTTCCGGGTGGAGCTTGACCAGTCCAAGGTGAAGGCCCTGGGGGTGGACCTGGCCGGGCTGGTGGCGGCCGTCGCCGGCGAGAACGTGACCGAGGCCGGGGGATCCCTGGACCGGGGCCGCATGGCGGTCGCGGTGCGCACCAAGGGCGAGTTCTCGCGCCTGGAGGATCTGGGGAGCGTACTGGTGGCCCGGACCCCGGAAGGCGACGTGAGGCTCCGCGACATTGCCGACATCTCGGACACCTGGGCGAAGGTCACCCGCGTCACCCGCGTGAACGGCCGAGAAGGCCAGTTCATGGGACTCTACAAGCAGTCCGGGGCCAACACCGTGGAGGTCGCGGACACGGCCTACACCGCCATCGACGAGATCAACCGGACGCTCGCGAACGTGAGCGTAGCCCCCCTGATGGACTCGTCCTCCTACATCAGGCAGTCCGTCAGGACTGTGGCGAATTCCGCGGCGCTGGGCGGGCTTCTGGCGGTCCTCGTCATCTTCCTGTTCCTCCAGCACTTCAAGAGCACCCTGGTCCTCTCGCTCTCGATCCCCATCTCGATCGTCTCCACCTTCGCGGCCATGTACGCGTTCGGGCTAACGCTGAACATAGTGACGCTGGGAGCGCTCGCCCTCGGCACCGGCATGCTGGTGGACAACTCGATAGTCGTCCTGGACAACATTTTCCGGCTCAGGAGCTCGGGGATGGGCCCGGAGGACGCGGCGGTGAACGGCGCCGGCGAGGTCGGTTCCGCCATATTGGCGTCGACGCTGACCACCCTTTCGGTCTTCGCCCCGCTCGCGTTCCTGACAGGGATGGCGGGCGTGATGTTCAGGCCCTTCGCGCTCACCATCTGCTTCGCGCTGTCGGCGTCCTACCTCGTCTCGCTCACCCTGGTGCCCATGCTCGCGCGGCACCTGCTCACGGACCCGAGGGATGCCGCGGGCGTTCAGGGCGGCTGCGGGGAGTTCGCGGCGGACGGCGGATCAGGAGGCGTCCCGCGCCGCTTCGGGGAGCCCAGATGGTTCAAGGGCTTCTTCAGGCGCGTGGACGGGCTTTACCTGACGGGCCTTTCGTGGTCCCTGGCCAACCCCTGGAAATTGGTCATAACCTGCTTCGCCGTGACGGCGCTGTCGCTGGGGGTGACGTCCAGGATCGGGCGCGAGTTCATGCCCCGCACGGACGAGTCCGCGTTCCGGGTGACGCTAACCATGGAGCCCGGCACCCGGGTGGAGCGCACCTCCGAGACCCTGAAGCTCATCGAGGCCATCGTCGCGCGTGAGGTTCCGGAGATCCGCGCCTCCAACTCCGACGTAGGGACCTCAGGCGGGATCCAGGTCCGCGGTACAAACAGGGGGGAGTTCCAGGTGCATCTGGTGCCGGTCGGGGAGCGCAAGAGGTCCGTCTTCGAGATCCTGGACCACATCCGCCCCCTCGTCTCCGACATCCCCGGCGCCGAGGTGAGGCTCCGCGCGGAGCAGTCCTTCCTGGTCGGCGGGCCCGGGGCCGCCGGCGACCGCATCCAGATCGATCTGCGCGGGAACGACATGGCGGAGGCGTCGAGGCTCTCGCGGGCCATGCTGACCCTCGTGGAGGGAGTTGAGGGCGTCACGGACGTGTATCTGTCCAACGAGGATTCCGCCCCGGAGGAGCTCGTCGTCATCGACCGCGACCGCGCCGCGGACGCCGGGCTCAAGGTCGCGGACGTGTCGGCGCTGGTCCGCACGGCGGTGGGCGGGACCGTGGCCGGGGCTTTCCGCGTGGACGGCAAGGAGTACGACATCCGCGTGAAGCTCAAGGATTCCGAGCTCCTGTCCGTCGAAGAGATCATGGCCCTGCCGGCGGTGAACTCCCGGGGCGAGAAGGCGGTGCTGGCGAACGTCGCCCGCGCCGTCTCGGGCGCCGGGCCGGCGGCGGTTAACCGCCGCAACCAGGCGAGGGTCGTCACGCTGAACGCGGATCTGACAGACAGGCCGCTCGGGGACGTCCTGGACGACATAGACGCCCAGCTCAGGACCCTCCCCCTCGGGAGGGACTTCAGCTACTCCTTCGCGGGCGAGGCCGAGGAGCTGGCGAAGACCTTCAGCGGCCTGAAGCAGGTCCTCGTCATGTCGATATTCCTCGTCTACATGTGCATGGCCTGCCAGTTCGAGCACCTGAAGGGCCCCCTCATCATCATGTTCGCGCTCCCCTTCGCGGCGATAGGCGTCGCCTGGGCGCACTTTCTGACCGGCATCTCCTTCAACATCAACTCCTTCATCGGCGTCATCATGCTCGCGGGCATCGCCATCAACAACTCCATCATCCTCGTCGATTACGCGAACCTCCTGCGCCAGCGGGACGGAATGCCGCTCGTGCAGGCGCTTCTGGAGACCGGCCGCAGGAGGCTCAGGCCCATCATGATGACCTCGCTCACCACGATCCTGGGGCTCGTGCCCATGGCATGGGGCATCGGCGAGGGAGCGGAGTCCCAGATACCCTTGGGCCGATCGGTCATAGGCGGGCTGGCCACCTCGACCTTCATCACCCTTTTCCTGGTCCCCTGCGTGTATCTCCTGATGTTCCGAGGACAGGAGAAGGCCGCCCTTGAGAAGGCCTCCTTGGAAAAGGCCGCCCCGAGAAGGCCTGCCCTTGGGAAGGCCCCCGACGGAAAGGCCGGGGGAGGGGGTTCGCCGGCCCCGGCAGTCGGGTAGGACGTATGGACGTGCGCGGGGACGTCGCCCGGGGGCCTGGCGCGTCGGGCTCATGGCCTATTGGTGTCTACGGCGGGAAGAGGCTACGGGATCGTCCCTGTTCTCGGGATGGAGGACGTCCCCCAGGCTCCCGGAGGTAATCCGTCGTGGCCCGACAAAGGCGGCATGCCGGTAGGGGACGGACGTGGAGGCGCTTAAGGCTCCTAATCCGATTAGCGTTTGTGAATTTCTTGAAAACCGAACTTGATTCCACTGCGAAACCACATCCTAACCTCCTGACAGTCATTTTAGGGCAGAGTGTCCGGGTAAAGGGCGCACGGATGGGCGGCGGTTTTGGGCTTAAGCGCAAGGGCGCCAATGCGATGGCCGCATGGCGTTTGGCTTCTCTGCCGAGGGGAGGTTTTTCGCGGGGAATCAAACTTTGGCTTGTGTCCGTTCATGGGGGGAGCAGTCCACAGTGAGCCCCCATCAACTTCCGCCGGTCAGAGATGTTTTATCGGATGGGGCATCGACAAGCAGCATGATCTTATCCGGGACTCATCCGGAACCGCATGGAATCGGGGTCGCTACCGTCCGGATGCCGTCTCCAGGCGAGCCCGAGGCCTTGTCGCCGGTCCTGCGGCTCCCGGGACACCATCGGCTCTCGGGCGAGCAAGCCGAAACGGGGCAGATCGGCGGCTCCGGGACCGCAGGGGCAGGCTACAGGCGGTCAAGGCTGGCGGAAAGGGTAGGAGGCAGGAGGATGAGGCGGGAGAAGGTGGGGGAATGGGATATCGAGGCCGCCTGATGGCGGTGGGGATGCTCTCGCTGTCGGCCCGATACTGCCGGGGGGGCTCCGCGCACCGATGCCCGGCGCCCCCCGATACCTCTTCGCTTGCAGTTCGCTTGCAGGATGCTAGGTCTTTCCTTTACACTACATAGGCCGCAAAGACGGTAGCGGTCAACTTGGCGGCTTTCAAGGTCACGGTCAAGCGGGCGGTCCCGGCGCACTAAGCGTTTTCTAGCCAAGTCCGCGCGGATCCGGCTGTCCTCTGTCCCGGCCGCATGCTCAAGCCGGGCACCTGAGCCGGCGTGTTCCCGCTTTCGTCGGAAGAAGTCTGGCCGATCCCGACCGATGATACCTGCCCCAAGCCCGGTTGTTGCCTGAATATTTGCGGCAGGCCATCCTGCGGTACGTCTAACGGGTCGCGGAGCCGAAATCAGGACGGCGGCAGGGTGAACCCTACAACCCCTGGCAGTCTGTCGGGAGGAACCGCTACGGGTCGGCACCTCATGAGGAATGGGGGGACGTCTGCTCACCGGAGCCGACCCGCCACTCCATGTTCGCGCCATCCTCACGGGCGCGGCAACGGAGTCTGGAGTGCCCTCCCTGCCTTCGGCCACCTTCCGGGCAGGCCGCCGACGGCAGGCCCTGTCACCGGTCTTTCGGCGGAGTCTGCCTTAACTCCTCGCCTCCGGACGGCCCTCTTCCCCGGCTCCGCTCCCCGCGTTTCGGCGCAAGGGCACGGGCCCCCGTCAGGCGTCCCCCCCGCCGGTCACACTCCTGACCGGAGCCCCGCCCCCGCGGCGGGCACTCCGGCGGCCGCAAGGAACTCACTCCCCATGAACCTCATCCGCCAGGCGGTCAGGCGTCCTGTCTTCACGTCCATGGCAATGCTCATCATCCTGGTCGTGGGCATGTTCTCGCTGGGCCGTATCCCGCTCGATCTCATGCCCGAGCTCACTTACCCGATCATCACGGTCCGCACCACTTACGAGAACGCGGCGCCGGTCGACGTGGAGGAGCAGATAACCAAGCCCCTCGAGCGGGCGCTGGCGGCGGTGCCCGGGATCGAGGAGCTCTCGAGCCTGTCCTCGGAAGGATCCTCCAGCATATTCCTGGAGTTCACCTGGGGCGTGAACCTGGACGAGGCCACCAACGACGTCCGCGACCGCATAGACCGGGTGATCGCGAGGCTTCCGGACGGGATAGACCGGCCCGCCATCCAGAAGTTCGACACGGCCATGAGGCCCATCATGGTCCTGGGGGTCGAGTCGGCCTTCCACCCCGTGGATCTGAAGGCCTACATCGAGGACGAGATAAGCTACCGCCTGGAGCGCTCTCCCGGGGTGGCCTCGGCATCGCCGTTCGGGGGCCTGGACCGGGAGTTCCGGGTGGAGCTGGACCAGTCCAAGGTGAAGGCGCTGGGGGTGGATCTGGCGAGGCTGGTCGCGGCGGTCGCGGGCGAGAACGTGACAGAGGCCGGAGGCACGCTGGATCGGGGGCGCATGTCGGTCGCCGTGCGCACCAAGGGCGAGTTCTCGAGCCTGGAGGATCTGGGGAGCGTCCTGGTGGCCCGGACCCTCGAGGGGGACGTTAGGCTCCGCGACATAGCCGATATCTCCGACACCTGGGAGAAGGTCACCCGCATCACCCGCGTGAACACCCTGGAAGGCCAGTTCATGGGGCTCTTCAAGCAGTCCGGGGCAAACACTGTGGAGGTGGCGGACACGGCCTACGGGGCCATAGACGAGATCAACCGGACGCTCGCGAACGTGCGCATAGAGCCCCTGATGGACTCCTCCGTCTACATCAGGCAGGCCATCTGGACCGTGGCGGAGTCCGCGGCCCTTGGCGGGCTCCTGGCCGTAATCGTCATCTTCCTCTTTCTCCAGCACGTGAAGAGCACCCTGGTGCTCTCGCTCTCGATCCCCATCTCCATCGTGGCCACCTTCGCGTGCATGTACGCGTCCGGGCTCACGCTGAACATCGTGACCCTGGGCGCCCTGGCGCTGGGCACGGGCATGCTGGTGGACAACTCGATAGTCGTGCTTGACAACATCTTCCGGCTCAGGAGTTCCGGCATGGGCCCGGAGGACGCGGCCGTGGAGGGCGCCGGCGAGGTCGGCTCCGCCATCCTGGCTTCGACCCTGACCACCCTTTCGGTGTTCGCCCCGCTAGCGTTCCTCACGGGGCTCGCCGGGGTGATGTTCAGGCCCTTCGCGCTCACCATCTGCTTCGCGTTGTCGGCGTCGTATCTCGTCTCGCTCACCCTGGTGCCCATGCTCGCGCGGCGCCTGCTCACGGACCCGCGGGCGGTCGCCGTGGCTCCCGCCGGCGGCTCCGGGGAGGGCGTCCGGCAACGCCGTTTCGGGGATCCCAGGTGGTTCAAGGGCTTCTTCAGGCGCGTGGACGAGATCTATCTCGCGGGCCTCGGGTGGTCGCTCGCGAACCCCTGGAAGGTGGTCATAACCTGCTTCGCCGTGACCGCGCTGTCCCTGGGGGTGACGACCAGGATCGGGCGGGAGTTCATACCCCGCACCGACGAGTCCGCGTTCAGGGTGCTTCTCACCATGGAGCCCGGCACCCGGGTGGAGCTTACCTCGGAGACGCTAAGGAACATCGAGGCCATCGTCTCGCGGGAGGTGCCGGAGATCCGCACCTCAAACTCCGACGTCGGCGGCTCGGGGGGCTTCCAGGGCCGCGGGAGCCACAAGGGCGAGTTCCAGGTGCATCTGGTCCCCGTGAAGGACCGCAAAAGGTCAGTCTTCGAGATTCTGGACCACATCCGGCCCCTCGTCTCCGACATCCCCGGCGCCGAGGTGAGGCTCCGCGCGGAGCAGTCCTTCCTGGTCGGGGGCAGCGGGGGGGACGACCGCATCCACATAGAGCTCCGAGGGAACGACATGGACGAGGCCGCGAGGCTCTCGCGGGCCATGCGGACGATCGTGGAGGGCGTGGACGGCGTCTCGGACGTATACCTGTCCAACGAGGACGCGGCCCCGGAGGAGCTGGTAGTAATCGACCGCGAACGCGCCGCGGACGCGGGGCTGACCGTCGCGGACGTCTCCGCCCTGGTCCGCACCGCCGTGGGCGGCACCGTGGCCGGGGCATTCCGGGTGGACGGCAAGGAGTACGACATCCGCGTGAAGCTCAAGGACTCCGAGCGGCTCTCGGTGGACGAGATCATGTCGCTTCCCGCCGTGAACTCCCGCGGCGAGAAGGCCGTCCTGGCGAACGTCGCCCGCGCCGTCCCGGGCGCCGGGCCGGTCGCGGTCAGCCGCCGCAACCAGGCCCGTGTCGTGACGCTCAACGCGGATCTGACCGACAGGCCGCTCGGCGATGTCCTGGACGACATAGACGCCCAGCTGAAGACCCTCCCGCTGGGCCGGGACTTCAGCTACTCGTTCACCGGCGAGGCCGAGGAGCTGGAGAAGACGTTCAGCGGCCTGAAGCGGGTGCTCATCATGTCGATCTTCCTGGTCTACATGGTCATGGCCTGCCAGTTCGAGCACCTGAAGGGCCCCCTCATCATCATGTTCGCGCTCCCCTTCGCGGCGATAGGAGTCGCCTGGGCGCATTTCCTCACGGGAATCTCGTTCAACATCAACTCGTTCATCGGCGTCATCATGCTCGCGGGCATCGTCATCAACAACTCGATAATCCTGGTCGATCACGCTAACCTTTTGCGGAGCCGGGACGGCATGCCGCTCGTGAGGGCCCTCATGGAGACGGGCCGCAGGCGGCTCAGGCCCATCATGATGACCACGCTCACCACGATCCTGGGGCTCGTGCCCATGGCCTGGGGCGTAGGGGAAGGCGCGGAGTCCCAGATCCCCCTGGGCCGTTCGGTCATCGGCGGGCTCGCCACGTCCACCCTCATAACCCTCTTCCTTGTCCCCAGCGTGTATCTCCTGATGTTCCGGGGCCAGGAGAAGAGGGCCATGGAAAAGGCCGCCCTGGAGCAGGCTTCCGGAGGCGCGGGCTCTCACGCTCCGTCCGTCGGCGGGAACCTGCCCGAGGGGGCATGAGTTCCGGGCAGGCCCATGCTGGCGCCGAAAGAGGCCTGAGGCCTGGGTGAACCTGCCAGTTACGCGGGGAACTGGCGGGATTCCTCTCCACAGACTCGGTCGGCGCCGCCGCCGAAAGGCCTCCGGTTCCCATGGGCTGCCTCCGGCGAGACAGATGCCGGAAACTGGCGTATCCGGGAACGCCTGAGCGTTGCCGCCGGATGGCATGGCCTAATGGACGTTATGCCGTCCGGGGGGCTCGAAGCTCGGGGGTCGAGGCGGGTGAACCTTTTGACGGCTCGGAAAGGCGTTACGAATCCGCCATCGGATACGGGCGTAAGCCAGGGCAGCGGAACAAGTAGTTTTGCCGATGCCCTGAGGCGACTACGGCGGCATCCCGCGGGTCAGGCTGCGGACGTGCCGGTCGGCTGAAGCCCGTCTCACGCCATGAGGTGACTGGTCGCTCCGGAGCTGCAGTCGGTCGCAAGGCGGGAGTTGCATTGCCGCTGGCCTCGCGGCCGTCAAGCGAAATCCCGGACAGTCACCTGAAACGAAGCCTGAACGCGAAACGGGGTTGAGGGGCCCCTTGGGCCTTTTGAAGGGGCCTCGGCGAGCTGGTTTCTGGCTCTTCAGGGATCTCAGACTTTGCCGCTTCGCCCACATGGCATCTTCGGGCAAGAGGGGGCTACTCGCCACCCAGATGACCAACTGGACTGGACGCCATAATGTGTCATCAGCTCCGGGCGAGTATGTGGCAGGTCGGGCAGGGATGGCGGTCTAAACAGCAGGGGAGGCTGGAGATAGGCGCGGATCAGGGCTGGGAAAGAGTGTAGGGAGGGAGAAGTTTCCCAGGTCTCGGAAGGTGCCGATAGAGTCTCTGTTGGCATTAGGTTGGGAAAAAATGTTTTCGGCTCATGATGCCACAATGCGGCACAATGCACTGAATCTTGCATGGCGGTCGTTTTTTCGGTAATCTGATGCGATTCTGCTTTTTACCACAGGTTGAGTGTGTCCGGAGCGCCGTCAGGAGTCCTGAAACCAATGTCAACAACTTAAGGCAGAAATCGGCAGTTTCTCGGATATTTTCATCAATGATATCAGTTGCTTGCCAGACTCCGCTCCTCTTAAGTTGTTGACATTGGTTCTGAAACCATGCGGATGATTTTGGAGAGGAAATGACAGGAAAATCCGTGAGAAGTTTCAACACCGTAGGAGTCTGCGATCCTGATTTTAACTATATTCTGCCGGCCATCCCGCGCCTTCCAGATATAACCGATATGATAGCGGGCAGATTCTATTTCGTCCTCCACGCGCCACGCCAGTCCGGCAAGACCACGCTACTTGTGTCATTGACTGACCAGATTAATTCTGGTGAACAATATTACGCGTTATACTGCGATCTGGCGGCGTTGGGCGAGACGTCCGATGTTGAAATTGCTATGAGTCATGTCGTTTCCGCGATCAACATAGGACTTCGGTCAGCCGGGGTCAAAGAGCTCAAAAAGTTGGCTCACGCATTCAACTCTGAACCTTATATGGCAGACGCCATCGGCAAGGTTCAGTCCTTGCTCAATGATCTGAGCGAGGCATTGGACAGGGAGCTGGTTGTCTTCTTCGATGAGGCTGACTGTCTCCAGGAAGCTCCCATGCTGATGTTCCTGCGGCAGATCAGGACCGGCTATAACCTCCGTTCCAAATCTCAAAGCTACAGGTTCCCGAGATCGATGGCCCTCGTTGGAATTCGTGATATAAGGGACTATCTGACCAAGGTTCGAAAGCCGCTGGAAACCAAGGGACCGGAAGGAAGCCCCTCTAACGTGAAAAAGGAGTCGCTGACCCTGCCAGACTTCACCCGGGATGAAATCAGAGACCTCTATGGCCAGCGTACAAGCGAGACGGGACAGGTCTTCCTGCCTGAGGCCGTCGACCGGGCCTGGTACTGGAGCGAAGGCCAACCATGACTGGTCAACGCCCTGGCTTATGAGGCTACGGTCAAGCTGCTCGACAACGACTGTATAACGACAGTCACCGGGTCCTGCATAGACCAGGCGGCCCGGTCTCTGTTGATGCGGGACGAAGCGCATTTCGGTTCTCTCAAGAATCGTCTCAGGGAACCGATGGTCAAGATGTTGATGGAGGCGGTCCTATTTGACCCGGATTTTATATCGGATGATTTTTCCGCCGAGGACATCAGTTATGCCGTTGATCTCGGGCTCCTGAAGGCCGACTCCGCCGATGGCGGGCACTTGAAGCCGGCAAACCCCATTTATCACGAGCTTGCCATAAGGACTTTGACCGACTGGCTCCGGAAGAAATGCCCAATGACTTGCCTAACAAGTGGATGGACGGGGGCAGGCTTGACATGGATGGCCTTCTCAGGGCTTTCCAGATCCACTGGCGCGTAAACAGCGTGTCTCTGGCTGAAGCCTATAGACTTGATCTTCAAGTTCAGGAAAGCGTTGCCCTTGTGTTAGGGAAAATCAGTGTCGTTGACGTTAAGTCCATCAGCGAACAAATCATTGAAAATATAAGAATCAGAAAAGCTACGAAATATAACGAGATCTTTGCACAACTGGTGCTGTATTCCTTCTTGGATAGAACAACGAACGGTGGGGCAGAGGTCTTCAGGGAGTACCCCCTGGGGAACGGGAGAGTCGACATATGCGTAATCTACGAAGGAATCAAATATCTCCTGGAACTTAAAATCAAAGGCGTCCAAGGCATTGAGGACAGCCTCCTTCAGCTGTACACCTATATGGATATAGCCAAATCGTCAATCGGTTGGCTTGTCGTCTTCGACACTGATTTCCAGAAACCATGGGAGGATAAAATTTCATGGGAGTCAACGCTTTACGAAAATAAGACCATAAATAGTGGGTTGTTGACTTTTACACCGATACAGTTCACTCCTATTTCCTTGCGCGAAAACTACGCAAATCTCCCCGTGGAAAATCGACCGGAAATGAAAGGCCTTAACAATAACGTTGATGATTCTCATGCCGAACGCCAAGCGGGCGACAACACCTTCGGAGAGAGCGTGCCGTGAGGTGGCGTCGCTCGATGGCCTATTCGAGTGAAAGAGCGAGAAAATCTGGCAAACGTGGACGATGAGTTCAGGTTGTTTTTCTGTCGTCATGGCGGGAGCCTCATCTGGAGCCTCCTCTTGTTCGGCGGGTGCCGCTCCTTGCTGTCAGGACACACTGCGGGGCAAGGAGTCATGCCGTGAGGTTCGCGCCCGTTGGCCTTGACCGGCCATGCGGGGATAGCTCCTGAATGCCCGGAACGCCAGACATTTTCACCGCTTGCGGTTATGTTCCCATTCGAACGTTCCCTTATCATGAGAAAATTTACATAAGGATGGGCGGGTGGAGCGGGCCTTCGGCACTCTGTAGGACCGGTTTGAGAAGCGCTTCCGCTACGGCGGCATCAAGGACATCGAGTCAGCCAACGAGCACCTCGTTAATGAGCATATCCTCCTGACAACAAGAGGTTCGCCGTAGATCCCGTGGCGTTGTTCGACTCCCGCAAGCCCGCTGCCGAACTCGACCTTGAGGCGATCTTCAGCGTCCAGTACGTTTGCATGGTCACTAACGGCTGCACGTTCAGCGTTAACTCCCAGAGGTTCCATGTCGGCAAGGAGAACGACCTGTGGGGATTGACGCTGAGCAAGATAGTGGAGCACTGGCGCGACGGCACCTGGCGAGCCAGGTTCAGGGGTCGCAACTGGAGATCTGCCAGATCCCCAAGTAGCCGTCAGGGAATAAAGTTCTGGCTAGTATTACTGTTTACGCAATTTTAATGCCATCTATTCAGGGCGATGGGGGAGCCTCACTTCCTCCCTACCCTCGGCGATCGTAATCTTGTGAAGAGCCATGATGATTTTTTATGAGGCGACAGGATCTGGATATCGTTCCAGGAGTGTTCAGTTTTTTGGCTGGTCCTCGGCTAATCCAGGACCAATCTTGGGTTTCCTGAATTTGATCTTTGCGTCGTCTCTGCCGACTACAGAAACGGCGACAAGCCAGACGGTCTTTTTTTGTTTAGCGTAGAGATATTTCTTGGCATATCCTTTCGCGTCAATCTGGTTGAAGGCATCGTTTATCCCCTTATCGAGAAGCCTCGAGACATCCTTTTTAATATCGGCTTTATCCTTTCGAGAACCATAGCCGGGAGAAACCGACTGGTTGATAGCGGGCACTGCGCTCGTTGAACTAGCGGAGCTGGTCTCCTGAGGCACGGCGTTGTTCTTCCCGGCGGTTGACCCCGGGTAGTGATTGTATTTGACTTCGATGATCATTATATCCGATTGCAATTCCAGGAACAGATCGATATCGCCGCCGCCAACGCTCACTTCGGCCGTAACCTGTCCTTCGGAAAAGCACAGAGCGGTCAAGATCAGCGTTTTATAGTAGGATTCCGCAGAAGAATGCAATTTATAAGAATATGAAGAAAAAATCGTAACGAGAGCCTTTTGAGAATGACTTTCCTTGCGCATGGCAAAATATTCGCAGAATTCAATAAACCGATCATAGAGTTCATTTTCGTTGACATTGTCATTTAATGAAAAAAATCTAGATAGAAGAATATTTTGAGCTAAAGCTTCCCTGACTTCTCGATTGGGTATAGCGAGGTGATAGATTTTGATATCTCTGCCGTCTCTGCCGCGTTTTCTTGATCTCGTAATTTTTTTTATAGTCAGATAGCCAGTCTGATACAAAACCGAATAAGGAGTGATTTCTGCGAACATACTGGAAGAATCTACAGCTTGAATCGAGGAATTGTCGCTGAACATTTTAAAATATTCTTTATCTGATTTGATAAATTCACCAATAATGCCGGAATCACCTGTGTCATACCAGTATTGTTTGAATTCATGATTAGAGAAAAACTGCATCAACGATACAGGGTTGAGAATGTTTGACTTGCCGTCCCAAGTATACCCGTCGTACCAATCGATTATGGAAGCATAAAGCTTCTCTTCGGTCATAGAGCAATCGACTATTTCCAGCATTTTCATTTTTTTCAATGAATGTTCAATGTGTTTCCAGAAGTTTGTTCTGATTTCAGCTTGTGTGAATCCGCAGATTTTAGAAAAATCCGGGTCTAGTGATATGTCATCGATGAAGTTAGAGCTGGATTGGTAGAAGGTCTTGAATTTTGTTATTCCTGTGACGATAAGATGTCTGATCATGCCGGAAACGGCTTTCAGTCCAGAATAGAAATCAGAAAGGAAATTTATGGTTGACTGCAGTTTTTTCGGATCATGGATGTTAGGTAATAGTTGATAGTCACACTCATCGATGAGAACGGCGACTTTAGGCAAGTCGGCTAACCGATCGGATAAAGGGTGAGCTTTGCCAAGCGGGATTGAGTCGTATGAATCATGCAACGATTGAATCAACTGTAAGAACGTTCCTCCTATGCCTGATGATGTAAGGTGCAGGCCGTATTTCTGGAACGCGATATATTTTAACTGTTCGACCAGGTTCTTCTCGAAGGAATCAGGGTTGCTGCCTAAAGAGCCCATGCTGAAACGAATAACGTGAGAACTTTCAAACGGGTATTCAGGTTTAAGATTGCCTATCTCAAATCTATCGAAGAGCTCTTTGCGCCCCAGAAGAATAGCCTCAATAGTGCTGAGAAGTAGGGATTTGCCGAACCTTCGTGGCCTGAATAAAAAAACATATTTATTCCTGTAATTCAAAAGTTCACGGATAATTTTTGTCTTATCGACATAGAGTTGACCATCACGGACCACATCAACAAATTCCTGCACCGAAATGGGCAAAGGTTGCACAGGATTTCCTGTTGCGGGAATGGAAAAATCTCCATTCGTTGACCCCTTCTTGCCAGCAAACGGATTTAACGGCGTTTCTGCCATAAAACATGACCTTTGCGCGAGAAATCGAATAAAATGTTTGCAAATGCCATAAGGCAAGACCATATGCGCGTTACACAAACAGTTAAAAGACAAATAGAAATTTGTTATCAGATAGAGACGCTCCTTGCCAGAAGCGAAACGCCAGCAACCACCGGCCATCACTTTAGAGTTTGTAACGAAAATTATTTCTTTTGTCAATAGGAAAATCAATAATCTAAGGACAAATCCTGTGGACTGAGGTGCCCACCGAAGGGTGGATGAAGATTGCACTAAAAATCACAAAGGCAGGGATTTCTACATGTTGGAGCAAAGGTATAGTACAGAGAACGGGAAAACGGCTTGTCATGCAGTTGAAAGTGTTGTTGAAAATTTGCTGACAGTTAGATCAATATTCTTATTCTGTTTATTATGACATGATTTAGTGCTATAGTCAATAATTGATTTTCCTTTGCTTACGTCTTCCCCTCCTGTGCCGAAGGTTGGGTGCGGATGGAAATCCTCTTGCTTTGGTGGCTGTACAAAAAGATCTCGGCGACTCGCCTTAGAGGGTCTGGGAGAATACAATTGATGACGTGGGACAATGTGCCTAACAGGCGACGTATCGCCTGTCGTCGCTTCCCCCGAACGTTGAATGCCGCCTTCGAGGCGACTTTGTCGAAACGGCGCGTGGAGATTGATTCCCTGTATTACCGAATGGAAGGTGTCGGAGAATCTTCCCGGCCATTAGCCGTGAAAGGGGTTACAGCCGCCATGCCGACTCGCTTGCAGGATTGCGGACTTTCCTTTACAATTATAATTACAGGGTGTTTGCTGGCCGACTGCGAGTTGCCGCCTTAGAGCCGCCTTTTTCCGTTGCGGCTGGGAACTTGGGACATGTCAACAGCATGGCGCGTCCGTCCCCAATGCTCCTCGCTACGGCACCCGTCTCCAAGCCCCGCCCCCCCGTTTCGTTGTTGACTCACTATTGGCGTTCCTGCCTTGCGTATGCCATTGCGCTAAACGGGTGCCAGCCAGGCCGATTCCGCGGTTCGGGAAGCCTCAGCCACCGGCGCACTTTGGGTCCTTAGCCAGGAACGGAGCTGGGCTCCGGTTGTCTGGCCGATGACAGGCTTGCGGAGGCGAGAGGACGGCGCCTCTCAGGCACAGGCAGGCCCGTTGGCTCCCAGACACTGAACCCGTGTCGGCTTTCAGGATTACTCGCTCCTTCAGGTAACCTATTCCTCCCAAATCACTCCCCCAGTATCTTTCCTTATCAGAATACTCCTTCTCCAGGATCACTCCCCCGCCAGGATCACTCCCCCGCCAGGCACACGCCCCCGCCCCGAGCACTCCCCCCCCAGCAGCACGCCCCCCCCACCGACCCGGCCACGCCGC
>JAISFS010000006.1 GCA_031263485.1 Deltaproteobacteria bacterium | reverse complement strand
GATGGGGCAACGGAGGTCCAATCAGGCCGACCAGGAAATCATGCCCCTATAATTGGTACGTTTTGTCTACCTTTAAGCCTCTCCGAGGCCAATGACCAGTGGCCGATGCCAGCCTCGGGTTGCAGTTTTGACTTATTACGGTTCCGTCATATTATGATGCCACCGTAATAAATCGCCGCAGGATTCATGGTAAAGCGCCTATGGGGCGGCGGCAGTTAAAACAGGACGGCTGGGCATTCATGCCCCTAAAACCGGTCCGTTTTGCCTGACATCCTGCTTCCCTGAGGCCAGTGAACCGAGGCGTGGCCTGCCCCGGGTCGCCGTTCCGTCCTATTACGGTTCCGTCCTATTACAACACCTAACGGGTATCATACGCCGGAGTGTTGAATATCAACATGAACGTGTAAGGGCGAGCGGTCCGTTGCGCCCCTCACGCAAGGAAACGGCCGGTTCCGGCCTTCACGCAGAAATGGTCGCGTCAGATAAGCATCTGATATCATTATTTTTTTTGATGACGGTCCTGAGTTATTCTGCCTTGAGTCATTGACATTGCCTTCGGATCGGTCTCCATGCATCCAATCCCATGCCAAGCGCACCGTCACGGTTCATGACCGGCGTGTCACGTTTTCGCCACTTTCCGCAGTCCCGGACCGGAAACGCCCGATACGATCGTCTTGGCTTTTCCCTGCTTTGTTCAACAGCTTTCACTATCCGGGCCCACACCAACTTCATTATCCGGGCCCACACCCACCAAAAGCCATGTTGCCCTCCCCGACCCCGTTCCACGGTTTTCCGCTGACCTGACCTCCCGTCCCGGCGTCCACGACCTTATGATCGCCTCGATGCCGCAGGTATCCGGACGGGGTTGCCGCAAACGGCTGCGGGAACGCAAGTTCAGACGACGAAATCCAGCTCGCTTTCGCAGTGCCAGCCTCTATCCCTGCCCCCCCCGCCTCTTTCATTCCCGCCGCCTCCCCTGCCGTTGTCTCACCGCACGGCGCGGCGCGATCGACCTCCTCATCCCCCCTTCGGTCAGTTCCCGGCGCATTCCTGTCTCGTCTGCCATCTCCGACCATGAAAAGCGCTGTGTGCCAGAGATTCGGACGCTTCAGACCCGAAGCACCCCCCGGGCGCGTGTCCCCCCCCTGTGCTATAATCCGATTGGCCTTTCCCGCGCACGGAACGCCCGATACGGCGTCCCGGACTCCGCGCCTTCGCCTCCTCGCCCCGGCCTTCTTGGGCCTGCGCCCTTCCAGGCCAGCGTCCCCGTACCCCTGGCCTTTCCGCCTCGCTGCCCCGTCAAGGAGCCCAGGATGTCTCAGGAACTCCCCCCTCTTCTTCGCATGACCCGCGCCTACCGCAACATCGGGCGCATCACCGAGGTAATGTCGGTGCTGGTCAAGTTCGGGTTCGGGGACCTGGTGGTCGACGTGGGCCTGAAGGGGGTGGTGAGCCGCTTCAGGAAGATTGCCGGGCTCCCCGTCGCGGAAGCAACGAGCTCCAGGCCCCGCAGGCTCAGGCTCGCCCTCCAGGAGCTGGGCCTGGTCTTCATCAAGCTTGGCCAGTACCTCTCCACCCGCCGGGATTTCATGCCCCCCTCCTACGTGGTGGAGCTCGCGAAGCTCCAGGACAAGATCCCGCCCATCCCGGAAGCTGAGGTGCAGAGGATCCTCCTGGACAGCCTTGGCGACCAGGCTTTCAGGAACATCTCCGCCGCCCCCCTCGCGGCCGCATCCGTGGGCCAGGTCCACGCCGCGACCCTTCCGGACGGGACCGAGGTAGTGGTTAAGGTCCGCCGTCCCGGCCTCGAGCGCAAGGTGGCGACCGACCTGAACATCCTGATGCAGATCGCCTACCAGGCCGAAAAGAGGCTCACCGGTCTCAAGATCGTGAAGCCCACCGAGGTGGCGTCGGAGTTCGGAAGGAGCCTTCTGGACGAGCTGAATTTCCGCGCCGAGGCGGCGAGCATCCAGCGCTTCTCAAGGCTCTACGCCTCCCGCAAGGACGTGAAGATCCCCGGCCTGGTGCCCAGGCTCTGCACCGAGAACACCATCGTCATGGAAAGGCTTTCGGGCGTACGCTTCGACGACCCGAAGGGCCTGGCGGCGGCGGGCATCGACCCCCGTGCCCTGGCGCGGCTCACGGCGAAGACGGCCCTGGAACAGATAATGCTCTTCGGGTTCTTCCACGCTGACCCGCACCCGGGGAACCTTTACGCCCAGCCCGGCCCCACCGTGGCCTTCATGGACTTCGGTCTGACCGGGCAGCTCACCAAGGAGACCCGGGACGAGCTCCTGAACCTTGCCCGGGGAGCGGTGAAGAAGGACGCGGCCGCGTGCGCCCGGTCGGTCCTCAGGATAGCGGGAAGCCCCGGCCGCACCGACAGGGATCGCCTGGAGCTGGACCTCTCGGCCCTGCTCGAGAACCACCTGACCAAGACCCTCAAGGACATCGATCTCAACGCCTGCATGAAGGACATTGTCGACATCATGCACCAGCACAGGCTCCGCACTCCCCCGGATCTGCTCCTGCTGGTGAAGGCCCTCATCCAGTTCGAGAACCTGGGCGCGGCCCTGGACAACGACTTCAACATCCTTGAGGAGGCGCGCCCGGTGGTGACCGAGATCTTCCGCCAGCGCTACTCGCCCGTAACCTTCCTGCGCGAGCTGGCCGGACGCGCCGACGACATGCTTGACGCGGCAAAATGGCTCCCCAAGGATCTGGCCCCCTTCTTCGACATGCTCAAGAGCGGCCGCATCCGCTCGGAGATGAAGATCAAGAACCTCAGCTCCCTTGAGGACGCGGTGCGCACCGCCGCCTTCCGCGTCTCCACCGCTCTGGTCCTCTCCTCTCTCCTTCTGGGCTCCGCCTTCATCTTCAGCGCCAACGAGCCGCCCTTCTGGCGCGGCATCCCGCTTATGGGGGTACTGGCGCTCGGGGGCGCCGTCGTGGTGGCGATAATCCTCATCGCGGGCCTCATCCGCCGCCGGAAAGGCCCGCCGTGACTGTCGGGCCCACCCGGGCGAGCCGGACCGGACGGTGACCCGCAGGATGTCTCCTGCGATGAGCTGCCATCGACGTCCGACAACTCCCCGTCCGATCTGAAGGTCTTCCGCTTCAACCCCATCTGCCCTCAGCCCCGCTCCCGACCGCCCGGTCAAGACCTTTCCTGCCACTTCCCGCCCCGATCTGACCCGCCGCGCTTCTGACCGCCTCCTCCCTAACGCACCACACCTTGCCCGTCGCACCTAGCCTGAGCCACCTCGCACCTTACCCGCCGCACCCTCCCCGAACCGCCCCGCGCCTTGCCCCCGCCGCACCCTCCCTGAACCGCCTCGCTCCTTGCCCGCCGCTCCCTCCTGAGCCGCCTCTCACCTTGCCTGCCGCGCCCGCCAGAACCGCCCCGCCCCTTGCCCGCCGCACCCTCCAGAGCCGCCCCGCGCCTTGCCCGCCGCCCCCGCCAGAGCCGCCCCGCCCCAAGCCCCCCCCGCCCCCCCGGGCCCCCCCGCGCCCGGGCCCCCCCCCCCACCCCCATCCCCCTCCGGGACCGTGCCCCGAGTCCCGCCGTTGCCCCGCCCGGACCCTTGCCCGCCGCTCCCTCCTGAGCCGCCTCGCACCTTGCCCATCACACCCTCCTGAGCCGCCTCGCACCTTGCCCGCCGCACCTTTCCCTGAACCCCGCCGTACCCATTACCCTCCGCACCCACCGGTACTCCCTCGCACGCCTTGCCAACGCACATCGCCCGAAGCCTCTCCGCAAGCCTTGCCGAAGGCATCGCCCAGAGCGTCTCCGACGCCTTGCCGATGTATCTCGCCCGAAGCCTTTCGCCCGCCTTGCCTACGCGTCTCGCACGGAACCACACCCCACTCCTTGCCTATGCGCCCCTGCCCCCTCCACACGCCTTTCTACCTCATCAGCCGTGATCCCATTCGAAAGTCCTGACAGCCACAATCTGACGGAACAGTACCTCATGTCTTCTCAGCCTCACCCCCCGAACCGCCTCTCACTCCTTGCCAGCGGCTCCTCTCCCTGAGCCCCTGCTCAAGTCTAGTTCGCCTCAACCCGCCAGACCCCATCCCGCCCGCCTTGACCGACACACACCGCCTTGACCGACACACCCCGCTTGAACCGCCCGCCGCAACACCCAGCACCGTCTCTTCTGGCATCCGCCCACCTAACCGTTTCCGGCCAGTCTTGGCATTCTCGCCTCGGCGTCCTCTGCCGTCCAGCACGAGCTTACCCTCACCTTTTTGAAGCAGACTGTTTTCCAAAGAATCATTATTAAAGGCGATACCGGACAAAATGATTTTCACTATTCCCATCTTTAGCGTCACGTATCCCATCAACGGTACATTACGACATGCAAGCCACTATGCCGCGTACCAGATCCCGCCAAAATTCATCAGCACAACCTCTCCTTATCGCCTGTGCCCCTGCCTCCCCGGAATCCCAAGAGCTAACCCCGGATACTCAGCCGATGACTGCCCGCGAACCGATTGCCGTACATTACGCTGTCCCTCTGAGCCGAAGTGACGCCGCAAACCTCTCCGGTGTCCTGCGGCTACATGATTACGCCGGCCATCGTCTCCACCGAGACCCGGCGGCGTCCAGTCATTGCCAGGCCATAGTTCAGGCATCGTCAAGACATCACGTTTCCGTGTGCCTGCCTCCCAGGATTGCCGGCCGTCCCGGAATATTCCATCCTTAAGACTTCCGAGTCGTTGACTGTCCCGATTCCCCCGCCCCGGATCCCGGGATTCGGAGACCTTCGGCTATCGCCACGGAGCCATTTGTCGATAGCCCCCTTTCGTGACCGAAAACTTCCTCTCGACCGTTAAAATCGTGTTTTCCGGCTTTCCGGACTATGCTAAAATCCGTACCGGGGAAACGGTCAATAAATTTGTTTTGCCTGCCTTTTGGCGCTAATCCCCGCTACTGGCCGTAAGCGTCAGTTCTCATAAATCCGCTGGTCCAGTCCGGCGCTCCTGCGACCCGGCACCGGGGAAGCCCTAATGGTTGTTTCCTCCGGTTCCAAAAACGATCTTTCAGCGGCCTCGAGTCGCGCTTTACGTCGAACTGACCGCTCCCCTGGCGGTCGCGCCGCCCGATTGGACCCGTCCCGGCTTCCACCGCAACACCCTACTAACCATACACGAGAGGTGCCTTAATGCCTTCCTCCGACCCCAAGGTCATAGAAGACCTCAAGACCGCCTTCGCGGGCGAGTCCCAGGCCAACCGCAAGTACCTGGCATACGCCCGCAAGGCCGAGCAGGAGAAGCTCCCCTACGCCGCCAAGATCTTCCGCGCGGCGGCGGAGGCGGAGACCATCCACGCCCACAGCCACTTCCGGCTCCTGGGCGGCGTGAAGTCCACCGCCGAGAACATCCAGGACGCCATCGCGGGCGAGACCTACGAGTTCACGAAGATGTACCCCGAGATGCTCGAGGACGCCAAGGCCGTCAAGGACTCCGCAGCCATCTCCGACTTCCACATGGCCAACGAGGCCGAGAAGGTCCACGCGGAGCTCTTCAAGAAGGCCCTGGCCAACCCCGGGCAGGCCGCTCCCAAGATCTTCGTCTGCAAGGTCTGCGGTCACGTAGCCGAAGGCGAGGCCCCCGAGGAGTGCCCCATCTGCGGCGCCAAGCGCCAGGTCTATTTCGAGATCCAGTAGTCTCTCCCCCTCGCGCCTCCGACCCCCTCGCTTTTCCCGCCCCCGGAGCCTTCGAAAGGCCCCGGGGGCGCCTTTCTCCCCGATCCCATCCTCTATGGCAGCGCCCTGAGCACTGTATTTTTCGCAAGGCCCCTTGTCCCTCTTCCGTAGGTCGCACCCAAGAGGGACTATGCAATGCTGAAATTTATGGTCGGAAGAACTCTTCATCCACCAGTATTCGAATTTTCCCTTTAACATGTTGCTTTTACGCCTCAAAAATTCTCATTCTCCCGTTTGATTATTTTACACTCTTTTTACATACGAACAGTTGTTCTTTACCCATTGTTTTCGCATTATTCTTTCCGATCACTCTCCCTAAGTCCACTAAGATATTTTTCGGTTGCCTAACCCTCTGAATTCATTCTCTAAACCGTTAATTTTCCCTTGAATTAGCTCTCTCCACCCTCAATTCGCTTCCTTTTTCCCCTTGCCAGCCACCCCCCGCTCTGTTATTCTCTGCTCGTGAACATTCGTTCGTATCTCATCGCCCGGAACCTTCTGGGACCCCCCGGGCCGCCGGCACCGACAACCCGGATTCGAATCCCTCCCAATCAGGCGTTCCAAAGCTGAATTTTCCGCTTGTGTTTTGCATTTCCGGCCGATATCATAGGCTCAGTCCAGAGCGTATCTAGTTTTTCAGACGCCGGACCAACGACATAAGCCTTCGCTAAACGCCAGGCCCCATCCACACAGTTTTCGGCGGACGGAAGCCCCCTCCCCCCCACCAAGGTGCCCCGTCCGCCCTGCCTCTACGCCTCGTCTCCATTCGGCCAAGGGCACGGCCCGTGCCTTCGGTAGTGCCCCGGGCTTCCTGCCCGCGGTCGCCCGTAAACCGGTGCCCCAAGCTTTCAAGACTGGCATCAGAATACTTCAGCCGCAGGACACTGGCCCGATTATGTGTCCCGCTTGCTGAGCCTCCTCAAAACCGGCCGCGGCCGGGGAACGTCGGTGAAGCCCTCGGGCGCGGCTCGCGCCGGTCCGATGCGGACTTCCGGCGTTTTTCAGGAGGGAAAACGGGCATGACGGCTAACGGCACTCTTGTCACCGTTGCCGTCACGGCCCCCCCGGACTCCCGCCGCCGAGAGCCCGGGGAACTCAGGGGACCCGGTCGCGCGGGTCCCCGAAGTGGTGACCGGCATGAAGCCTAAGATACTGATCGAATCTGTCGAGTCAGTCCCGAAAAAGCGCCTGGTGGGGTACTGCGCCATCCTGAACGACAAGGCGGTGGGGGACTACTACGAGAAGCTCTGGCTGAACTTCATCGACCGCATCCGCAAGATACCCTGCCTAGCCAACCGCGAGCTCTACGGCGTCTGCACCAACCTCCAGGGCAACAGCTACTTCGAATACTGGACCACCGTCGAGTCCGGCCCCGAGGACCAGCTGCCCGGCGACCTGGTGGACCTGCCTCTGGGCGGGGGAATCTACGGCTCCCCCATCGGCAGGCCCTCCATCAGCCTGCCGTCCATCTACAGCCGCTCCAGCTCAGCCTGGGACCCCCCGAAGGACTACACCCTCGCGTGGAAGCTCCCCTTCTTCGAGGTGTACAAGCCCAACTGGTTCCAGCGCCGGGCGCTCAAGATGTGCGTGCCGCTGGATCTCTCCCTTAACTCCGTCTACCACGGCATCTTCCCCGACAGGAAGCGCTAGGGTAAGCTCGAGCAGGGCATGGGGGGCTGCGGCAAGCGGCGGGCCAACGGCCTGCGGCGGCGCCGCGGTCGGGCCGCGAGGGGAAAGGAAGCCCGAACGGCATGGCATGTACGCCAGAATCCCTGGCAAATCCTTTATTACCATATACTAGACCGAACATTCATCCGCCCGTGAAACGTTTTCGGCCGATTCGGGCGGCTTTCCGGACCCGCCGACACCGACCGCTCTCCGGCGAGGAACCGATTTCAACCCGTTTGCCGCTCCCTTTCGACCTCTGACGCCGCCCCCTCCGCCGCCTTCCGCTATGGGACACCATCCCCGTTCCCCTACGCACTATCCAGCCACCGACATCAAACAGAATCCGACCTTCCGTGCGCTGACCCTGGGGGCCCACGGTCTGGAACGCCTTACACGCCCGGGATTCCGCGCCGCGTAAAGCGCCTCATGCCCCTGCGTTCCCCTAGGCATCATAGCCCGCGCCCGCCTAGGCATCATATAGCCAGCGCTCGCCAGGGCATGATGGTCCCCGCCCCCGGACGTCAGCGCCTATTCCCTAGCCCCGGGCCCAGCGATGCTTATCCGAACGAAGGATCTTTCACTTAATCCTCATTCTGGTTTATAATCAACATTTCGGCACCTCCAGCCGCGGTCAGCCTCGCGAGGCGCCCGGCATATGTCCCTGCGCCCCCGGACGGCCCCGCCGCCGCCTCCGGAAGGCTCCGCGGGGCGGCCCGGCCTGCCGGGTCGGGCCCGGCCCTCGGCGGCGGACGGCCCTTCCAGGTTTTTGGAACAGGTTTTTTGCAATGAACGACTCTAAAAAACCTCCGGAATTCAGCGTCTTCGGCCTGACCCAGACGCTCCCGTACCGCTCTGACAGCTCGAAGACGAAAGACGTCATCATGCTGGAGTCGACCATCCTTTTCGCCAAGC
Source organism: Deltaproteobacteria bacterium (assembly GCA_031263485.1). Lineage (GTDB taxonomy): Bacteria > Desulfobacterota > Desulfarculia > Adiutricales > Adiutricaceae > JAIRZX01. The sequence goes on along the minus strand of JAISFS010000006.1, from coordinate 2,994 downwards.
GCGGCTACGACGCGGTGTCCATCCGGGACATCGCCAACGCCATCAAGATGAAGCCCTCCAGCCTCTACAACCACTTCGCCGGCAAGGAGGCCCTCTTCGACGCGGTGCTGACCCACGCGGAAGACCTCTACTTCCTCTACTTCAAGTACCTGGACGAGATGCTCGCCAAGGCCGGCACCCTCTCCGAGCTCCTGGACATAATGTTCCGCGAGCCCGCCAAGATGTCCAACGACTTCACCTGCTACGCCTTCTCCCTGATCCAGACCGAGCAGTTCCGTGACCCTCGCTGCGCCAAGATCTTCAACGAGACCTTCATGGACTACAGCATCGGCTTCATGCAGGGGGCCTTGGACCGTTGCGTGGAGAAGGGCCTGGCATTCCCCTTCGACACCCGGACATGCGCAACGCTCATCATGTACACGACCTTGCTCTGCATAAACCTGCGGGTCCACGAGTACATGGAGCACCGTGCGCCCTCCGACTTCGTGGAACAGTTCAACGGCCTGAAGATGATTATCATGAAGCTCGCCGGCTTCGCCGCCGAGGGCCCCGCCGCCCCGGTCCAGAAGACTCCGCAAGACGAGGACGGACAGGATACGCGTCTGCCCGGTCGCGAGCCCAGGGGAGGCACTTCCGGGTGAAGAACGGGCAACTCGCCCCCTGAGGCCCGGTCGCGCCGACCCGCTTGGCACCCGACCGCAGGGAACGGTTTCTGCCCCTTGATGGCCTCGGCAACCCGAAGCCGCTCTCAGCCAGCCCGTACCGGGACACCATGAATCCGTGTCGTACCCGTTCCGGTAGCAGGCCAGCCTCTCTCGACAACCGTTAGGCCTTCCCGATCTTCCCGCCATGTCTGGCATGAAGGGCATGCCCGGCATGCCCGGCATGCGGGGCCAGCCCGGCATGAGCGGCATGCCCGGACGGATTTCCGGCAGGCGACCGAACCCTCGACCGGGCCCAGTCGCCTGCCGCTTTTTGGTGGTCGATCTCCCCCCTAAGACGCCCCAAGCCTCCTGTTCCTCTTGCCACCCACCATTTCTTCGCCTCTGAAACCTCCTAGCTCTCACCTGGCTTGGATTTTGCACGGCCCGAGGCCAGTCGGCACCTTCCGGCGTGAGCCCCCCCCGCCTTAACCGAACCTTTTCCGAGCATTTTCCAGGCCTTCTAAGTCTTTTCGGAGTTTTCCGAGACTATCCGTAGTTTTCCGAGTCAGTCCGGGGCTTTCTGGGACTGTCCTGGTCTTTCTGGGACTTTCCGGGACTTTCCGGGACTTTCCGGGACTTTCCGGAGCTTTCCGGGACTCTTTGAAACTTTCCGGAGCTTTCCGGGACTTTCCGGAGCTTTCCGGGACTTTCCAGAGCTTTCTGGGACTTCACTGGTATTTCCGTGACTTTCCAGACATTTCTCTTTCTTCCGGGGCTCAGGGAATCTTCCGGACATTCTGGATCTTCCTGATATTCAAGGTCTTCCTGGGCCTGCCTGATTTCTTGGTCTTTCGGCACCTTACCGAACCTTCAACGCTAGCCTTCGGCGCTTCCCGGCTCGGCTCACCTTACGGCTCCCTTCCGTCCGTAAGCAAGCCGCCGTTCAGCTGGCATCAGGGGCTTCAGCCTTGCCGAGCCAGACGCTCCTTCCGCCGCGAACTGTGATTTTGATCGCATTAGGCAAGGATTTGATGTAATATCCAGTACCCGCGCCACCCTGCGGCCAGCGGCGCGGCGTCCCCGGGCGGCCTGAAACCGCCCGGGGATCACCCTTGCCGTGGCCGCTTCCCCCCGGAGGACCCCAGATGACTAACAGCCTGTTCGAGTTCCAGCGGATGAACCGCCTCCCGCCATACGTATTCGCCACGGTCAACGAGTTCAAGATGGCGGCGCGGCGAGCGGGCTCCGATATAGTCGATCTGGGCATGGGCAACCCCGATCTGGGCACCCCCCGGCACATCGTGGACAAGCTGGTCGAGGCCGCCAAGAAGGACACCAACCACCGCTACTCCGCCTCCAAGGGCATCACCAAGCTCCGCCACGCGATAGCGTCCTGGTACCAGAGGCGTTTCGGGGTGGAGCTGGACCCCGACACCGAGACCGTCGCCACCATGGGCGTCAAGGAGGGCCTGGCGCACCTGACCCTGGCCACGATCACCCCCGGCGAGGTGGTCCTGGCCCCGGATCCCACCTACCCCATCCACGCCTACGCCGCGATCATCGCCGGAGGGGATCTGAGGAGCGTGCCCATCGGCCCTGACAGGGACTTCTTCGCGGACCTGCAGGTGGCGGTCCGCCAGACCTGGCCGCGGCCCAGGATGCTCGTCATCTCCTTCCCCCACAACCCCACCGGGGCGGTGGTGGATCTAGACTTCTTCGAGAAGGTCGTGAACTTCTGCCGGGATCACCGCATCCTCGTCATCCACGACCTCGCCTACGCCGATCTCTGCTTCGACGGCTATAAGGCCCCCAGCATCCTGGAGGTCAAGGGCGCCAAGGATATAGCCGTCGAGGCCTACTCGATGTCCAAGAGCTACTCCATGGCCGGCTGGCGCGTGGGCTTCATCTGCGGCAACTCGAAGATGGTGGGGGCGCTCACCCGCATCAAGAGCTACCTGGACTACGGGGCCTTCCAGCCAATCCAGATAGCCGCCATCATCGCGCTGAACGGCCCGCAGGACTGCGTGGAGGAGATAAGGAACACCTACCAGGAGCGCCGGGACGTGCTCGTGGACGGCCTCCTGAAGGCCGGCTGGCACGTCGTGCCTCCCAAGGGCAGCATGTTCCTCTGGGCGCGGATCCCGGAGCAGTTCCAGGCAATGGGCTCGGTGGAATTCGCGAAGATGCTCATCTCCAACGCCAACGTGGCGGTCTCACCGGGCTTGGGCTTCGGTGACGGCGGCGAGGGCTACGTGCGCTTCGCCCTGGTCGAGAACGTCCAGCGCATCAAGCAGGCCACCCGCGGCATCAAGAAGGCCTTGAGCCTCCCCCCCGCCAAGATCGCCAGGGC
>JAISFS010000310.1 GCA_031263485.1 Deltaproteobacteria bacterium | reverse complement strand
CCTGCGGACGGGACATCGCGGATACGGAGGCCGGCAGCGATGCCGCCTCCCCCCGACGACGGCGGCGTAGTCCAGCTTCATTGCAGCCGCTGACCCCTGATAAGGGGTGAACAGATACGCACGGGGGGCTGATGTCCACGCGGGAACCGTTCACTCCCCCGCAAATGTCGCCGATGCGGCTATCCCGGTGACCGGACGCCCCGGGAGTCGGGGACGCCCGGCTCCCGGGGCGCATACCGCTGCCCGACCGGCCGATCGCGCCGGAAGGGCGACCGACCAAGCCGAGAAGGTTAGGGGGGATCCCGGGAAAGGAGCTGCGGCGTCGCGGACGGCCCAGGGCGCCTCCAGGAAAGGACCCGCCGACTTTATAGGGGGATCTCGGGCGCCGACGGTAAGGACCGGAGACGACAGGGGAGGGCTCGGGGCGTCTGGGAAGGCCTCGGGCGCCCGCCGGGGCTGTCGAGGGCGATAACGCGAAGGCCCCGACGGTGCCTGATGTGAAGAATCATGTCCGCACCCTTTTCAGATCCGAAGCCGTCTGCCGATGCCGAATCTGCCATCGGTTCAATCCAGACAAGGTGAATCGTATATGATGCTGTCAAATATCAGGTGCGGAAGGAAAATGTGCGTCAATACCCAAAAATGTCATGAACTTCAAGGCAATATCAGTATAAGCCATCGCATGATTAGATAAATCGCTGTATCAGATATCTCACTTCAGATAGATCTTAAAATGTAAGAGTTTAGATACTTAAAACTGGCATAACGCTTATATGGAAGGCTCAATTCTATCGTTATTCTCGTCATGCCCCGAAAACCATGACCTCGCAACAAAGCTGACCGGCCCCATCTGGCGAGCAAGCGATCGGGTAAGGCTTTACACTGCGGTGCGCTCACCCGTTTGATAATCGGACATTCGTCCGCCGCCTCGCCAGAGGCCCTCGCGACTTTCCAGGTCACCGCAGACCGTACCCGGTCACCGCAGACCGTACCCGCCGCCATTCCAGACTTCCCATTATTTGCCTGTGGCTCGCCTGAGACCGTCCGGCACCTTCATAAGCTTTCCTGCGTATTCCGGCAGGCTACGGGGCGAAGCCGACAGTACCGGGCCCCGGGCTGTCCGGATAGGCAGGAGGGCTCGGCACGCGGTCGGGGAGTCCGAAGGGCATGGGGTGCGGCCACCGGGAGCCTGGAAGGCATGGGGGCGCGGCCCGGGGAGCCAGAAAGCATGGGGCGCGGCCCGGGGCACCTCCCGGGCTCCGAGGCAACCGAATGTCGCTCACTGACGCCTTTGGGAGAGCCGCGTCGCACGGAAGCCGCCAAAGGCCGTCCGGAAGGTCGGCTTTCCGGCGCAAGGGGACTTCTCCCGGATTCGCGGCCCCGGAGTCCTGAAACCCCGCGAAACCGCGGTGTGACGCCGATTGTGCGGTTGACCGGGGTGGCATTTTGAAGTAGGATCGATTCCGCCACGCTTCACCCGGACCCTCTAGCTTCCATCGCCAGACCGAGCGGGCCCGCCCGCAGGGATGCCCGACGGGACGCCCCGGGGGATTTTTTTTTGCGTGCCGCCCGGCTCACGGCCCTTGCCGGACCGGGGACTCGAAGGCCGCGGCAGTCAGGGCCTTCCGCCGCGTCGGCCCGGCCCTTCCAGTGACCCTACGGCGGAAGGCATCCGCCGCCAGATGACCTCGCAGGGCGCCGAATCCGCGGACGCGGCGCCCCGAAACGTTCCGGCCCCCCGCGCGGCGCCCGCCCCCAGCGGGACCGGCCTTCGGGCGGCCCGGCCATAACGCCGCCGGCCGCGGCGGTCCGGAGCCCTCCGCCCCCCCCTGGGGGCACCGCCGCCCCGGACGGAGCCGAGGCCGCGCTGGCATGCGGGTTGCCCGTCGACCCGCGTTCCGGAGGTAGTGCCGATGCGCTCTCTGTCATTAACCATTTCACTCTGCCTCGCGGCCTCGGTCGCGCTCGCCGGCGCCCGTGCCGCTTCCGCGCAGGACGCCCCTGAGCCCCTGAAGGTGGGCTTCGGCGGCGCCCTTCTGGGATCGCTCGCGTCCTACGGGCTCTCGAACCTTTACGGGATCGAGTTCGCGATCCACAAGGCCAACGAGGCCGGCGGCGTCCTGGGCCGCCAGATAGAGCTCGTGATGGAGGACGACTCCTGCGAGCCCGCCCTGGCCTCTTCCGCCGCCACCAAGCTCGCCACCCAGGGCATCAGGCTCGTCCTGGGCCACACCTGCTCCGGGGCGACCCACACGGCGCTCTCCGTGTACGGCGGCAACGCCATCGTGATCTCGTCGTCAGCGACCGACATAGCGCTCACCGACAGCGGCGACAACCCCCTGTTCTTCCGCACCACACCGCGCGACGACGCGCAGAGCTCCCTCCAGGTGCGGCTCATCAGGTCCAAGGGGTTCAAGAAGATAGCCATCCTGCACGACAAGGGCGACTACGGGAAGTCCCTGGCCGAGCTGGCCGATGCGGCCCTGAAGGCCGACCCCGACTCCGGGATCGAGGTGGTCCTTCTGGAGGGCGTCACCTCCGGCCAGGTGTCCTACGACGCGATAGTCGCGAGGCTCAAGGACTCCGGCGCGGACGCGGTCATCTGGGGCGGCTACTACAACGACGCCTCCAAGCTCGCGCTGAACATGCGCGACAGGCAGGTCGCCGCGGTCATCATCGGCGCGGACGGGCTCTACGACGACCGCTTCCTCTCCATGGGCGGCGGGGCGGTCGAAGGCTCCTTCGCGACGGGCCAGAGCGACATCAGCGAGTCGGAGGCGGCCCGGGAGGCCCTGGACTACCACCGCCGGAACCACACCGAGGAGACCGGCACCTACTTCTTCTACGCCGCGGCCGCGGCCCAGGCCCTCTTCGCGGCTGTCGAGAAGGCCGGTTCCGCCGAGGATTTGGAGCTCATCAAGAAGCATCTTACCGAGGACACGGCGGACACGGTGCTGGGCCCCGTGCGTTTCGACGCCAAGGGCGATCTGATAGGCGCTGGCTTCAAGCTCTACGAGGTGAAGGACGGGAAGTTCGCGGAAGTCACGCTGTAGGCGCCTTTCCATGGAACTGTTCCTGAACCTCACCGTGAGCGGCCTCACCAAAGGCAGCATCTACGCGCTCATCGCCCTGGGCTACACGATGGTTTACGGCATCATCGCCCTCATCAACTTCGCCCACGGCGAGATCTACATGATAGGCGCCTTCACGGCCCTCATCTTCAGCATGGTCCTGGGGGCCCTCGGCCTTTCCGGCTGGGGGCTCCTCTTCGCGGCGGGCTTCCTCGCGGTCGTCTACTGCGCCATGTACGGCTGGACCCTGGAGAAGGTGGCCTACAAGCCGCTCCGCGGCCAGTCCCGGCTGGCGCCGCTCATCAGCGCCATCGGAATGTCCATCTTCCTCCAGAACTACGTGCAGCTGGTGCAGACCCCCAACGCCCTGGCGTTCCCCGACCTCATCCCCGACATAGGCCTCATCTCGTCCCTCTCGGGACTCGCCTCCAAGACCCAGTTCGCGATAGTGCTCACCACCGCCGCCGGCATGGTGGCGCTCACCCTGTTCATCAAGAGGACCCGGATCGGCATGGCCATGCGGGCGGTCTCCCAGGACCCGACCATGGCCCGCCTCTCCGGGGTGGACATCGACAGGGTGATCTCCATGACCTTCATCATCGGCTCCATGTTCGCGGCCGTGGGGGGGCTGCTTATCGGGTGCTACTCCCACCAGACCGACTTCTTCACGGGGTTCCTGGCGGGCATGAAGGCCTTCACCGCGGCGGTGCTGGGCGGCATCGGGTCGATCCCAGGGGCCGTCGTGGGCGCGCTCGTCCTGGGCTTCTCGGAGAGCTTCGCGGCCGGCTACATCTCGAGCGACTACGAGGACGTCGTGGCGTTCGTCCTCCTCATAGCCATCCTCACCCTGCGCCCCGACGGCATCATGGGCAGCGCCACGACCCAGAAAGTCTGATCCTCAAACCCCAATGACGACCGACCAGACAGAACGCGCTTCTGGAAGGGCCTCCTGGCTCCGGAGGCTGGCTCTCGCGGAGCTCAAGGCCGCGGTCCTCTCCGCGGCCTGGTTCTCGGTTTTGGCCCTCCCGCTCGTGGTGTTCCGCGTGAACGCCGCGAGCGGGCGCATCGACTACCTCTGGGGCAGGCTCCCCAAGCTCGCGCTCGTCGCCTTCTTCGCCACCCTGGCCTGGCGCCTCATGCTCAGGTGGCTCGGCTTCTCCCGCGTGAAGTCGGCCGTAAGCGAGTCAGGAGGCCCGCCGCCCGAAGGCGCCCGCGGCCCCGGGGAGTCGTGGCTGACGCTTCTGGACCGCGCCCCGGCGAAAAGGCTACTCCTCGCCGCGACCACGCTCCTGCTCCTCTCCCTGCCGTTCTGGACCACGCCGTACGTCGTGACCATACTCATCACGGCGCTCGTCTACATCACCCTGGGACTGGGCCTGAACATCGTGGTCGGCGTGGCGGGGCTCCTGAACCTGGGCTACGCCGCCTTCTTCGCGGTCGGCGCCTACACCTTCGCGCTCCTGAATCTCTACTTCGGACTGGGCTTCTGGATCTGCCTGCCCCTGGGCGCCCTCGCCGCGACCCTCCTGGGGCTCCTCCTGGGCATCCCGGTGCTGAGGCTCTCGGGGGACTACCTGGCCATCGTGACGCTCGGCTTCGCCGAGATTATCCGGCTGGTCCTGGTCAACGTGGACTTCACGAACGGCCCCCGCGGGGTCAGGAACATCCCCCCGCCAAGCCTCTTCGGGATTGACCTGAACGCCGCCGCGAAGCCGTTCCTGGCGTCCCACCACCTTATGCACAGGGACATGGACCTGAACAAGGTCCTCATCTACTTCATCGTCCTGGCCATCGTGGCGCTCACCGTCCTCTGCGTCTTCCGCCTCGAGAACTCCCGGCTGGGCCGCGCCTGGCTCGCGCTCCGCGAGGACGAGGTGGCTTGCCAGGCCATGGGCATCAACCGCGTCCGCACGAAGCTCACGGCCTTCGCGCTTGGGAGCACCTGGGCGGGGCTGGCCGGCGTGGTCTTCGCCTCCCAGATCTCCTTCATCAACCCCCAGAGCTTCACCTTCATGCTCTCGGTGATGGTGCTCTCGATAGTGGTCCTGGGCGGCATGGGGAGCATCCCCGGCGTCATGATAGGCGCCGCCGTCCTCATCCTGCTCCCGGAATACCTGAGGAAGTACTCCGACTACCGCATGCTCATCTTCGGGCTCATCCTGGTGGTCATGATGGTCTTCCGTCCCCAGGGCATCATCCCAGCCACGCGCAGGGTGTACATCTACCGCCCCGAGGAGCACGGGGGCGCCGAGGAGGAGCCCTGGAACAACGGGAACGGCGACGGGGGCGCCCCCCCGTCCCCCGCGGGTGCCGTGCCCTCCCTCGAGAAGGCCCCATGAAGGCGGACACGCAGGCCGGCAACGCGGCGGCCCACGGCGCGGCGGCCCACGGCGCGGCGGCCCACGGC
>JAISFS010000234.1 GCA_031263485.1 Deltaproteobacteria bacterium | reverse complement strand
CTGCAAGCGCGGCCTTACGACCAGGGACGGCTCCAGCCCGGTTCGCCGGGGGACGGAGCCGGTTTTTTTCTGCGCCGCGCGCGGAGGTGACTGATGCTGGCTAGCCTCTCGTGGCTCGGCGAGTTCGTGGAGATTGGCGACCTGAGCCCCGAAGAGATCTCGGACCGCCTGGTGATGGTGGGCCTCGAGGTGGAGGGGATAAGCGACTTCAAGGGGTACCTGAAGGACGTCGTTGTCGCCAGGCTCGCGGAATCGGAGCCTCTGGACGGGAGGCTCTTCCGGTGCCTCGTAGACGCCGGGCCCAAGGGCCGGGTCCAGGTGGTCTGCGGCGCTCCCGGCATGCGCGCGGGGGCGCTTTACCCGCTGGCGCTGCCGGGGTGCGAGCTCCCGGGCGGCGCGGTCAAGGCGGCGGCCGTCAAGGGAATCCGATCCGACGGCATGCTCTGCTCGGAGGCGGAGCTCATGGTGGGGGAGGACGCCTCCCGGCTCCAGGAGCTGGACGCGGGCATCGAGCCCGGGACGCCTTTGAGCGCCCTGTACGATCACGGCGACTGGATCCTCGAGGTGGGCGTCACCCCCAACCGGGGGGACGCGCTCTCGCATCTGGGCATCGCGAGGGATCTGGCGGCGAAGCTCGCCCGCCCCCTCAAGGGCCGCTTCTACCCCGTCGAGGAGGACGGGCCCCCGGCCTCCGAGAGGATCAGGGTGGACATCGAGTGCCCGGACGAGGCCTTCAGGTACTGCGGCAGGGTGATCTACGGGGCGCGGCCCGCGCCCAGCCCGGTCTGGCTCTCCTCCAGGCTCGCGAGCCTCGGGATGAGGTCCATCAACAACGTGGTGGACGTGACGAACTACGTGATGCTGGAGCTGGGCCTGCCGCTCCACGCGTTCGACCTCAGGCGCATCGCGGGCGGCCGCATAGTCGTGCGCACCTACGGCCCGGGCACGCGGTTCACGACCCTGGACGGCCAGGAGAGGACGCTCAAGGCCGAGGGCAACGTGCTCATCTGCGACGGCGAGCGGCCGGTGGCGATTGGCGGCGTGATGGGCGGGCTCAACTCAGAGGTCGCCCCCGACACCGAGGACGTTTTTCTGGAGGGGGCCATGTTCAACCCGGTGAACGTGCGCCGCACCTCGCGGTCCCTGGGGCTCTCCACGGACGCGTCCTTCCGCTTCGAGCGCGGCCAGGACATAAACATGTGCCCCCGCGCCGTGGACCGCGCGGCGTCCCTCATCTCGTCGCTGACGCTTGGCCGCGTGGCCCCGGGGCTCGTGGACTGCTGCCCCAGGCCCTGGAAGCCGCGCACGGTGCCCTTCACGCCCGCCAGGTGCAACGCGCTTTTGGGCACCGCCCACTCCGAGCCCGACATGCAGAGGGCGCTGGGGGATCTGGGCATCCGCCTCAGGCCGTCCGCCACCACCATCTGCCTCTACGACGCCGAGATCCCCTCCTGGCGCCCGGACCTGACCCGCGAGGCGGATCTCTCGGAGGAGGTGGTGCGTATCCTGGACTTCGGGAGCCTGCCCGCCACGCTTCCCAAGCCCCCGGCGGTCGCCTCCGACCCGCCCCCCGCCTACCGCACGGACGAAAGGCTCCGGGGCTTCATGACGGGCCGCGGCTTCATGGAGCTCATGAGCTTCTCGTTTATGAACGCCAATTTCGCGGACAGGCTCGGGCTCGGCCCCGATCACCCGCTCCGCTCGGAAATGCGCCTGGTCGCGAACCCCCTTTCTGAGGAGCAGGGGGCCCTCCGCACCGCCATCCTGCCGTCCCTGCTGAACGCGGCCCGCCTGAACCAATACCACGAGCAGAGGGACCTCAGGCTCTTCGAGGTGGCCCGGGTCTTCCGCCAGAGGCGGCCGGTAGGGGCCCCGGACGAGGTGGCGAGCTTCGCGGGGCTTTTGGCCCGTGACCGCGAGGCCATGCTGTGGTGCGAGGAGAAGCGGCCGGTCGACTTCTTCGACCTCAAGGGGCTCCTGGAAGCCCTGGCCGCGACATGGGCCGAGGAATGGGACTTCGTCCGGGACGACTCCATCCCCCCTTTCCTGGACCCCCGCGAGGCTGCGGCAGTACGCCGCGGCGGCGAGCTTCTCGGCCACGCCGGACTGGTCAGGGCCAGGGTGTGCGAGTCCTTCGGCCTGAAGAAGAGCGGGGGGCCGGTCTACGTCTTCGAGATCGAGACCGCCCCGCTTTCCCCCGCGCCGTCGACCGGGTTCGCCCCCTTCCCGGGCTACCCTCCGGCGGTGAGGGACCTGGCCGTACTGGTGGACGCCTCCGTTCCCGCTTCCGCGTTGGAGAAAGCCGTGCGTTCCGGCCCCTACCCCTTGCGGAAGGTCTCGGTCTTTGACCTCTACACCGGGGATCGGCTTCCGGAAGGCAAGAAAAGCATAGCCTTCCGGCTGTATTTCCAGGACAGCGCCCGGACCTTGACGGAAGAGCTCGTAAGCGGTTATTTTAAAGGCATCGTTGGCACGCTCGAAAAGGAGTTCGGGGCTTCCCTGAGGTCATGACGGCCATGCCCGGAGGCGCCGGGGCCTTTTTCCGGCCCGTCTGGGGCTTCCCGGTTGCGGACGCGCTCGGGGCCAGGCAGTCTTGCCGGGATCTTCCGGACAGTCAGGCTTTGCTGCGGTTCCTGCCAGAGCCACCGGCGGCTCCTGCCTGACGCCACCCGGCGGCTCTCAGCGCGGCGCGAAATCCACCCTGCGGGGAATCTATAAGGAGGCGTTCCTCCCTATTCAGAGCCCCTGGGCATGGATTTTGGCGGCCTTTCAGCGTTCCGGGTGCGTCCCCGCCGGTTTCGGGCCATCAGGCCCGGCGGACAGGATTCCGGCGGTCGACCGGCGAGGATCGGAGCCGCCGGAACCGCCTCTGCGCTCAGCGCCTCTCAGGCTGAAGGCCTCTTAAGCTGGAGCCTCTTACGGCCCCTTCCCTACGGCGCCTCCAGGTCACGGGACTCTGGGTTCCGGACGTTGTTTGCCTCCCGCCGTCAAGGCCCAGCGCCAGCCGCAGGGCGCGGCCGACCAGCCCGGATCCCCCGCTTTCGGGCGGCCTTCCGGAAAGGAGCCCAGCTCCACATGGCCAACGTGCTCAAAGGGGATCGCCCGCCTCTGACCCGGGCGGACATCATCCAGACGATCCGGGCTCGGCTCTCGCTTTCCGCGCGGGAAGCGGGCAGGGTGCTGGAGGCGGTGCTGGACTGCATAGTGGAGACCATGGAAGACGGCCGCCAGGTCACGATCCCCGGACTGGGCCGCTTCGGGATGCGGGACACCCCGTCCAGGCCCGGCCGCAACCCCAAGACGGGCGTCTACGCCGAGGTGCCCGGTCGCCGCAAGCCTTATTTCTCCGTGAGCCGGGTGTTCAGGGAAAGGCTTCTCAGATCGCTTTCGCCGCCTACCGCGACATCAGACACGCCCCGTGAGGCTTCCCCGTCCGCCGAAGCGTCCGAGCCTAGCCCCTCCGCCTTGTCCGCGGCCCTTGCCCCGGTCGAGGCTCCGAGCCCTAAGCCTCCCGAGGCGTCCGGGGCCGGTCGCCCGCCCGGCTCCCGTTCCTCCGGGCCCCCCAAGGGCCGGAAAGGTCCGGAGCCCCTTTAGGCCCCGCGTCCCCGTGGCCCCTGGCCTTACGTCCTGCCGCCGGTTCGCTTCGTTGCCCTTTTCCGACCGCTCTCCCCTATGCCTTCATGCCCCCGGATCCGGCTGACCTATGACAAAAGAGCTCCCAGACGGACAGCTTCTGTTCAAGACAGGCGAGATAGCCGAAAGGCTGGATCTCCAGCCGAGCGTCGTGCGGTACTGGGAAAAGGAGTTCGCGAAGCACATCAGGCCGATCCGGCTGGAGTCCGGCAGGAGGCTCTACCGCAAGGGGGATCTGGAGATATTCGCGGAAATCAAGCGCCTCTTGCGGGTCGAGAGGCTGACCGTCCAGGGCGCCAAGTTGCGCATCGCCCAGAGCCAGCCGCCCAGGCGCCACAGGCTTTTCCCTGACCTGCCACCGGAGGGGGAAGCGGCTGCCGGGCCAGCCGAGGCGCCTCAGACGCCTCCGCCGGACCCGGCCGCGGAGGACTTAAGGAAGCTCATCGGCGACGTTCGCCTGGAGCTCTTCGGGTTGCGGGATTACCTGATGCTGTCCCCGGACCGCAGGCCCAAGCGCGGCCCGCGCCCGGCCCTGGGGCGCGGCAGGAAGAGATAGGTAAGGTAAAACGAGTGACGGATGACTTTCCGCGGGTCATGGCGGGGGCGGTGCGCCGCGCCTTCAGGGCGCTGGGCAGGGCCGGTACGGCAGACTCGCTCGCGGCCCTCACGGACATAGCCTCCCACAGGGCTTCAGCCCGAGGCGTCTCGGACGAGGATTACGCCAGGGACTTGGAGGGCGATCCGCGCGAACGGGCGGCCGTGTTGGACGTCTACGCGTCGGTGCGGCCCCTCGAGCGGGGCTTCTTCGAGGGCCCCAGGGTCTTCGAGGAGTTGCCCGCGCTCGTGAGGGAATGGTCGGCCTTCGCGGACGAGCGGCGCCTGACGGCCCTCGCCCTGGGTTGCGGGCGAGGCTGGAGCGCCGTGTCGCTCGCGATCGCGCTTTCCGCGGCAGGACTCCCCGAGCGGAGCTGGACCATGGACGTCTACGGTCTGGACGTCTCCCGAAAGGCCCTCGGACTCGCCGCCGCGCGCCGCTACGAGGAAAGCGACCTTGCGGGCTTCCCGTATCCCCGGGGCAGGTGGTTCAAGAACGAGGCGGGGAGTTCCAGGCGTTTCAAGGACGGCGGCGGCACCTTCCTCACGTACGGCTTCGGGGACGTCTACTTCCCCGAGGCTGGAGGACCTGCGGTTCCGGCTGGCCCGGACATCCGGGATGCATCAGACGACCCGGACGAATCGAGGGTCCCGGACGGCCCGGGCGGCGCAAGAGTCCCGGACGGCCCGGACTGCGCGAAGGTCCCGGGCGGCCCCAGTGACCTTAACGGCCCTGGCGGGGCGAGGGACCCGGGCGGTCCAAGTGGCCTGAACGGCCAAGGCGGTACGGGCGCCGCCGTTGACCAGGAAGCGGAGGGCGGAGCCGTGCGCATCTTAGGCGTTGCAGGCGACCGGATGACGGACGAGGGCGCCGCCCCGGTGAACCTCCTTTCGCGCTTCCGCGGCAAGGTGGACGTGCTTTTAGCCCGGAACCTCAGCCGCGAGGCGCCCGACGAGCTTGTCCAGGCGCTACCGGCGGCAGTGGACTTCCTGCTCAACGAGGGCGGCCTCTGCTTCACGGGTCCCGGCGAGATCTGGGCGCCCACCACGGGCGTGAGCCTGGAGGAGCGAAACGGGGTGTTCTTCTTCCGCAAGTCCCGGTCCAAGCGCAAGGCCAACACCTTCCATTCCCCCCGCCGGGGCCGCGCCGCCGCGGCTACGGCGGCCGGCCCCCAAGGCGCCGGGCCCGATCCCGCGAGGTACGCCGGGGCTGTCGAGGATTCCGCCGCCTCGCTTCCGGACGACCCGGAGAGGGCAAGGGGCAAGGCGCTCGATGCGATAGAGCTCGCTTCGGAGGACATGCTGGCATGGCCGCCTGCCTACGAGGCCTTGGCCCGGGCCGAGGAGGCCTTGGGAAGGCCCGGCTTCGCCAGGCAGATCCGTGAGGCGATGGCCATCTACCAGGGGAAGGCCTGAGCGAGGAACGGGGTTTGCGTTAGGCGGCGTGAAGGCGGCAGGGCGTCAGGATCGCGTGGGCGGAAAGCCGTCGGAGGCGGAACGGTCGGTAGCGGAGCGGAATCCCGGAACAGCGGCGTTCGCGGCCAATCCGGGGGCGCCTCAACTTGGCAACATTATTGCTCCGGTGGGCAAATGTGAAAAATTTTACAATGCCTGGATTTTCACTGCAATCAAGGTGTTTCGGGAATTAATCCATATGTAATACGGCTACGACAGTCAAGAATAATCTTTCTTGATCTAAATTATGATTTTGAAGCACATCATATTGATCCCTGAAAAAATTAAGATTATGAAGGTGTCATCTCTTTCTCATTAATTTCCGCCTGAGTAATAAGATAGTCTTGATACGGAACTCGGGCCGTTGCGCGGTCTGGGAGGCCGATCCGGCCTTCCCGCAGCATCGAGTTTCGGACCAGAAGAACAGGTCGTTGGCCGGAGGGTTGGTGATACGAAAGTCCGGGCGCTGCGCGGCCTGGGAGGCCGATCCGGCCGATCTGCGCCCCCGCGGCGCCGACTTTCGGACATGAAGAACCGGCCGCCCGGAGCCGGAGGGTTGCTAATATGTAAGTTTTATCGCACAAGGAAAGGAGGTTGAAATGGTTGATACAGGTGACACAGAAAAGGGCGAAACTAATGATGCTAACTGGATCGATAATGTGACCGTTCATGTCCTAGATTCGGCTGATGGGCAAATTTTAAAATTTCCCAAGGGGTTGCGCCTCAAAATTCAGGAATTTTTGGTTTTTCGTGAGGGAGATGATTTGTTAATGAGGCCAATCGATGGTAACGGCATTCCACATGGCGTCAACAGATCAGAGTAGCCCCATTAGGGGATTTCGATGAGATCACCGGAGAATGTTTTAACTGGATGTGAATTAATAAATTGGCAAAGGCTCCATTGATGTTGATGAAGATTTTGGCGTGTCAACCATGGTGATATTTCATCTCCGAATACAATTGATTGCCTTGTAGACCCCCGTATCACTGCGGGTCGGGATCTATGGCGATAAAGAAAGCGTGCCATATGATTTCTGAATCAGGTTGCCAGAGAGGCTAAATGGATAGAAAGATGATCAAGATTCGGCAAGAGCCAGGCCAGGGATTAGATATAAATGGAAAATCTCGTACTATCCTTAAGACAAAGGAGGTTGGATATGGACGATATCAAGAAGCCTGACATGATGGATTCCGTCAAGGTTAGAGTGCTGGAAACTGATGATGGTCAGATCATCAAATTGCCTAAGGATTTCCATGTGAAATTCAATAATTTTGGTCATTTTTCCCTCGGGAATGATGTATTGCTGAAGGCACCGGTCAAGAACAACATAGCTTTTATTTTTGACCGTCTAGAGCCATGCCCGGACGATTTTTTAGAGGTTATTAGAGGGGAAGTTTCACAGGGCCAGAAAACGTTATGAGATCTTATCCACGCCTTATGCTGGACACGAATATATGTAGTTATATTTTAAAAAAATTCTACGCCAGAAGTTAAGATAAAGATTCGGCGATTTCAAACCTGGCGAAACGGTTATGTCGAATATTACTTGGGGAGAGATGCTTTTTGGTGTGGAAAAAAGGATACAATCAAATCGATTTGCACAGAGTTTGTTTGAATTCGCCGAATCGGCTGTTCCGGTTGTGCCGTTGATGATAGACTGTGAAAAAATTATGCCAGGATACGTAAAATCCTGGAAAAAAGAGGACAGCCCATCGGTCAAAACGACTTTTGGATTGCCGCCCATGCCATAACTTCCGGTCAAATTTTGGTCACGAACAACCAGTCGGAGTTTAGCCGTGTACCTGATTTGGCACTAGATAATTGGGTTAATCCTGTTTAAATATCATATCCTAATGTGCTTACGCAATGTAATCGTTCACTCCCCCCGGCACGCTCTTACATTACGCCACACCCGCAGAATATGCCTTTTGGACTTGATTATCCAGCACTATTCCTAAAATTAAACTGGCTATGCAAATAATTTTGAGAGCCAGCGAAAACAGCAATTAAATTTTTAGGAAATTTTATAAATCAAGTATAGACGGGGGTTCTTTCCCTTTGAATCAAGCCATGATGCTTCTGCTTCCCAGAAAATAATCGTAGAGGCTATGGCCGCTGTTTTGGCACGTGGCAATGACAGTCATCATGCGAGCCAGTCTTTCCCGCCCCTTCTCGCTCCTGCTCCCCTGCGTGACAAGCCTGTCGATAACCCCAATATCTTATAGACTGTTCCGTGTCTTATGCGAAGTTTCGCATAAGATGCGGAACGCGCACTCCGAAGCTATGTCATAGGGTACCACATCAGTTTCGGTTCCCAAAGCGTCGGCGGGAACTGCTATCTGGAGGTCTGCTATTCGATCCTGGAAACGTTGAAACTCGACGGCAAGGCGCTGAAACTCGACGGCAAGGCGCAGAAATTCGCCGAGATGCATCTGAAGAATTTTCTGGTGGGGGCCCTGATCGCCGGAAGCGAGGGTGAGCGTCTGCCATCGCTCGTCGACCAGGGCAAGACCGTCGACTCGAAGTCCCACGAGGCGGAGGATGAGACGTTCCGGTCCGTGAGGATACTGGAAGCAGAGGCAAAGAAGGCATATGACGCAGAATTGAAAATGTTCGGCAACGTCAGGCCGGTCAGGGATGGCCCTGAGAATTCCGCCGACGGGGATGGACAAGAGGCGGCGCCTTCGAAGACGAGAAGGTCCAGGGGGGTCCGTTCCGGCGGTGGTCCGCCGAAGAGCGGGTCGGAGGAACCAAAGCCGTCCGACGGCCGCCGGGCGAATGAGCCAGACGATCCCCGGGCCGGCCGGTGATTCCCGGAAGCGCACGCCCGGGAAACCAGATACGGACGGGTGCGGCCAGGAGGCGGGTGCGGATGATCCCCGGCCGGATCAAGAGCCTCCTGAAGACAGGCTCGATGACCACGCGCCCGGCAGCGATCCCGCGAAAGGCATGCACGACAAGCCCCTGGCGGGCGGCTCCGCTTCGGAGACAGAGCCTGAAAATTTCGGCCCGGACAACGGTCCCGCGAAAGGCGATCACGGCAGGCTTGTGCCGAACAGCTTTCAGCCGGTGGCGGAGCCTGAAAATCCTCGGCGGGACCGCGTTCCCACGAAGGACAGTCTCGATAAGACCTTGCCAGGAGACGGCTCCCGGAAAACCAGATCGACAGGCAGCCGCGGTAGCGGCGCCGACTCCATCGAAAAAGAAGGCGGAACGGGACCGACGGCGGGAATGCCGCAGGCAAACAGAACGGCTCGTCGGAGAAACCCGCTACCGTTCAGACGAGGCGTAAAATAATGCCTGATGCCAGTTCCGGGGGGGACGGTCCCGAGGATCCCCCCCCGGACTGCAGGCCGCACGGCGAAGACCTCGGCGTGTCAGGCCCTAACGGCAACGGCCGCAAGCCCGGAACCGCAGGTTCCGATGCCGGGTGGTAACTGACCGGCGCCAGTCGGCCGCTGGCCCGGTCCGGTACCGGGAATGCCGAAAGCAAAATTAT
>JAISFS010000164.1 GCA_031263485.1 Deltaproteobacteria bacterium | reverse complement strand
CTGGCAGTCATTTGAGGGCCGAGTATCTGGGTAAAGGGTGCGCAGATGTGCGGTGGTTTAAGGCTTGAGCGCCAGGATGCCAATGCGATGGCCCCATGAAGTTCCGCTTCCCTGTCGAGATGGAGGGTTTTTGCAGTGTATCCTAATTCGGCCCCCATGCGTTCGAGGAAACCGCGCAGGACGGCGGTTAACTCCGGGGCTGACATTTCGTGCTTCCCCATGGCACGCCCTCTCCCGATGCACCCCCACTCCAGGCCTTGCGGGCGATCGGAGATGTCTGTCTAGCGGCATTGGGTCCTCAGAACGATCGAGTGCGCCACGTTTGCCTGGTTGCAGTACACCTCTTCGCCCTCTTCAGTCGCGTGCGGAGACCCCATGCCCGTCCATGCCCTCACGATGATCTCGAAGAGATTTCAGGCCTAACCACCGGCCTTTGTGCCCGACCTTTGAGGCGCGGCGCTCGGCCCGCATCTCGCCCTCCCGACGGAAGGCCAGGCCCGTCCATGGCGATACAGGCTACCGGGTCAGCGTTGGGCAGGTCTTTAGATTAGTGACATGTTGGGTGGCTCGGGCCCGTTCTTTGAGCTCCGGAAAAGCGAGACCTCTTCCGGAACCAGCCCCTTCGGGCAGATGCCCGCCTCGGCCAGGTCGCGGATAAGGCCACACTGCGGTGGGCTCGATTCGGGATCACCTCGCCGGTCTCGATCGGGATCACCTCGCCGGTCTCGATCGGGTTCTTCTCGCGGTCTCGATCGGGATCTCCTCGCCGGTCTCGATCGGGATCTCCTCGCCGGTCTCGATCGGGATCTCCTCGCCGGTCTCGATCGGGATTTCCTCGCCGGTCTCGATCGGGTTCTCCTCGCCTGACACCTGGATTATGCGGCGATCAGCCGTGCGGGAGTCGGTGGCGGTTCTTGGAAATTCACGGATGGTCCCGAAGAACCTCCGGCAGGCCGCTAGCCGGGCGAGCAGTCTCTTCTGTTGGGTCGGTCTGTCCGTGCCGTACCGGTTGCCGATCCGACACGCGCGGCCTGAACGGTGTCCATGGCGGGAGTGCCCGTGTCCATGAACCGTGCAACGCAGTCCTCGAATCATAATGCCACGGGGTTGGGGAGGCGGTCCTCCTTCCGCTTCCGCCCGAAAGTCCCGGACAGGTACTTTCCGGACAGACTTTCGAACATGACCTAATCATCTGCGTCTTGTAGTCAAGAGCTCTGGCGTGCTAGACTACGTTGCATGGAAACCGTGATCCTTTCATATTCCCCCGTCCCCCCCGGCCTTTCCGCCTCACCTGCGGAAGCCTGGGCGCTCGTGAGCGGCTTCATAGGAAAGGAACTCCCTGCGGAGGCGGCGTTCGCGCTAGCCCGGCCCGGAAAAGCGGTGGGCGGCACGGTGGCCTGGCTCACCTCACTGGAAGGCCTCCCCCGAGAGCTCTCCGCGCTCACCGGCCCGGAAAGGGCCGCCGCCGAACAGGAACTCCGCAGGCGGGCCGAGGAGTTCGCCGGGCTTGGAGGCAGGCTCTCCTCAGCCACTTCACCCGATGCCCGGGCGGCGGCGAGGCTCCTGTCCAGGCTCTCGGCTTCCCTGGCCGCCGCCGCCGTGGGCATTCCCGGTCCCGAGAGGATTTTCGTGGTCGGCGGCGTGCCGGTCCTGTGCTCGTGGTGGCGTCCGCCGGCAGAGGAGGCCCGAGCTTGGGCCGTCGGCCCGCCTGTTGCGGTTGCTTCAGGCTCTGGCGGAGTTGCTGTCTCCGGCGAGGTTGCGGCGGCCGGGTCCTCCCCGCTGGCCGGGGCTCCCATGCCACTTGCTCCTTCGGCCCGTCCGGTGCCGCCGGTTACCGTCGCGGCACAAGTATCCGCCCCTCCGGCTTCGGAGACTCCCGTCTACGCGCCCTCTCCCCCGGCATACGGTTCCCCTCCCGCAACTGCCGGTTCGGGGCTCGGACGCATGGCCGTCGCCGCCTCGGCGGCGTTCGTACTGGCGCTCTTCCTTTTCGCCCTCCTTTCAGCGGACATCCGGAAGGCCGCCGCCTCGATTCCTGTCGAGGCCCAGTCGGTCCTGTCCGATCCCGCCATCGAGTCAGGGCTCCGGGCCGAGCTTGACGCCCTGAGGAGCCGCTACGACGTTACCCTGCTGGGTTGCAGCCGCGAGGATACTCCCCGGATCGAGGATGGATCGCCGGATCTGCCCGAGCCCGTGCGACGGTCCATGGACCCGCCTTCCGCCGGCGACGGTCCTGCGGCACTGGAAGCGGCGTCTCCCCCTCCGCCGCCGACTCCCCCTCCGTTGCCCAAGCCTAAACCTAAGCCCAAACCGAAACCCAGGCCCAAGCCCGTGCCGCGATACGATCCCAACGACTGCGGTTGCGGCTGACCCCTGTCGGTCGAGAGATGTCTTCCTCGCCTTCCCCTGACGCCAAGGCATCTGCTGCGGGCGGCTCCGTGATCGGGCCGGTGCCACCGGAGGCACCCACCGGGGGCACCGCCGTGATTGGCCCCGTGCCTCCGATGGCGGTGCCCTGATCGGGACAGGGCCTCCGGGGGGGCCGTGTTCTGGGCAGGGCGTCCGGGGGCGGCACCTTGATCGGCCCCGAGCCTCCTGGGCTCCGTCACGCCGATTCATGGCGGCCTGGGGCGATACAGGCTGACTTCTCCCTGCCTCTGTCGTTCTGTCGGGCACCTTCCCGTCCAACTCGCCGGGCTCTCCGGAAAGGCTCCTCCAGGCCATGATCCTTCATGCTCGGCTGGAGCCTTGGCAGGTTTCGCGACTGCGAGGAAACGTCTCGGCGCTGAAGGCACGACAGGCGTTGCCGTTCCGGTTTCGACGGTTACGGGAAAATCCCGTTTACGCGAAGATGCAGGGTACTGAAAAAAATAGCGTATTATGGTATATAAAGTGTCACGAAAACCTCGACCGCCGTTCCGGGACCCAAGGAGCTTTCCCTTGGAAGCCGCCGCCGTTCCTGCGGTCTCCTAATCCTTAGTCACGGCTAGGTTATGCCACATGTCGCTGTTCAGTAGCTCTGGAACCCCCGGAAAACGTGACCCTTCCGGGAAGCCGGATAAACCCGAAGCGATGGAGCCTTCCGGGAAACCTGACGCCCACGTGGCCTGCGGACCGGCAGGCGAGGGCGGTGCCGAGGCGTCCTCCGTGCCCGACGGATATTCCGGCGCGACCGGTTCTTCCGGGCTTTCCGGACCGAACCGGTCCGGTCGTGGCCTGCCGCCGGCGGCAATTGCCCTGATTGCGCTTCTGGCGGCGCTCTTGCTCGGGTTGGGGGCATGGCGCTTTTTCGTCTATCCCCAGATATCCCAGACGCAATCGGTAGGGACGGTGCCGCCGCCGGTCGGGAGTGCGGCGCAGCCGCCCGTTCCCGGCAGGGAAGTCCCGGAAGTCCCGGAAGTGGCGGGAGCCGTTACCGCATCGGGCGGCCCTATCCGGCAAGCCATCTCGCCCGGGGGCATCCGGGACGTCATGGCAGGCACTGAAAGAACGGACGGTGCCGCTATCCAGGAGCCATCCGGTACGCCTGCCGATGCGTCAACCGAAGTGCCTGAGACGTATGCCTCATGCGAGGGCCAGGACCACTCCGGGGACCGGGACTTGCCTGACGCGGTTCCCGCAGACGGTCTCGAAGGCCCTCCCTCCGCGCCCCCTCCGGAGTGAGGTCAAGCCCGAGGCCCCTCCGTCCGCGACCTTCGGAGGAGGGCGAGCCCGAGAACCCTCCGTCCCCGACCTTCGGAGGAGGGCGAGCCCGAGAACCCCCCGTCCGCAACCCTTCCGTAGCAGGTCGAGTCCGAAGGCCTTCCGTCCGTGTCCCTTACGGAGGCGGGCGAGCCCGAAGGTTTCCTTCCTGCCCTGTGAGGCGTTCGGGGCCGGCGTCCCGTCCGCGCTTCGCCGCATGAGGCTACAGTAGGTCTCTGGCGAGCCGTTACCGTTTCTCTTGCCGTTCCTCTCAGATGATTGCCCCGACCTTCTTGCCTTTGCCGATGTCCTGCCAGATGCCCGTCCCGTCATTCCGGCCTTCCTTTGCCTGGACCTCCGGCGGCATCGCGCATGATTTTCCCTGACCTGAGGTTTCCTTTGCCTGCAACGGCATAGGCCCCGTTCCTCCGTCCTTCGCTTTTCGTCACCTGCCGCGGCATAGGCCCTGATCCTCCGTCTCTCGCTTTCATCGTCTGCCGCGGCATGCCCCTGATGCTTCGTCCTTCGCCTCCCGTTGCCTGCCCCGGCATGCCCTTGGTTCTCCGTCCTAAGCCTTCCGGCATCGGCCTATCCCTACGTCACGGACTTTCCGGTGCGCACCCAGGCATCGGCGCCGATTTTCCCGCCATCCAGACGAGGCCTGTCCCGGCATCGGATCCGGCCTCCTTTCTCCGGCTGGCTTTTCCTGCCTTCCGGGCCATCCGAGGCCCTTCGGCGTCCGCCAGGTTGCCCTCTCGCCCATGAGGGTCTCGAAGCCCGGACCTCGGGTTCCCTCCAACATGGCGCTCGGTTTTTTCCGAGTTCGCCGAAGATTCCCCTATGCTGACAGGCGAGCTGTCCGACAGCCCGGAATCCGGCCAGGGCTGGGCCGTCCTGAGAGTATCGCTGGCGGGGGAGGCCCCCGAGCCCCTGCCCTGGCCGTTCGCCCCGGACGAGGCGAGTTGCCTCGTCTCGGTTCGGGAGATGTACGCCCGGCGCTACCTTCAGAATCCCTCCTCCTTCAGGAGATGGGGGACGCTGGAGATCTTCCACCGGGTGACGCTGGGCCCCGAGGATCCCTCCCTCCTCACCCTGAAGCTCCCGCCGGAGGTGGCGGACGTCCTGGAGGACTCCTGGTACATCTTCCAAATCAAGGGCCGAAGATCCTCGCTCCCGGAGGTGCTGGCGAGCCGCCAGGTCCTCCCGCCTGAGGACGCCGACGGGGCGCGACGGTCCTCGTCTGCGGCGGCGCAGGCTCCCGTGCATGGCCCCGCGCCCGGGCCGCCGGGCCACTCGCAGGCGCCGGTGCCCTTGGGCAAGGGGCCTCTGGATCCCATGAGATCGGTCCCTGCCTTCCCGGACAGCCTGGCAGTGACCCACTCCGGGAGACGGGACCCGATCGACGGAGGGATCAGGTCGGACTACCCGCCGCTCTTCCCGCCGGGCACGGTCGATCTCAGAAAGGACGTCAGGGTCCCGTTGCCGGTGAGCTTGGTGAAGGGACCGGCCGTCCCTGAGCCGGCGTTCCCTCCTCCCGGCGCCTTGCCGCCTCCGGGTGTCTGGCCTCCGGGCCTTGGCCCCCAGCCTCCGGGCCTTGGCCCCCAGCCTCCGGCCCCTGTCCCCCTGCCTCCTGGCCTTGGTCCCCAGCCTCCGGGCCCTGTCCCCCAGCCTCCGGTCTTCAGCAGGGGTCTTGCCCCCCTCTACATCGCTCTTCTGCTCATCCTGGCCGCCGCCCTTGTTGCGGGTACGATACTTATCGCGCGATCGCGGGGTTCCGCAGGGACCGAGGCGGCTCTCTCCGGCGGATTCCCCCAGCCGGGCTGCTGGGCCACCGGCCTGAGGACGCTTCTGGATCGACCTCCGGACGGCGTGGTCTACGGCTTCTGCTTCGACGCCTCCGGCGAGGCGTACCTGTCGGCGGACGAGAAGGACATGGAGGGCGGGCCCGTGGACGCCTGCGCCTCGCCCGCCAAAGCCTCGCGCGGGGAAGCCGGGCTCGAGGTCACGAGAACCGGCGGCGCCACCTTCTGCCGCAGGGCCCCGACCAGGGGGCTGGTGCCGCTCTCCGTGTCCTGCGGCCCCGTCTCTTCCGCACCTGAGGGGAACGGCGGGTGGCCTCCCCCGGAGGTCCTCTGCACGATCACGAGGGAGGGCAGGGCGGATCTCAGGGCGTCCTTCAGGTTTATCAGGGGCGAGAGCTACGTGGATCCCCGGGCCCGGGCGGCCCCCGCCCCGCCCGCCGGCGCGGCCCCCGGCGCCCCCCCGCGCCTGGCCGGGCGCAGGCCCGGCGACAGCATGTCCTTCCTGGAAGGGAAATGGGTTTCCTCCGTGGATGCCGAGGCCCTGGGCGTAGGCTTCCCGCCTGTCTACGAGTACACGTTCGATGCCGACGGCAAGGCGGAAGTGGTCATCCGCGACCGGACGGCGGACGGGACCCCGCTTCCCCCATGCACCGCCAGGGCGGAAGCCTCGCTGCGCAGCGGGGGGATCCTCGTCATCATCACCGGCTTCGGCGGGACGACGTGCCATGGCGACCCCGGTCGCGTCTACCCGCCCCGGGTCCTGGGGTGCTTCCCCGGCAGGGAAGGCGAGCCAGTGGATTGCATGCTCCAGGAGGAGGGCAGGACGGCGGCAGTCGCGGTCTTCCGGAGGGTCGGAGTCGCGGGGGACTCTGAGCCGTAAGGCATGGCAGATGCCAGCCTTAGCCGATGCCCGCCGGGAACGCCCGAGTCCGTTGCGGGTACCCGTGAGAACGCGGGGCACGGGAGGCGCAGGCTTCGAGGCCGATGACCCGATGACCCCGAATATCGTCACGCCTCGCGAGCGGCATGGCCCTCGGAAGCTTTAAGCCTCCCATCCGCAAGGCCTGTCCTGAAACCTCGCCGCAGATACCGCCCGCGGGCCATTGCGACTTGACATAAGCCGCTGTCCGCCTTAATTTATCCATTGCCGGACGGGCGCTCTCCCGAGCATCCTGACCCGTCCGGGATTCCCGAAAACGAGATCCGTCGTGTCGACAACCCCCGGAGGCCGCAGGATCCTCATCGCGGCCTCCGGGGGACGGTGTTCCCATTGTTCGCGTCAGGCCGTATCCCTTTCCAGGAATTCAGGTCGTTTACGTGCCCGCGATCGGCTCAAGCGGCATACGGTTCTGCGGAACGCCAGGGCGCATCGGTCGTGCGACACCTCTGGACGACATGGACAGTCCCAAGCGGTTTCCGCGACATCCGACCCGCATGGTCCCGAAGCCATGCCGGTCGCGCGTCATCGTCCTGCGGTGCCGCATGTTCGCGGCGGCCATGCGGCATCGTTCATGCCGCTCCCGTGATTGTCCGGCTCAGGACCCGAAAGGATTAGGTTCCCCCGAAACGCATGCTCGCAGGACACAGGGCAGCGGGAGCCGTCGGCGTTGCTTCAGGCTCCGCTGGCCTTCAGGCGCGCCTGGACGGAAGGCCGATTCCGGGAAGCGAAGTCCCTGCGTGACGGGAAGCCTGCCCGGGGACGGAAGGCCCATGCCGTGAAGCGAGGCGCCCGTCGGACGGGGAGCCGGCCCGGGGACGGAAGGCAGTTGCCGGGAAGCCAGGCCCCGTTGGACGGGGAGCCAGCCCGGGATGCAAGGCCGTTGCCGGGCCCTAAGGTCCGCCCCGAGGCACAAAGCCCCCGCCGGATGAAGCCCGCGCAGGCACCCAAGACGAAGACTCACGAGGCGCTCATGAACAACCAGACCGTCTATACCATCATCCCCGGTGCCGCGCTGCAGTTCATCGACTACGAAGTGGACCTGGGCAAGCCCCTGGGCAAGCACACGATAGCGGCTGCGAAGAAGCCATTCCACGTGAAGATGCCCGACGTCCAGGGAAGGCGGACGGTCCTGGCGCCCCTGGAGGCGATGCCCGACGCGACTGGGGACTTCCGGGAGCGGACGAACCCAGCCAACATCCTGCCGCTCCACTACACCTGCGAGTACCAGACGGCCTTCAAGGTCTTCGCGGGCCAGTGGATCCCCTTCCCGATATTCGCGCACCAGAGCGTGAACCTCGACCAGACGCCCCTTTTCTCATTCGGGCCCACGGACTGGTGCCGGGCATGGGTCACGGCGCCCGCCGAGGAGGGCGGGCTCCTGTGGAAGCTCACGCTGGTCTTCGACCCGCAGGTGGAGCAGCCCAAGGGCGACCGGGACGGCACGGGCGGGCTGTCGGCCGCCTACCACGCGCTCTCCCCCAAGGACGTGGAGGGGGCCTCCTCGTTCAGCCTGGCCTGGCACGAGAAGGACAACGCGTGGTTCGTGGACGGCCTCGAGTGGGTGAAGAAGGGCATCCGCGAGATCTGGGACGCGCGGCGGAAGAAGGGGACCGCGAACCTCAAGCGGATGAGCCAGATGACGGAGTACTTCCCGGAGTACGCCCTGGACGACGACGGCCGGGCCCCGCGCACGGAGTACCTGGCGCTCTACGAGACGCTCCTCGAGGGCATCCACCTGTCCGGGGCCATGGGCCCGCCCGTGCGCGTCATAAACCCCGGATCCGAGAAGCCCACGGACACGACCCTGGTGATAGACGTCGGCAACTCCCGCATCACGGGCGTCATAGTCGAGACGGCGCCCATGGGCCAGACGCGGCTCACCGACTGCTACCCCCTGCAGATCCGCGACCTGACCGAGCCCTCCAGGACCTATTCCGAGCCCCTGGACACCTCGGTGGAGTTCATGGAGCCGTGGTTCGGGCCGCAGGACTGGAGCTTCGCCAAGGACAGCCGGGGCCACAAGCTCTCCTTCCGCTGGCCCTCCACCGTGAGGGTGGGCGCGGAGGCCGCTAGGCTCTCGGCGGCGGCCAAGGAGGAGCTGGGGCCCACGGGCATGTCCAGCCCCAAGCGCTACCTATGGGACACCCGCAAGCGGCTCCTCCAATGGTACTTCAACAACTCCTGCGACTACCACAACCGCGGCCAGGAGCACCCCGCAGTTAACTACGGGGCCTTCGTCCTGAACATCAACTCCGCGGGCATCCCGCTGACCGTCTTCAAGGACCCCGCGCGGGAGGACCGGCCAGACCTGAGGAAGATCATGCTCCCCCAGGCCATCCAGCAGTACCTGGAGCGCGGCGACACGATAGGGGCCTTCAGGGGGCTCTACAGCCGGAGCTCCCTGATGATGTTCCTCATAGCCGAGCTTGTCTCCCAGGCACTCAGCTGCATCAACGCCCCCGGCGTCCGCGACACTCGCGAGAACCCCAACAGGGCCAGGAGGCTCAAGCAGATAATCCTCACCGTGCCCACGGCGATGCCCCTGGCCGAGCAGAACATCTTCAAGACCTGGGCGCGGCTGGCGGTCGAGGCGGTCTGGGTGAGCATGGGCTGGTGGAAGGACTGCTACTCCAGGCCCGGGACGGACGACTTCCGCGCCTCGCCCACGGTCCGCTGCGAGTGGTACGAGGCCACCTGCACCCAGATGGTCTGGCTCTACAACGAGATCAACAAGAAGTTCCACAACAACGCCTCCGAGCTCTTCCGGCTCCTCGGGCAGAAGCGCAAGGGGCTTCCGGGCAGGCCCCCGGACGAGGAGGGCGACAGCCTGCGCGTGGCCTCCATAGACATGGGCGGAGGCACGACCGATCTGTCCATCATCACCTACACCATCCAGAACCCCGGGGTCGCGACCCCGCACTTGCTGCCCTTCCAGGACTTCCGGGACGGCTTCAACGTGGCCGGCGACGACATCATGCGCGAGATAATCGTCTGCGAGTTCATGCGCGCGCTCGTCTCCGCCTGCGAGGCCAACAGGGTGAGGGACGCGAAGGATCTGATAAACAACCTCTTCGCCGACTCCGTGACGATGGGCGTCCAGGAGTCCGGCAGGCAGCAAAAGCAGCTCCGGAGCCAGTTCGTGGCCCACGTGGCGGTCCCGATCGCGCTCAGGATCCTCAAGCTCTACGAGGACTGCGGGCAGTCGGGCGAGATGGGGCCTCGGGAGATAAGCGTCCGCGAGTGCCTGGGCCTGCCCCCCGAAGGCAGGGCACCCGAGCGGCTGGCCAACATTTTGAAGTACGTCGAGACCGCCGTGGCCGAGGGCGGCTGGTTCGGCTTCTCACTTCTGGACTTCACCTTCAAGATTGACCTCAGGCAGGTGGACCGCAACGTGGGCTTCGTCGTGGAGCAGATCCTGGTCGACATGGGCGAGATCATCCGCTACTACGACTGCGACGCCCTCATCCTGACCGGCCGGCCCAGCCGCTGGCCCGCCGTGATGCGGGCCCCCTACGAGAGGAACTTCCTGCCCGTCGACCGCATCGTGCACATGCACAAGTACCGCGTGGACTCCGAGTACCCATTCGTGACCCACGGCCGCATCGAGGACCCCAAGACGAGCGTGGTGGTGGGGGCCATCATCTGCTCGCTCGCCGAGAGGGCGTTGAACGGCATCACGATAGACACCGACAACTTCCTCCCGCAACCCATCAATCGATATATGGGCATGCTGGACGCCAAGGGCAAGCTCGACCGGGGCGACCAGAACGTCTGGTTCACCAACCTGGACGTGCATACCGGCAAGGAGATTTCCAAGGAGCGTACCGTGCAGTTCACGGCCAACACGGCCGTTGGCTTCCGGCAGCTCTCCTGCGACCGCTGGACCACCACCCGGCTCTACAGCATGGAGTTCCGCGACTCCGACGCCCAGGAGGCCTCGGTGGGCCGACTCCCGTACAACGTCACCCTCCAGTTCGACATGGCCGAGGCCGAGGACCCGGAAGATCGCCCCCGCAACCAGGCCGCCCGCACTCTCATCCGCACCGAAGGCACGCTCAGGGTGGTCCAGGTGACCGACAAGCTGAACAACGACCTCCCGCCGGGCACGGTGGTGGTGCGCCTCCAGACCCTCAGAAACGATTCCGGCTACTGGCTGGACACTGGTGACCTGACGCGCATCTGACCCGGGTGCCGACGGACGGGCGGGGCGGGAGCGCCTTACGGAATGATCTGCGGAGGCGAAATAAGCGGAGAACCCGGTCGGATCGGTGAACCCGGAAGAGGGAAGGAATCGGGGAACTCTAATGAATCAGGAGGAATCTGAATGAATTAGATGGAATTTGGAGAATTTAGTTTGCATTAGGTGCAATTGAAAGCGATGGGAATTAATAGGATAGATTTGGGTAAATAGACAGGAATATGAAAGGATTAGAATGAATTCCGAGAAACTGGATGGAATTGGGAAAGTCAGGATGTAATAGCAATAAGTAAAATGAATTCGAAATATTTAATATAATAAATTCTAATCGTTTTGAATTTAAAAGATTAGAATTATCAGGTTTTATAAGATAGAATGGAATTTGTGACATGAATTGGAATGAATCAGGATGAATTAGTCTTTATTTAGCTGAATTAGACTTTGTTCAATATTATTTAGACTTTATTGTGCTGAATTTAACTCTATCAGTCTCAATGTAACTTTATGGGCTATGTACAGCTTTGACGGCCTAAATCAGATTCTATTGACCTTAATATCGCTCTATTAGATTTAATCATGCTTCATTAGACTGTTCCATACTCTATTGGACGTTATCGTGCTCTATTGGATTGATTTGTGCTCTATTGGACCTATTCATGATCTATTGGATGTAATCGTGCTCTATTAGACTAACTCTTGCTCTATGGGTCTAGTTCGTGCTCTATTGGATGTAATCGTGCTCTATTGGAATGATTTTTGCTCTATTTGACTAACTCTTGCTCTATAGCTCTGATTCTTGTTCTATTAGTCTGATTCTTGCTCTAGTTATCTGATTATTGCTCTAGTTGTCTGATTATTACTCTAGTTATCTGATTATTGCTCTATTTGTCTGATTATTGCTCTATTTGTCTGATTCTTGCTCTATCGGATTAAATAATATTCTATCAGGTTGAATTATGCTCTATTAGTTTGAATTTTGCTTTACGGGGCTGCATAGGTTTTGTTTAATTGTATTAGGATATATTAGATTTAATTTAGTTCTATTATTTGCGATGGTGCTCTATTAATTATAATATTTCTATATATAATTCTATTTATTCGCAATTGATTTAATATGATATGTTCAGATTTAATTAAACTTTATCAATCTGGATTTGTCTTTATATGCCTAAATTTAACTTTATAGGCCTGGGTTAGATTTAATTTAAATTTATTTATTTGTATCAAGCTTTATCGGATTGGATTAGACTCCATTTGACTGAATTGTATTTCATCAGACATTGTTTGACTTAATTTATCTTCATTAGTTTTGATTAGCCTTAATAAGAATTTAAAGTACTGATTTGATGGTTATATAGCATTGTCAATATTAATCATGCTTAAAATTAATCAGATTATATGATGATATTTATAATTGCAGGACAGAGAGGGTAAGAGTTCCGACGA
The DNA here is from genome assembly GCA_031263485.1 of Deltaproteobacteria bacterium. GTDB lineage: Bacteria > Desulfobacterota > Desulfarculia > Adiutricales > Adiutricaceae > JAIRZX01. The sequence goes on along the minus strand of JAISFS010000164.1, from coordinate 25,734 downwards.
AATCGTACGGATCAGAAGCGTTAAGGTAAGGTTGGGCGAATGGACAGGTTCAAGGAATTGGCGAAAGTCCTGGAACAGCGTGCGAGGAGCCTCTTGCGGCTCTCCGAAAGCGTTGCGCGGCTGGTGGCGGTCCCTCCTTCGCCCGTGCGCAACAGGAATCTGGAGTTGCACAAGAGGAAACTTTTGGCCGACCTGGGCAAGTTCGAGCATACCCAGCAGTTCGTGACTAACGGCTGCGATAAGCTGGCTGTCAAGACAGATCGCCTGACGGCCAAGGCCGAACGGCTCACCCGCGAGGCCCTAGGCTCTTCCGAGGTCCAGGATCCGGTCGAGGAGGCTCAGGGCGATTATCCGGCATCCTCGTTCGTTCCGTCCGAGGCTCTAGCCCCTGAGCCGGACCAGTGTCCCGCCGGGGACCCTCGCGAATCGGCGGGGTCGATGGCGCTCTGCCGGACGTGCAGGGCGGAGAGCCTGACCCGCCAGGCGGAGAGCCTGACCCGACGCTACGAGATCCTGGCTATCCAGCGCGGGAGCCTTTCGCAGCAGGCGAAGCGCTTCTTGGACTCGGCGGAGGGGCTCGTCAGGATCTCCGATGGCTTGACAGAGCAGTCCCAGAGGCTCGCCTGGCAGGCGGGGAGCATCGCGTGGGGCTCGGGGGACGAGGCCGAGGAACGGGCGGCGGCACTCACGGAAGACATCAGCCACCTGACTCAGGAGGCTTCGAGGACCATGGAGGCAGCCGGGGATCTGGCCAGCAATGCGGCTTCGGTGGGCGAGGAGGCGCAGCGTCTCGCCTGGGACGGGGAGGCCCTCCGCGAGGAGGCGGACAGACTGGCCCGCGAGGCGGAGCGCCTTAACCGCGAGGCCGAGGAAGGGGAAAGGTAGGATGTCGCCGGAGGAACTGAAGGCAAGCGCCTTCGAGCTTAGGGACGCGGCGCGCAACGGCGCCAGGTGGCTTACCGACAACGAGACCGAGATGGGCAACCAGGACGGCATCAAGAAGCGGCTCAGGAAGTCCGCGCGGTCTCTGGACAGCTACGCCAACGCCGCAGGCAAGAAGATGGGCATAGCCGTCTTCGGGCCCAGCCAGGTGGGCAAGTCCACCATGATCTCCGCCTTGGCCATGGGCCCGCGGGCCGGCAAGCTCATGGTGGACTTCCAGGGGGAGTATCTGGACTTCCTGAAGCAGGTCAACCCCGAGGGCGGCAAGGAGACGACCGGGCTCGTCACCCGCTTCTCGCTGGAGTCGCCGCCGCCCTCGCCGGACCGAGAGCTCCCCGTGTGCCTGAAGCTCTTCTCCGAGATGGACATCGCGAAGATCCTGGCCAATACGTACTTCGCCGAGGCCCAGGGCGGCGAGGACCTGGACGAGGAGGCGCTCAAGCGGTCGCTGGAGAAGCTCGAGAAGAGCGCCGGGAGCCCTGTGAACGCGCCTAGCCTGGACCATATGGAGGACCTGAACGAGTACGTGGACGGCATCTCCTCGAAATACTCCTACGGGAAGTCGCTCAAGACCTACTTCTGGCCACGGGCAGTGGAGCTGGCCCAGAAGCTGGACGTGAAGGAACGCTCGGAACTCCTCTCCTGGATCTGGGGCGGCATCCCTCAGTTCACCGAGGTCTACCGGAAGCTCCACAAGGCCCTCCAGAGCCTGAACTTCCCGGCTACGGCGTTCACGGAGCTCAAGGCCCTCTTCGACAGGGAGGCGCCCCCGGGTACCGACGGGCGCGACAAGAGCGTTCTCCACGTGAGCATGCTCCAGGGGATCCTGGAGGAGACCCGGGACACGATCGAGGTCGCGAGCCAGGACGGCAAGCGCACGCCGCTGGAGCGCCCGGTCCTGTCGGCGCTTATAGCCGAGCTCCACGTGAAGGTGGTGGAGAGCCCCGGCGACTTCATGATCAAGGCGGACATCCTGGACTTCCCCGGCTACCGCGCCCGGAAGGAGTACAAGAACTTCGCCGAGGCGATAAGGGACCCCCAGAACCTGGCCCAGTGCTTCCTGCGCGGCAAGGTGGCCTACGTCTTCGAGCGCTTCGCGGCCCAGAAGGAGATAACCGCGATGCTCCTGTGCATCCGGGACGGCAACGTTGACTGCCCCGGGCTCCCGGAGGTGATAAACGGCTGGATAGGCGACACCCACGGCCGCAATCAGTTGGAGCGTACCGGCAAGCCCGTGTGCCTGTTCATGGTTTTGACCTTCTTCAACAACCACCTCATTCGCACCGCAGGCGTAACGGATCTTTCCAATGTCTTCCGCAACCGTTTCGACGCCTCGATTGGCGACACCTTCCGCAAGGACGGCTGGCCCGACCACTGGTCCCAGGAGGGCGGCGTGCCGCAGACTTTCAAGAACTGCTTCTGGCTCCTGAACGTATTGAAGACCGAGCAGTTCCTCCTTATCGAGAAACAGGGCGGCGAGGCCGCAGACGCGGACGCCGCCTATATCTCCAAGGGCGTAAGGCCAGAGCAGAAGGAGTGGATAGCCAGTCTCAAGGCCGCCTACCTCGCGACCGACAACGTGCGCCGCTACATCGCCAACCCCGAGGAGGCATGGGGCGGTGCGCTGGAGGCCCCGGACGGCGGTACCGGCTACATCATCTCCAAGCTCACCCCGCTGGTGGGCCAGGACCTGAAGACTAGGCAGCTCACGGATCTGACCCTCGCCGAGGGCGAGCAGGTCCTGAACACCTTAAGCACCTTCTACCAGGGCGGAACCAGCGAGGAAGAGAAGACCGCCAAGCGCAAGGCGTACGTGAAGGTAACCCAGGCGCTCATCCGCCTCGGGAGCCCAGCGGATGCCCAGGCGGCCCAGCGGGGCTCCCCGGAGAAGGCCCCGTGGCACCGCTTCGGGATGCTCCTCCGCGAGCTCACGCTCTCGGACGACGACTGCCACGAGATCTTCTCCCGGCCCTTGGCCGAACCGGCCGAAGCCGAGGATGAGGAGGCGGACGTCGCGCCCGAGGATCTGGACCAGGGCTTCGGCGAGGCCGAGGTGGACGAGGACGACATCATGGCGATGTTCGCGAGCGAGCAGCCGACCCCCGCGCAGGGCGGGGGCGCCCCCCGGGTCATCTCTCCAGCCAGGCGCGAGGACGATACGGCCTCCCTGTACCGCAGGCTCCTGGAGAAGGAGTGGAAGGAGTCCCTGGAGAGGCTCACCGCAGACAAGGACAAGCGCCGCTATTTCGGCTTCACCGCGGACGACTTCCGGTCCTTCGTGAGCGAGCTGGACCACGGGGCCCGGCGCCTTGGCGTGATGGAGAAGATCGAGTCGGCGATCCGCGAGGCCATGGGCTACGCGAACGTTAACCCCGCCAGCCGCCGCTGGAAGGTCGCCCGCATCGCCTCCGCGATGCTCTCCGACTACGTGTGCTTCCTGGGCCTGAGCCCGCGCCACAACACCCGGGAGGAGCGCACGTTGGCCTTCCAGGGGAAGGTGTTCCTGGTCTTCGAGCCTACCCACCAGAACGACGGCTTCCCGGAGCTCCCGGATCTGTCCCCCTCCTACGAGTCCCCCTACCACAACGACTGGAGGCTATCCCTGTACAAGGTCATGATGGACAACGTGGACTTCGCGGAGAAGAACTACAACCAGGCAGAGAACGGGCGGCTGGGCGCCATCCTGAAGCTCGTCCAGGGCCAGAAGACCCGCCTGAAGCCTCCGTCCGCCGCCTGAGGAGCCGACCTGTGCGCGGGTGACCGGGCCAAAGAGCCGCCACCGCACGGCCCCTGGCTCACCCTCCTGCGGCGACTTGAACGTCCAGGTGGTGTACTGATTGTTTCCTGGAGGCTCACGGAGCCCGTGCCCGGCGATGGGGCAGGGCACAGGCGCATCGTGAACCGTCCGCTTACCGCGCCTCATTTACTGACTCCGGGTCATTGCCTAAGGCCGCATGGCTGGAAATGCCCCGGTGAGGGGAGTCCCCGTCACGCTACAGGTCTCGCGTAATCGGGCAATCGCGGTTCATTACCGGGGAGCCGGTACAAAAGATTCTCAGCTCTCTTAACGTGGTCGTTGAGCGCGTTGAGAGTTGATGTCTGAATTGCAGGCCGCATTGCCCCACCACCGGCAACGATCTAGGGTGGTCCGGGTCGGTGGGCAGTGGGCGCGGGGCAGATGCGCTGGAGGGTGGAGGGGCAGTCGGGCTTCGGCATAGGCCCTGGTTCCTTAATGAAGTTTGATTCAACTGCAAAAACCCCCTCCCTCACCACCTGGCAGTCATTTGAGGTCAGAGTGTCTGGGTAAAGGGAGCGTAGATGGGCAGTGGTTTAAGGCTTTAGCGCAAGGATACCATTACGATGGCCACATAGTGTTCCGCTTCCCTGCCGAGGGGGAGGGTTTTTACAGTGGAATCAAGTTTGGGACGCCAGGTGTAGGAAAACATACGCGAAAGGTCCGTGAAATGGCGACCGATCGCCTTTCGCCATTGAAGAGTGTCTCGAACCTGTCAGGCAAAACGTCGTGTAGAACCATCTTGAACGGGACAGGAAAAACTTCTGTTATCAGTGAGAATCGTACAGAAATGTTCGGTCTTGACGATGTTGATAAAGGCGTTCAGAATGATTTCCAGAAGCTCGGATTTATGTGCGGAAGTAGTTTCATCCCCAAATTATTTCACATAAAGTTGTGTGATTTGCTATTCAGACAGGTATTGATCCTGAAGTCATGATGAATTATCCTAGCGTTTAATGACGATGAACTTGTGGCACTGAAGTGCTTTGGAAATATCGAACCGCTGTTCGCAAACATTTGTGCAGCGATGTTCAAACGTAAAATTATGTATTCCTTGATATGATGACTATGAAATAGGTTGCAGATAGCACTTTGTTCAGTGATTATCTGCCTCTCTGGCGAATTCGTGGGTCTTTCGATGAAATATGAAAACCCTAAAGTATTCCTTTGAGAAATTCTGAAAAATTTTAAGGATTACCTCTACAACCATCTGCTATATGGAGGAGAAAAAAAGTTAGCTTTCATGGATCACTGAGAGGTCTGACTTTCTTCCGATCCCGAGAAACACCATCTATTACCTCGGACGCATACTTCGGTTCTGGGTTCTCGAATGTGATGGCCTTCCCCTCACCGAGACCTGAGTCATGGTAGAATTTTCTCGAAGCCGGATATATGATGGGATATCCAGGGTGCTCTTTAGAAGACTCCTCCATGGTGTCTATGATGCAGGATAGCTTTTGATTTAACGGCAAGAACAGTTTCGTCATCACGTGCGCTGACATCCATGAAGAAAACTTCGAGTGCATTAGAGCAAGTCTTATCGATGGCTGAAGAGAGAGCAAGGCAACTAACCAGCAAATGATTGGAAGGGCTGGAGAAAGTTGGTTTGATTTTTCCATTAGTTATTTCGAGATATTGGTCAATTATCCTATGAGGTTATAATATAAAACCACAAAAAATTTTTATTTTTACGATTGATTTTATAACTGAAATAATCGTATGATTATGCAGTTTTCGTTGACCGTCCGAAATCCGGATCTTAGAATTCAATAAAAGGACTTGAACCAGGCGAATTAGTTGCCAGTTTCGGTGGCCTAAGTCTGATTTTGCCGTGCCCTTCCGTTTCGGGGCGGGCGTGGCGAGGAAGACGCCGGAATTTTCTGCCTGTGCGCGACATTGCGTTTTTTATGTCTGATGCTTGGCTGATGTCGCTCGCCGGAGGATGATTCGACCCTGCGTTCTGAGGCGGAAAGCCGGTGGCCGTTGTGGTCCCGGGCAGAACCGTCTCTGTAATGCCGTTATGTTATTTTCACGTCTTTCTCCTGATCCCGCGCACTCCAGATTTTTCCTCTTCTCACTCCCCATTACGCTACTCGCCAAATTACTCCAGTTCCCGTCACTCCAGATATTCGCTCTCAAGAACATTCCTGATCCACGTACAGCCTGTCAAGGAAACTTTCGATTTCCTGAAGACCGAGTATTGCCGAAACCAGACTTCAGGGATTTTGGTGCCTGACGCCTGTGGAATGAGCTTGGACATGGGTGAGGCTACGATCCTGTTCCCGCACTAGTGGGGCGTACAAGTAGTCCGGCCAGCCTCGACAGGTCGATCTGATTTCGCGACAGAAACTCTGGATACAGTGTGTACCTTTTTGAAACCTGAGGCGGAGAGCAAGATACGTCGTGCGGTTCGGCATAGAGTATTTCGCATGATTATTGCGCTCCTTATATTTCTTTGTGAGGGTAGAAAGCTATTTGATCTAATCCGGAGCTCTCCCGTAGCTCTGACACTCGTCTGTGCCCTGTCTCGTTTCGATGAGGCAGGGTTTTTTTGGTGCTTTTCTACCATGGGGGGAGCTGAAGCCATGAAGATACGGTTTCCACTGCCGTGAGATGGGCAGACGATTCGGTTGCCTTGACAGCCGTACGATAGCGATCATGGCGTATTGTTAACTTTTCCCTGAACCGATACACCTCCCTACAGCGAACCTGTCGGTTTGGCGATCGCCTTTCCCTGGAGAGGGGTAATATACCCTCTGATTAATTTTTATCGATGGAGGTTTTCATGGGCATCTCAAGAGTTTTTAGCTACCGCATCAGTCGGGGTTCAACGCATATCTTTTCTGTAGCCCTTATTGTCTGTCTCGTTTCGTGGATTTTGGGTGTTCCCGAACGGATATTGGCTCAGGAAAGTCCTGATCGCCAAAGCGTCTTGGAGTCAGTGGTCGTCACAGCCAGTTATTTCGAAGAGCAAGTAAAATCCCTCAGTGTTCCTGTCACTGTAATAACCAATGAAGAAATTGTACAAACCAATGCATCTACCTTGCCGGAACTCCTGAAAAATTACGGGTTCCAGACGACTTCAGGCGGTACGGGGACAGGGTCAGGAAGGATTCTGATAAGAGGTTTTGCGGCCAGTACCAACCCCAACGAAAGCGGAAACGTCCTGTATCTATTGGACGGTCGACGCATCGGAAACAATGACGCCGGTTTCGTAGCGGTCGAAAACCTGGAAAGGGTAGAAATTATTCGCGGTCCGGCTTCCGTCCAATACGGGAGCGAAGCGACCGGCGGAGTCATCAACATGATCAGCCGCCGAGGCGGAGAGAAAACCCGACTCGCGTTGGAACACCGCATAGGCAGTTTTGACTATAATAGATCCGCGGCTTCCGTTTCCGGACGCCTCTTGAAAAACCGCTTGGATTTCAGCTTCGGCTCCAGCCATATGAACAGGGGATCCGTCGATGTAGGTGGAGGGCTAGGGAAGTACCATCACACAGATATCCACAATAGAATTCTTGGCGGGACTAATTTAGGGTACAATTTCAACGAAAACCACAGATTGGGGTTTGTTACCAATTTTTCCTATGGCGACTATTCAAGAACAGGCGCTTTTCGACAGGGTTCTTCAGCGACTCCCTTAGGATTATCCAAAAGATCTAATTATTCGCTTGATTTCCGCTATGAAGGCGCTATTCCTGAAAGCGGTTTGGCTTGGCAGGCAAGATATTTTTTCGGGCAGACGGTCTACGAAACGGCAACCAATTGGCAGACCAGAGCCGGTTACTATGAGTATGTGGGCAAGTTTCACGGAATTAACGTCGATGGAAGTTGGAATAACGGTTTCCTGTATTTGACCGGCGGTTTCGATCTTTATAAGATGGATTATACCAAAACCACCACACCCCCGCCTTCCGCCCATACTTATGATTATGCCGGATTTTTGTTGGCGAGGATGTCATTTTTGGACGATAGGCTTTGGCTGAACGGCGGGATCAGGTACGACAAGATGGAAATATATGCCGCAGGATCTGTCCGAGCAGGCCAAACTTTGCCGGCACAATTAAATCGTCAACGTTATACACCATCTTTCGGAGTTTCATTTCTTGTGACGGATTGGCTCAAATTAAGAGCTAACTACGCCACCTCGTTTAAGATGCCCGAGCCCATTTCGCAGATGACCTACAGTCCCGGAGACCCCATTTATTTGGAGGCACGTGATTTGCAGCCTGAATCATCCAAAGGCTGGGAATTGGGAACTGACATATATTACGGAGGGTTCACGGTAGGAGCTACTTACTTCAGCGTTGATTACAAGGATAAAATCGAATCGCAGGTTATTTCAGCCACGCCGATCCTGATAAGGCAGTATCAGAACCTCAAAGGCATAACGGAGTACAGGGGACTTGAATTCTGGGTTGACTGGCGTATGGACGAGACTTTCGGTTGGAATTTTGAATTGAAGCCATACATAAGCTTGACCAGGATGTTTCGGTATTTCAATACCGAAAAAAGGGCCAAGACCGGATATACGGCCGATCTGAACATGTCTTACGGCCTGGTGTTCAACGATGATAACCTTGGCTTGATGGCCAGAGTGGACGTCACTTACTTGGGAAGGCAGCTTCCTCACTATACTACCGCGCAGATTGAATACGGACGCGATACTTTAGTGGATTTCCATCTGTCCAAAAGGCTGATCGATTGGGAAGACAAAGGACAGCTTTATCTTAAGGTTGATATGACCAATATTGGCAACCGTTTCTACCGGACAGGAACTTATCCGGAAGAAGGACGAGCCTTCTATATGGGATTACGATACGAATACTGACATCGTTCAGGTGGAATATTACATCGCCTGGCGGAAGACTGGTTAGTCATGGACCCTATTATTGGCCACATTGCCAAGCTCAATTTGTCATGTCGCGATGCCAAAGAATTTGGTTTCATACGCCGGGTTATTGATATTTTCTCGAAAGATTCAGGATGACGTGTCGATTTACAGAAGCATTGCAATTTACCCCATGCTCGCCCATTGATAGCAACATATTTTTAGGATTCACTGATGGATTTTGGGCGCACATGGGGTAATTTGCATTTCCATGTCAATAGCCGAATGGACGATATTTTTGAAAACCGCTTTTTCTGGTATGATGATGGCTTCGGCTGGCTGACAACTTGCCAAAATTGATCTGAATACTAATTTTCAGAATATATCCACACTAATGTGTAATTAACGTTTCTAGGGCATGGTTGTTCATAAAGCATGATTTCCAATGTGATGTCATGACGATGATTTTTACTAAACCATTGCGAGTGGTGACAGCATTATTAAGAAAACCAGTATCTGTTCATTGAGGTGGCTAAATCAGGAGTCGATGAGGAGCGGCAATATAGCACCGGATGGGGCCCAGGAATCTCTGCCATGCCGCTGCGACGTGTGTGGACCCCTATGGTCGACAACAATGATTCGGGAACGAAATCCCGAAATGGCACCTAAATTCTAATCCGGAGCCAAAGCCAGATTAGGGCATCAAGCTGAAAGCAGGAATCCAATATTGTATTGGGAGAGAAATATTCCATCAGCAGGCAAACACCAAATCTTGAGGCAAAGCCAGAAACCCGAGGCAGAGCAATAAACCAGAGGCAGAAATCCGAGGCAGATACCCAATCGTGAGGATAAACTATAATAGAACCGCTGATCCCATCGCATGTTTTATTCACGTTACTGAGACATGATGACATCCTTAAGCCGGAGAGGCCAACGGCCAGATATGCGAACGGCATCCGATGTCATCACCCCGTTAATTAAATGTTCACGGGAAATGCATACAGTGGTACAATGTTGGAAACAAAAGCCGTAGCCATAGCCAGTCCAGCTCTGTTAACCCAGGGGAATGCCATAGCCGCGCGGCAACCCCAGAGGCCGTTCCCATGATTGACGTCCGCAAATCCCTCGCCCGCGTCCGTCAGGAAGCTTCCTTTTTACCTTTGGTGGAGCCCGCGGAAAGGGGCAGCTTGACCCGACGCCAGGTCGCCGGGCTCTCCTTAGCCGCTTTCATGGCTACCGCCTTGGCACTGATCCTGTTGCCTGTCGGTTCCGCATGGGCCGAGAGGATCTCGCTCATTGTCATCGATACCGACAGCTACGTGGTCCACAGGGGCTTGGACGGGGCGGATTTCCCCCCCAGGATGGAGGTCAAGGCCTTCTGCCTCTCCGAGCTCCAGGACAACCCGGCCGACGCGGACTTCGCGAAGGGTTCGGACGTGATCATGGTCGACGTCATGTCCAAGAAGCTCGCGGATTGGGTCATGGAGAACGACCTCCTCGATGGCTCCCGGGCCGTCTATGGCCTCCGCGGCGTCCCGAAGGACGCGTGGCTCGTCGATCTGGGCTTCGTGTTCGAGCCCCGGCTGGACGAGTACTTCAGCCACCTCTCGGCCGCCAACGTGGCGGGCATGGTCCGCCGGGCGATAAGCCTCACGATTGACCCCGCGCAGGAGTACCCCCCGGTCGTGAAGCTCCCGGATCTTGGCGTGTACCATCCCTCCGCGGACGCGCCATTCGAGAGCGCCGACGACTACGCCGAGTGGTACAGATCCACGCCGATGTACGGGGAATCCAGGCCTTGGGTCGGGCTCATGGTCTTCAAGACGTATCTGACGGAGGGCCAGAGGGAGTCTCTGGACGAGATGATAGCTCTCATGGAGTCAGAGGGCTTCAACGTGCTCGCGGCCTTCGGACCGGCCCTTCCGATCCTCGAGAACCTGTTTCTGGACGGGAACCGCAGGAGCCGGGTGGACGCCGTCATAAGCTTCTCGCTGAAATTCTACGGCTCGTTCGACGATCGTGTCAGCCGGGCGCTCATGGACATGGACGTGCCGGTCGTGAACGGCATCAAGCTCTATAACCAGACGACCGACGAGTGGCGCGAGAGCCCCCTGGGCATCGCCGCGCTGGACGTTGTCTGGAACCTTGACAACTCGGAGACCTCCGGCGCCATCGAGCCCAGCGTACTGATGGGAAAGGTGGAGGAGCGGGAGCCCGGAGCCCCCATGGCCTACCGCTTCGAGCTCCTGCCGGATAACGCGCGGCACCTGGCCAGGCGGCTCATCCGCCACCTCGCGCTCAAGACCAAGCCCGCCGCCGAGAAGAAGGTCGCGCTCATCTACTGGAACAACTCCCGCGGCAAGCAGAACATCGGGGCCGCGTACCTGAACGTCTTCAGGAGCATCTCCGCGATAGCCGAGCGGCTGGCGGCGGAAGGATACGGGATCCCCCTCGACCCGCCGCTCACCGAGGAAGAGGTGAAGGGCCTCGTGCTCCGCGGCGGCCGCAACATCGGCGCCTGGGCGCCGGGCGAACTGGACTCGCTCATAGACGAGGGCGGCGCCACGCTCTGGCCCGTCTCCGAGTACCAGGAACACTTCATGCGGCTCCCCCGGTCATTCCGGGACAAGGTGATCGAGCAGTGGGGCCAGCCGGAGGACGCGACCATCATGGCCCGGGACGGGAAGCTGGTGCTCCCGATAATCCTCAAGGGCAACCTCGCGATACTGCCGCAGGGCGCCCGCGGGGCCGAGGACGACCCCATGAAGCTCTACCACGACCCGCTCCTGTACCCCCACCACCAGTACCTGGCGGTGTACCTGTGGCTGGAGCACGTCTGGGGGGCTGACGCCGTCATCCACCTCGGCACCCACGGGACGCTCGAGTGGATGCCCGGCAAACAGTCGGGGCTGGATCTGGCCGATCCCCCCGAGGTGCTCATGGGCACTCTCCCAGACGTGTACCCGTACATCATGGACAACGTGGGCGAGGGCATCCAGGCGAAGCGCCGGGGCAGGGCCACCATCGTAGACCACCTGATTCCGCCGCTCGTGACGGCCGAAGGCTACGGGGAGTACGTGGAGCTGGCTGAGCTGGTCGAGGCATATCAGGCGGCACAGCGCATCGGCTCCCAGACTGCGGAGGGGAACCTCCGGGAGCTGGCCAAGCTCGCGGACACTCTGGCCCTGGCCAAGGACGTGGGCGTGCCCGGTTTCACCGGCCCCGAGGAGGTGGAGAGGCTTTCCGAGTACCTGGAGTACCTGGCCAAGACCGATATCCCTTACGGGCTCCACACCTTCGGGACCTCGCCCTCGGGCGAGGCGGCAGAGTCGCTCCTGGACGGCATGGCCCGCGAGAACCCGGGCCTGGATCGTCCTGCCAGTTCCGAGAAGCTGTCCGCCTCTGGCCCCGGGGAGCTCTCGTCCCTGGTGAAGGCCCTGGCCGGCGGCTACATCGAGTCGGGGGAGGGCAACGACCCCGCCCGCAACCCCCTGGCTCTCCCCACGGGCCGCAACTTCTTCGGGCTCTCGCCCAGCAGGATACCCACCGCCGAGGCCTGGCGGCTGGGGCAGATGGCCGCGGACGAGATCGTCCGGAACTACATCGACTTGCACGGGACTTTCCCCGACAAGGTGGCGGTCGTCCTCTGGGCAGTCGAGGCCCTGCGCAACGAGGGCCTGAACGAGGCCACGATCCTCGCCCTCATAGGCGTGGAGCCCACCTGGATGCCTTCCGGGGCAGTCTCGGGCACGCGGCCCATCCCGGGAAACGTGCTGGGCAGGCCCAGGGTGGACGTCACCATAGACGCCTCCGGGCTGTACCGGGACCTCTTCCCGGACAAGATGCTCTTCATCGATCGCGCGATCCGCCAGGCCGCGCTCCAGGACGACGTTGAGAACTTCATCGCGCAGGGGGACGAGAAGAACCGACAGGAACTCGTCAGGCGCGGCTTCGGGGAGGAGGAGGCGGGCCGCTTCTCCCGGGCCCGGATCTTCTCCTCGCGGCCCGGGGCATACGGCAACCGCGTGAGTGCCACGGTTTCGTCATCAGGGCTCTGGGACGATCCCGAGACCGTCTCGGAAACCTTCAGGGAGCACACGGGCTACGCCTTCGGCGATGACATGTGGGGCGCGCCGGCCCGCGACTCCCTGGAACTGAACCTCGCCGGTTCGAAGATCGCCTGGCACTCCAGGAGCTCGCACCTGTACGGCCTCCTGGACAACGACGACGTCTTCCAGTTCCTGGGCGGGCTCTCCATGGCCATCACCTCGCTGTCGGACGCCGCTCCCGACGCCCTCATCGCCGACCAGCGCGCCAACGGCCAGGTAGGCATGGCGGACCTTGCGTCCTTCATAGGCCAGGAGACCCGCTCGCGCTATCTGAACCCCACCTGGATCGGCGGCATGAAGGGGGAGGGCTACGCGGGCGCCGCGGCGATGGCCCACTTCATCGAGTACCTCTGGGGCTGGCAGGTGACCACCCCCCAGAACATCGACCCGAAGCTGTGGGACCAGACCTACGAGGTCTACGTGGAGGACAAGTACGATCAGGAGATCCCGGAGTTCATGGACGAAAACAACCCATGGGCCTTCCAGTCGATCACTGGACGGATGCTCGAGGCCGTCCGCAAAGATTACTGGGCGCCTTCCGAGGAGGTCAGGCAGAGGCTCGCCACGGACTACGCCATGAGCGTCATCGAGCGCGGGATAGCCTGCTGCGATCACACATGCAACAACCCGCAGTTCAACCAGATGGTCATGAACATCATCTCGCTCCCCGGCGTGATGGCGCCTGAGCTCGTGGCGCGGTTCAAGCTCGCCGTGGAGACCATGGGCAAGAAGGCTCTTGAGGCTCAGGTCGCAGAGCGTGAGGCGTTGCTGAAGGATCTGGGCGACCGGAAGGCCAGCGCCGACTCCAACCCCTTGAGGGAGAACAGGCAGGACGGCCCCCGGGACGATCAGGCGGACGCGGACTCCGTGAAGGGCTTCAAGATGGAGAACGTCGACCAGCCCGCCGAAGAGACGTCCATGAGCTCCTCCGGAGTGGAGTGGACCATCTCCGCCTTCGTCCTGGCGCTCCTGGCCATCTTCTTCATAGGCTTCCGCATGAAGTCAAGACGCCGCGCCCTCCGCCGCGCGGAGGACGGCGTGCGCCGCGACACCGCGAACGGCAACGGCACCAGGGCCGAATAGGACGCCGCCAAGGTCGGCGGAGACGGCGAGCGCGTTGGCGGCGGCGGAGCCCTCGGGCGGGAGTCCATGGGTGCGCGGCCATCAGCCACGATGGCGAGGGCTAGGTCTTGACGGGAGTAGCCCATGGCGATGAGGCCGGGCGCGATCTATCCGAGAGCGTTGACTAGATGAAGTTTAGAGGCGGTGGACATTAAAAGCAGCACGGTGTATCGAAGCTTCATGCATTCCGATACCTATGGACCTGTAATCAGCATTGCCGAGCGGTGTGACAAATGCAACGTGACAGAAGGAAGCGGATAATTCATTGGACTGAATGACGCGTCTTACACCGGCGAAACCTTCATAGGATGAATCATTGTTAATGGCATGGCGATGTCGTAGCAGTAGTTCAGAGGCTTATGCTATATCTTATAATCCAGTATCAGCACAGAAAGTCATTTTTCTCGATAGCTGTCTAAGCATTCTTCTTTTCAATCCATACCTTTCACCTTGATGTCTGAAGAAAATATTTCCTGGCTTGGAGGTGATGGTCAAGAAAGCCAACGCTGGTCCTTTTTGGTTAAGCTGTAATTATTCTAGATAAGTTAAATTCAATTGCATTATGGATATAATTTTTTCAATCGTTATAGGAGGACACTGCCACTGTTAGGTTAAATAATACAATGAAAAAAGTGCTGGTGAAACCAATATTGTAGGCGATCTTTCACCGTATAAAGAGATGTTTCAGGAGATAAAAAATTTCAAGCTTATTACGCATTTACAATTTTTATATATCATAGCTATTTGCCGATAATGTAAAAGTCGCCATTATTGTTGTTCACTCGTATCAGTGCATTGAAATGTGTCATGTGTATTAACAAATTGCCAGCTAAATCATTAGATATTCCAAGAAGAATACCGGCTTGAATATCATCGATAGATCCATATTGTCTAATATAATTAAATACTTGTCCTTCGGCAGTAAATGATACTGATCTTGATTGAAATAATGGTTCAAAATTTTTGTTGGGCAATATCAATTTGAATGAATTTATTGAAATATTAAAATCAGGGTTCGCATCAGAATCTTTATATGACTGAATAATTTTATTTATACCTGTCCCAAATTCTTCAACAAGATTGAGTTGTTTGAACACGGTAGATAACATTTTATTGCGATGAGAGAATGTTCCAGTCAAAATATCATCTTTTGTTAATCCTGCAAAAAGTCCACCTGGTGAATCGATAATCATATGATCAGGATAAATTTTAATAGCAATTTTTCGCTCTAATGCATATTCTCTGTGAACTATTGAATTGATCACGGCTTCCCGATAAGCATCACGGCTATAATCAGATCCAATTTTTTTGCGCAATCCTGTTTTAACATATTCTTTCGAATTTTATGCTTCAATATAATCGAGTATAACTTTAAGTTGCTTTAATAAAAAGCCTGTAAAAACGATGGTGTCAATGGCAGTGGTACCAGTAGCAGGTGAAAAAACAATTATAGCAGTGCTATATGGACACTGATCAGAAAGCAATAATCCGAGATTAGTGAATTCATTATTTTTGCTTTGTAAGCCAAGAGAAATCATCTTCTCAGTATTGAATTCTTTCCCGTTGTTTAAAAATTCATAATTAACAGTTTCAAATGATAAATCTTGCCTATAGGATGGATAAGTCTCAAAAGCATCTCCCTGCCTTTCGCGCAACAGTTTGTCAATCTCCAAATTGGAAGCTTGATCAGAACATGTACCACGACGAACATACACAGAGCTAACTTTGATTCCTTTTCCGTTCAAGTAGTATGGACGCATTGGACCCTTATGAACTTTAATTACGATGATCTCTTTGTTTTCTTTAACTTCAATTCGCAAACCCAAAAATGGCATAAGATCAGGTGAGATCCCATCTTTCAACATCATAACAACTCTGTCGAGGTCAGCCGAAGCATTCTTCAGTCCGACAACAGTTCCATCGTCTGCAATGCCAAGTAACAATGTTTCTCCATCAGTATTGGTAAACGCGATGACTTCGTTCTTGGCGTTTTCGGTAACCAACTGTTTGAATTCAATTGTCTTGCTTTCTTTGAAAGTCATAGGGGTAACCAAATAGCTTAAGTTGTTTTGAACCTGTCAAATCTGATACTGTGATTGTAGCATGATTTGATGATTCAGTTGCGTCCAGCAATATAGCGCATGTTACGTGATGACCCTTCACGTATAAGCTTGCCACGTTCAGCCAATTTTCGCAAAATAAGACCAGAAGCAGTCTGTGAGATACCAAGAAGCTGTTGGACCTGCAAACGGTTGATTGAGCCCTGCATCTTAACAGTTCTCATGATGTACTCTTCTGGAGGTCGTACCCCTGGCAAGGAATCATATGTGACCCCGAAGTTTAGGTTCGGGAGAGTCATCCTGAAAACGTTTTTCGTCAATTTGATCTTCGGTTGACGCTTTGCACCCTTATATTCCTCGAATATTCTGGGAATTCCCGTGCTGTAACTTTCGATGAAGTTAAGGATGAAGAATACATGTGCCAATGCCGGATTACGGCAAGATGAAAACCCGCTCCTGATTTCCCCGAGTCCTGTGTTGCCGAAAATCCCACCAGGAGAAATAAATTCCATACGATCAGTAAAACACTTAATATTAAGGTCAGCTCCAGATGCGTTATAATCGCGATGGACAATGGCGTTGATTAGAGCTTCACGGATTGCAGCATTTGGATAATCGTGCATGTCTATGCGGTATAACCCTGAAAACGCCCATTAAGTCTCGTTAATCATGTCGAGATATTCATAAACGTCATTTGCCTGCCTGAATAAGGAGCCAGAAAAAAGCTTTCTAGTTCTGACAGAATCCTGGACAGTATCCTGTAATACTGTGACATTTATAGTAAAGGGGCACTGTTCTGACAGCAGTAAGGCAAGATTAGTATAAAGATTGTCGTCGGCCAATAATCCTAATCTAGCTTTGTTCGAACTGTCAAAATTTTGTTTCTCATCTATAAACTGTTTGTTCGCAGTTGATAAATCAAGATCTTGTGATGAAGAAATTTTCTTTTCAAAACCCGTACTGTCCATTTCGCGGATTATCATACGGATATCGTTAACTGAAGCATACTCTGTCGAGGGTCCTTTTCGGAGAAACACTCCGTCAGGGCGCAGGCCCTTTCCAGACAAATAGTACGGACGCCATGACCCCTTTTTGACGTCGATCCGTAAGATCGGCATTTGGTCGATCATTATTATCGCAAGCTTGACCGCAGGCATGACGTCAGGCTCTATTTCGCTTCGCAACAACCTGTCAACGGCAGCTAGACTGCCTTCGGGATCAGAAAGCCCTAGAACATCGCCTGTTTTGGCTACACCCAAGAAGATTGACCCTCCAAAGCCATTTGTTAACGCCACAACGTTTTTGCTGACATCTACCAGGTGACAGCCTTCCAGAACGATAGACTCGCTTTCCTTAAGTTGCATTCTCACTCCTCACTTTCTAACATTCTAACCGAATATCAAAAAAATTTATCGATTCAATGAAGATTTGTCAACTGTTGTCGAGAATTGCCGTGGTGATGATGTATCACATCAATTTCTAAGAGATATACAATATTTGGCGGCAATTTAGGCGGTTGGTCACCGAAGGATGTAACAGTACTGAAAAAAGTACCGGAAATGACTTGTGGTAAGGGCGTTGGCGGCGACTGGCGATCTTGCTATTTTAATTTTATCAGCTTCTTCTTCTATGTTCGATAATGATTCTATAATATGACGCTATTTTGGATACTGTTATCTATACAATACATTATGCAGGTGATTATTGAATGGTTTCAAGCATCTGGTAGTCAACAACATTGACGTGTTAAGGTAACAAGAGTTCCATCCCAATCAGATCGGGGGGTGCCCCACATTGGTTTTGCCTTTGCGAGGCAATGAAAAAAATTATGAGGAGTCGCTTTTGATAAGCCGCTGATATCATTTGTAAAAAATCCTGAATTGCTATGCTCTTCTGCCATAATTTTTGACTTTTCATGCCTTTCCTTGTCATTGGACACCAACTAGCCGCCATGGCGGTAATCACGCCCTGTTCGCCTCCCTGCTCTCGGTCACCTTACGTTGCTCCGACACGGCGATTTCCGGGTCCATCCCCTTTAAATCCTGTCACCGCTATTCTTCCGCAACCCTTGACTTGACAGCCTGATCCCCTTAATTTAGCAGGGAACCCGCCATCGCCCCCTGCGGGGCCTTCGAGCCGCCAAGCCACCGCAATGACGCCAGGGCCGGCCTCCCGAGCCGGGAACGCTCCAAGCCCCTGAACGCTCATCGGCCGGGAACCTGCCCGCCGATGCCAAGCCGCCCGCCGAAACGCCGATGCCTTCGGCGGCCTCTCAGCGAAAGGTCTCCCTTGCATACCTCCGCCATCGCCAACCTGGAAAACGATCCCGACCGCGGCTCGGGCTGGGCGCTTCTGCGGGTGGAACTCCCAGCAGGGAGCGGCGGGGCGCTCGCTGCGGCCGGGGAAGGCGCGAAGTTCAGCTTCTCGGTGAGGGACGCCCAGAGCGGGGAGTGGCTCCAGAAATTCAGGGCCAAAAGGCAGTGGAGCCGCAACGAGCACTTCTTCGAGGCCGACAGGCTGCCCTCCGCCCGCGGCGAACTCGTCTTGAGCGTGCCCCCGACCGTCACCGAGCGCATGGTGGAGAATCTCTTCTTCTTCTCTGTGAAAGCCGCTGGGCTGACCTTTCCCGGACTCATGGTCCAGGCTGGGCATATCCTGACCGCCTCCACCCCGATCCTCCTGACCCCTCCCCCTGACGACCTGGAAGACGAGGAAGGGAGCGGAACGGAAGAAGGCCTCTGCGACTTCGGGGAGGGAGTCGAGTCGGAGGACGGCTACGAGCTCCCCGGCCCGGAGGAGTGCCTGAACGCGTCCGGCGCCGCCGTTGTCGGGGCAGGCTCCGAGCGCGTTGCACCGGTACCGGCGGGCCCCCTCGCCTCCGGTCGCCGGGAGGCCGTCCGAGAAGCCGTATCGGAAGCCGGGGCAGACGCGGAAGGTCAGGGCGGGGGCCATGGCACGGACTCGCGACCGACCGGCGAAGACCGCCACGCACCGTCCCCCGTGACCGAGACCGAATCCTACGGCGTCCCGGCGAGGCTTTTAGGGGACGGTCGCGAGGATATCCCGTATGGGGCCGCTGACGAAGGGCCCGGCCCCTTCTTTCCCGATGAAGATGAAGAGGACGGGGTAGGGGGCAAGGGGTCAGCTCCGGGCGATCCCGCCGCGGACAGAGGTAGCTCCGAAACTGACGGGGGTAGCGGCAGGGACGACGGGGACAAGGCCGACGGCGACAAGGCTGACGGCGAAGACGGAGAAAACGCCGCCGTGGCCGGTACCGCTACCGATGTCGGACAAGGCGGCAGGGGCCGCCGGGCTTTCCGTCCGAGGCGCTGGCTGGCCCTGGCGGCCCTGCTCCTCATAGTCCCGCTGCTTTACCTGGCCCTGTGGCAGGGCGCCTCGAAACCCCTGGAGCCCTCGCCCCCGCAAGATATATCCCCGCCGCTCCCGGACCCCCCGCCCGTTGCGGAGTCCGTGCCTCTCGAAGGCTGCTGGGCGGCCGACGGGCTTACCGGGGCCGCGCCGGGAGACGTGCGCAGGCCGGTTCGGGTCCAGTATTGCTTCCTGTCCCCCGAGGCGGCCAGGCTCACCGTCTTCGACCTGGCTGAAGGAGGCGTGGAGGCGGACGTCTGCACGTCCGGCGCCGCGGTTTCCGGATCGGGGCAGGGGACACTCATCGCGGGGGACCCGGAAGGCCCCGTATGCTCCCGCGCCCCGGACACGTCCTACGTCGCGATGAGCCTGTCCTGCAGCCCCCGCCCCGGCGGGGACGTGGGTTGCCTGATCGAGACCGAGGGCGGGGAGCCGCCTCTGGAGGCGGTCTTCACGCGGAGATCCTGAAACCTTCGCCCGGGTGGGCGTGGAGTCGGCATGTCTTTCAGATTCCGGAACGCGTTTTTGGCCCGCAGAGAACGATGATCGACTATAATAGGTGACGATCGTCAGCATCTTAGCGCCCCCGTTCTCGCAGGCGCCTTTGTGCGCGGTGTCCTGACGCGCTCTCTGGCGCCTTGCCCATGGCTTTCCCGCCAGGCACCGTTGGCCCCGGGGCGCCTTGCCTGCGGGACTCCCGCCCGGTTTCGCCTGTCCCTGGGCCGCCTTGCCTGCGGCTTTCTTGCACGGCACTGTCGGCCTTGAGTCTCCTTGCCGGCTGGCGTCCGGCCCGGCGCCGCCCGCCCCCGGGATGCCGCGCCCGGGACCTTACGGCCTGCCGGTCGCATCCCCCTTTCTGGCCTTCAGCCCCGCCGCGCGGTCGCGGCCCATGGCCTTCCGCTTAGCCGCGGCTTTACTCCCGCGCCAGTCCGGCCAGCCGGAAGCGTGGGGCCGGCCAATCCGGAGAGCATCACGATGATAATCGGCACACTGGAAAACGACGACAAGAAGGGCCCAGGCTGGCTACTGATGACGGTCCCCCGACAGGACACGGAATACAGGCCCGTCGCCGCGTCGCCCGGCCCGCGTGAGAGGTACTGCCTCATCTCCGTCTCCCAGGACGAGGAGGGCATGAGGCAGTTCCTGCAGGGACCGTCCTCCGACAACCGCTGGGACAACGGCGAGATCTTCTACCAGGTGCCCGTGGCGTCCGTGGACGACAACAACGTGGTCTTGAGGATACCGCCGGACATAACGGATCACCTGGTCTACAACTTCTTCGACGTCACGGTGAAGTTCGAGTCTGGCTCGATCCCCGACGTGAAGGTCCAGGCCTCCGGCATCGCGATGCGCTCAGACGACTCTTCCGCCACCGAGAACTACGCCCGGCCGGCGCCGGGGTCCAACGTGGTCTCCTGGATCCACCCCGAGGATGAGCCCGCGCCGGAGGCCCCCGGCTGGCAGGAAGGGCAGAGGCCCGGCGACGTGGCCTTGCTTGCGGCGCCCCAACAGCCGGAGGTGCCCCCCCAGGATTCAGGTTCGGTCGGCCAGGACCCCGGGGCTCGCGATACCGCCGAGGGCCACGCCGGTGACGGCGCGGGCGGCGGTGTCCAGGCCGGCGCAGACGCGTCTCCGCCTCCGGAAGCGGTTCCGAGTTCGGATCTTGCAGGGTCGGTGGGTGCGCCGCCGCCTGCGGAAGAGCCGATGTTGCCCCCGCCGGACAGCCCCCCGGCCTCCGATGACGGCGAGGCTGCGGCCTCGCCATACGAGGTGTTCGACGAGACGGTGCCCGGGGCGGCCCCGCTCACCCCCCAGCCGTACGGTGCTCCGGGCCAGGGTTTTTACGGGCAGCCTCTGCCTGCTTATCCCCCGGAGGAGATGGCCGTGCCGCCGGCTCCGCCAGTGATGGCGGCCCCTCCGGTTCCGCCCGCGGAAATTTTCCCGTACAAGCCCAAGGGCGGCGGCAAGGCATGGGTACCCATCCTGTTGGGGATTCTTCTTTTGCTTTGTGCGGCAGGCGTCGCGTATTACTACATAAACTACTACCGCCCAGGCCACCTTCCCGCGGACGACACTGCCGACGCCACGCCAGTCCCTTCCGAAGAGGAGCCTGCCCCGGTCCCGCCTTCCGGTGACGAGGGGGAGGAACCGGCAGAGCCTTCCGGGGACGCGGGAGAGGAACCGGCACGGACTCCCGAAGACGCGGGAGATGGGGCCGCCCCGCCGGCCGGGGAAGAGGGACCGGCCACGCCGCCGCCTTCCACCCCACCCGAGGCCCCGAGCCCGGCAGAGAGGGCCCGGAACCTCCTGGCCAGGGGCGCCTCCCCCGAGGAGCTCGCCGAGGCGGCGACCGCCCTTGAGGGTTCCGGCGACCAGGAGTCGGTCTCGGCGCTGTTCCAGACGGTGAGGGAGCTCTCCAAGTATGATCCGGCCTACCGGGTGCGCCTGGGGGCCTTCTACGATCCGCTGGATACCGGGCCCACCTCGGTCACGAAGGACGCGGGCGCGGCCTACGAGGACTACCGGGAGGCCGCCCGCGCGGGCGCGGATAACGCCCAGGAACGCATGAACAAGCTCCTGGACTGGGCCAACTCCCCCGCCTCCGCGAGCGATCCGAAGGGCGCGGCGGCGGTGAAGGCCTTAGCCGCCCAGGGCGGCTGAGACCGCCGCGCGGTGACGGAGGCGTCTTCGTCCGCCATAGGCCGCCTGTCGGCCTTGCTCAGGGATGCGCGAGATGCCTCCGCGACAACGGTCGGGGGCGGAGGCCCTAGCCTTTGACTGTCCGATGAATTAAATACCGGAGATTCGCATGATCATAGGCACGCTGGAAAACGATGCGAGGAGGGGCGGCTGGGCGCTCCTGACCGTCCCCCTCGCCGACGAGGACGGGCCCGTCAAGGCCATGCCGGGGCCCTGGGACCGCTTCTGCCTCGTCTCGGTCAGGGACGCGGCGACCGGAAGCTGCCTCCAGGGCCCTTCCTCCGAGACCCGCTGGGACACCCCGGAGATCCTCTGGCAGGTGCCCTGGAGGTTCAAGGACGCCGACCGCCTTGTCCTCACGCTTCCCCCGGACATCACCTGCTCCATGGCCGCCGGTTTCTTCCGGGTGACGGTCAAGTGCGAGGCCGGCACGGTCATCGAGGTCATGGTCCAGGCGGGGCAGGGGTTCAAGACCTCCGTCGGCCCATCGACCTCGAACTATGCGCTGGCCGATCCCGAGGCCCGCGTGGTCTACTGGCTCAAACAGGACGGGGACGCCCCGAGGGAGGCCGTCCGTCCTCCGGCGGCGTTCGATGAGGCCCCGTCCTACAGGAAGTTCCTGGAGCTGCTCGAGGATGACGCCTTGTCTGATCAGACCACCAAGCCCTCTGCGGACGCCCAGCCCTTACAGGCGTCCCCGATCTCCTTGACCTCCCAGGTTCCCTTGTCACCACTGGCACAAGAAGACGAGTAGCCAGTGCCTTCCACCCCGGTAGCAGGAGTCGGGGGGCCAGGCTCGCGCTAGGCAGCCGCAGATGTAGCCCGGCGTATGCCTGCGGCCAGCCTTTCCTGGCTAGGAGCCTGTTGTATAAATCGCGACAGCATAGCCATGATTCAATTTAGTTGTGGGTGGGCAACCTCTTGTCTACCGCCTTCGTTATCATGCCCTTCATCAAAACCCTTTATTCAACAGGCTCCTAGGTAGCGGCAGGGTTCGGGGACAGGTTGCGGAGGTTCAATTCTGTTTCGGTTTTCCGAACAGCCAGCAGTTACGGTTGAGATACCTGTTCAAGTCCTAGCTTCGGCATCGTTTCCAGCTTCACCCGCGGCCTGCCGTCCCGTACCCTCCGTATGACGGCTGGCCTTCGGTCGGGGCCAACGCGGGGCCCCGGGTTCCCAAGGAGAACGGAAGACATGAGACACCTGGAAGCGCCTAAGGCGGCCTTGGCCGTCGCCCTCTCGGCGGCGTTGCTGGCGGCGCTCGCGCTCTTTTCCCCCGAAGTTGCCATCGCCCAGGACTCCCCCAGGCCCCTTATCATGGAAGGGAAGAAGACTCTTTTTCAGAGGGTCATTGCCCATCCCGGTGCCGAACCCATGGACGGCCCGGGCGGCGCTTCAGCATCCGCCTCCGTGGGGGAAGTGAAGCCCTTCACTGTCCTTTATGTTTACGACCGACAGGAAAAGAACGGGAGACAGTGGCTCCAGTGCGGAAAGGGCACTCGGGGGAGGGACCTCTTCTGGCTTCGGGACGGCCATTTCTCCGACTGGAAACAGTCGATGGTGCTCCTTTTCGGCGAGAAGGCCGGTCGCCAGCAGCTTCTGTTTTTCAGGAAGAAGAGCGATATTCTCGATATCGCCAGTAGCTCCGGCATCAGGGACGCCCTGGATAGTCTTGCAAGGCGATTCATGGAGTACAGGGACAGGAAGGAGGCGCCGCCGATGAGCTACCCGGTCGTTGCGATGGAGCCTTCGGACGAAGAGGGTGCGGTGCCAAATGACAACTTCTACATCATGCCCATTTTCAACCACGATGATCTGGAGGGCGTGAAACTCCTGGACGTTGGATCGATCAATCCGGGCAATGAGCCCGCGAAGCCTGAACCGGAACCTGCCAAGCCCGATGAGCCGCAGCAGGTCGCCATCTGCTTCGTGATAGACTCCACCAGGTCTATGGGACCTTACATTAAAGCGACCCGTGACTTCATCCGGAATTTCTACGACTCGATACGCGAGAGCGGGAACGCCGCAAACACACACCTGGCATTTGTGACCTTCCGGAGTTCTCCGGAAGCTGCACCGGGCACGGAGTACCGAACCAGACGCGTCTCTGAATTTAAGGACGCCGACAAAAGCACGGAGATCCTGGCGGCGATAGCCGATGTCGAGCAGGCCGTAGCCTCCACCCACGCCTTCAACGAGGACTCGATCGCGGGCATCAACGAGGCCTTGGCGCTCGACTGGAAAAAATTCAATGGTGGCGTTGTGATCCTCGTCACCGATGCGGGCCCTCTGCCCATCGATGACCCCTACGTTGCTACCCGTGACACTCCGCAAACTGTAAAGGAAAATGCCGGCCTTAAGAACGTGCGCCTGGCGGTTATTCATCTCTTGACTCCCGAGGGCAAGGACAACAAAGACCACGGATACGCCCTGGAGAAATACGGGGAGTTGGTTGTCGAGCTTGCCGGGACAAAGCTTTACATCCCGATTCCGATCGATTCCGTGGATGCGGGGCCTGCTGCCTTCGCCAGGCACCAGTCATTGCTAGTAACAACTTTGGAAAAGGCAGCACGCGGCCAAATACCCGTGACGCCTGAGGAAGCGGCAAATCCGAAGATGGAAGAGACGGAAGAGGAGCGCACCCAGAAGTTAGGTGCGCTCTTGGGCTACTCCGTCTACCTGGACTATCTGGGGACGCAGAACAAGGCCGTCGCTCCTGCGGTAGTACGCTCGTGGATCTCGGACAAGGATTTAGCATACCTGGACTCCGAGACCCCGCGGGACGTGCGCACGGTCAAGGTCGCGGTGCTGCTAACCAAGAGCCAGCTGAGCTCGCTCAACCAGGCCGTCAATTCCATAGCGGAAGGGGCGTCCGATATGCTTACCGGGAACTCCCGGAATTTGTTCGATGCGATCCTTTCCGCCGCACTGAAGGCCGGCAGGGATCCCAACGAGCTCACCACCAACACTGCGATGCTTTCCGAGACGGGACTCTTGGGCGAGTACCTTGACGGGCTCCCCTACCTGAGCCGGGTGATGTCGTTGAACCAGGAGGTTTGGGATTCCTGGACCCCAGGTCGGCAGAGGGAATTGCTCTTGGAACTGGATGCCAAGCTCGAAGTTTACAAGAAGATCGATGCGGATGTGGACAACTGGCTCAAGGAGGGCATGGACTTCGATGGCGACTGGCTCTACCGCGTCCCTCTGACCGCGCTCCCCTGATGCATCCCAGCCTCCCGCCGAGTCCTTCACCTTCAGTCCGTTGCCGGATCTCTTCGGAGGCGTCCGTATCCTCGCGGAGGAATCGACCATGACAGCTCCTAAGCAGAGGGCAGGGTAAAAATGGCACCGCCAGAGATTGCCTGCTTGTTGCCCGCCCTTCAATCCCGAGATCGCCTGTTGTCTGACTGTCACTTAATCCAGTTCCGGCACGTCGGGGTGCCACGTTCGTTTCCAGCATCATCCATCACCCGCCGTCCCGCAGGCCCTCAGGGGGCCGACTCCGGGCCCCGCGTTCCAAGGAGACCTGAAGACATGAGACCCCCGAAAGCGCCCAAGGCTCACCTGGCCATCGCCATCGCGGTCGCGCTGGCGGCCATGGCGATCGCGGCCCCCGAAGGGGCGCTCGCCCAGGACGCCGCGAGACCCCTCATCATGGAAGGGAAGAAGACCCTCTACCAGAGGGTCATCTCCCATCCCGGCGCCCTGGTCAGGGAGAGCCCGGACGGCGCTCCCGGCCAGCCGGTTAAGCCCTTCACCGTCCTGTATGTCTACGAGCGCAGGGACGTGAACGGGCGGCTGTGGTTC
>JAISFS010000154.1 GCA_031263485.1 Deltaproteobacteria bacterium | reverse complement strand
CCGCGTCCGCCCCGGCGACTGCGGTCCCGCCGCCTTCCGGAGCTTCCGTTGAGCCCCCAACCCCGCCTCTGTCCAGGTTGAACGCTGGGGCTTCGACCGCGCCGCTATCCCGGGCGCTCGCAGGGATCCCGGCCATACTGTCTTCCGCGGCTACCTCCGGGGACTCGGTACCGCGATCTACCTGAGCGATCATCGGCACCCCACCCGCGACGTCTTCCAGGGCAACCGGCGGGGACTCGGCCCAGCAGTCTTCAAGGGCGAACGAAACAATCGAAAGGTGGAGGATAATTACGAGGACGAGGTGAATGGACGCCAGAAAGGCGGGCGATGGCGCTGTCAGGGCGGTTCTCATGGGATCCCTCGGAACTGACGTTTCGTCAGGCGCTTCGGTGACCGATGCGCCGGACTGGTTTCAAGAGGAAACTTTCGACACTCATGCTTCCGGTCGATGGAATCCGGAGCGAACAGCTCCGCAGGTCGGAGGAACGGCACGGTGCCCATCGAGGCCTTCCTGGAGGCTTACGAGATATATCTCCCAGAAATAGCCAGCGGAGATTCCCGGCTACTCAGGTTCCGACGGAGAACGATACCCCGACGGATAATCCGGCCCGCACAACGCTTGCCAGGACTCTTTGCGCCGGCTACGGTGACAGCCGATGCGAGTCGGTAAAAAATCAATTTGATTAAAACATAGCAGATACCGGTTCGCAACACGGCCGCCCCGCCGGCCGATCCATCGGCTCGCGCCCTCGCGGTCGTCCAAACGCGTTACGATGACACGTGATTCAGGCTGGATATTCTGGCGATCAATTTGGTTAATCCCAAGACGGCACCCGGCCCTTGCCGCGTTAGCAGGCCAACGGGTCCGTCAGGACGTGATGGAGGGTCCAGCATGGCAACGAGTGGCTAGATGAGTGTCTTTTTGGAAAGAGTTGCCATGTTTCGCTGGAGGAGCTAGAAAGGATGATGGTACTCGGACAAAATAAAATGCATTTTGATTTCGTTTTTCCATTGGTATCGTCGCTGAATTCTCACCGTCTCAGGCTCACAATCGTCTTCCTTTTCCTTCAAGGGAGTTGGACATGGGCACATCAACCCCCTGGTCCCCAGCAACGGATACTGTCACCGCAGGACACGTCTAGCATATGAGCCAAAGATTCAGGACGAAAATGATAAATGATTTAAGATACTAATTTCATACCTTGACAAACTTCATTTTTGAAAATATATATGTTCGCCAAGGCAACTTAAATGTATATATGTACATTTATATTTCAATGTTTGTGTTGACCACTGTCCGCAGATTGATGTACAATTTCTTTTGGTGAGTTGTACCATCTCCGACATAAGCCAGGTTCCTCACTTACGGTCATTGAGCAGGCCGGAGACAGCTCGTTAGCCAACCTGCTTTTCAATTCGATAAGGTATCGCAATGTCACAACAACATAAGTCTTTCAACATCACTGGCGTTTGCGTTCCAGATGAGCATTATATGTTGCCTGTTTTGGATCGTTTACCATGTGCCATCGACCTTATCGAAAACAAACGACATTTTGTCCTTCATGCCCCTAGACAATCAGGCAAATCTACTTTTTTGCAATTTCTGACGGGGAAAATCAATGCCTATGGAAAATATTATTGTGTCAGCTCGTCTCTTTCAACTCTTGAAAATATCGTTGACATAAATATGGCAATGGACATAATTTTCGACGAGATAACACTCGGTCTTGAATGTTCAGCGGTGCCAGTATTGAATGGATTAGCCAATCAAAACAATGAACTTTTAAAAGTCTTTCCGTCATCTCGGATAAGAAGACTCCTTATGAAGTTGTCCAATCAACTCGATAAGGATGTTGTTTTATTATTTGACGAGATAGACTCTCTGGCCGGTCCAGCTTTGAGCACGTTTTTAACTCAGTTGCGGGAAGGTTATCTTCATCGCTCCAATTCGTCTTCATCGCGTTTCCCAAGATCAATTGCCCTTATCGGCTTACGTGATATCTCTGAATATAGGGACAAAATTTATCCGGAAGAACAGTCTCTGGGACTAGCAATCCCTTTTGATATTATTACAGAGTCTTTTTCTTTACCAAATTTTTCCTTGGATGATATCGCATATCTTTATAGCCAGCACACTGTAGCCACCGGTCAAAATTTCGAAAAAAATGCCATAGATCGTGCATGGTACTGGTCTGAAGGGCAACCATGGCTGGCAAACGCTCTTGCCTACGAGGCCGTAGAAAACCAGCTTAAAAACAACTTTTCAATTCCCGTTACAGAGTCAGAAATTGATACGGCTGCCCATGCCATCATGCTCAGTAACAGGGAACATATCAGATCGATTAGACATCGTCTCCAAGAATATCGAGTCATAAGAACTATGGAAGCGGTTATCATTGGCTCACAAACCGTACCTGATGGAATCACACAAGATGATTTCAGATACTCTGAAGATCTTGGTCTATTGAAGAATGTTAAGATAACATTGGAAGACGATACTCAAGTCAACGCCATGAAAATAATCGATGGCTTGAAACCATCTAACCCTATTTATAAAAATATTATTTTCAAGATGTTGACCGACATACTCCAGTCCAATATCCCTATCGCCTTTATCAGGCCATGGACTGACGGACATGTTTTAGATATGAACGGGCTCCTTCGGTCCTTCCAGACATTCTGGAGATTGCATTCAGGAATGTTAACTTCCGGCGACATATCCACTAAATCGATTGAACTTGCGATTAGACATGGAATGGAACATTATGAACGCACGCACGCCAAGCCAGCGGATCTTGATTTAGCTGAATCTATCAAATCCAGTATGGTATTTTTTTTCAATGAGGCTTTAAGCCATTTGGTCATATTGTCTTTCCTGCAACGTCTTTTAAATGGAGGAGTCGACAATATTGAAAGGGAAGTCGCTCTTGGGAGCGGCAGACTTGATATTTGCGTATATTATAAAAAAATTTCCTATCCAATAGAGCTTAAAATCAATGGAGTTTCCAGTTTTGACAGCAGTCTTAAGCAATTGTTACGCTATATGGATCATCTCAAAGCTTCAGAAGGCTGGCTTGTCATATTCGACAATGACGCAAACGTGCCATGGGAAGGAAAAATCAGAGATTCCACGGTTGATTTCCTGGGAAAAACCATTCACGTTTTTTTCTGCTGATTCTTCTCGGTCGCCCAATGAGCCAATGAGCCAATGATCCGACGCGCCCAAGAAACCTAAGCAGCGTCTCATCCATGGAACGCGGTAACCAAGACGGGATTCCTGTCTGTCGGGCACGCGCCTGACTCATGGTCAAGCCTGTCCGTGTCGTCAGCCACGGCGGGGACCCTTTCCTCGATCTCCGCCCGAACGTCCTCGCCGTGACGGTACGGGTGCCCTTCGATTAGGCCGTCATCAAACCGGATATTTACCATGCCGTTGAAAGGTCTTCCCCTAAAACGCCCCCTCCGACGTCTCGGTTCCCGCCCTGCCAGGGGAGCACCGGTCAGACCAGACAGCTCTCTTCTCGCATAACGACATGGAGAACGGCATTACGGGAGGTTCCGCGAATTCCAGGTTCCCGGTCAGGTCATAAGGGACGCCGTCTAGCCTGCAGACGACCCTTAAGACCAGGAAATTCCCATCCGACAGCTCAATCCTGGTCCGCAACCCGATGGCTCGCGCTAGCAACCTGAACCGGCTTCCGGTTCACCCAAGCTCCTTGGGCCGACACCCGGCGCCTACTTGCGGCCTGATCACCCTGTCCGGGGGGGGACAACGCGCACCGGCCACGTTCGGTGTCTATCCGCGCGGCACTCCGTCCGGAGAGCCCGTGAGCGGAGTTCCGAACGGATTGAGTGACCGGCAATCCGAAAGGATTGAATGTCCTGGGCTCCGTACGGACTTTCTGACCGGCGCCTCGAACGGACTTTCAGACCGGCGTTAAGGACTCTCCGCCTGGAGATGACGCGATGGGGCTGTACGGTAAAGATCCGCTCCGCCCATGTCCCCTCGGATAATCCCGACACCGGCTATCGATCGGGAAAGGCTATGGCTGTCCGGACGGCAAACAAGCCGCTAAAGAAGGCTGGCAGGCGAACCGGCTCGCGATGACCGCCCCGCTGTTCCCCCTGTCCTTGTTGCGGAAGGCAAAGTCACCGCCAAAGGTGAAGTCCGCATAAAACGGAAAGGGCGAGGCTACCCGTGCGCGACATGGCGCACGAGGGTGCCTCGCCCTTTCGGCAAACGGCTGGATGCCCGGCGGAAAGCATGCCCGGCGGAAAGTTTGCCGGGGGTTAGCCTGTCCTATGGGCAGACCGTGCCCGTCTAGGCTTTCCAGTCGTCCGTGTACTCGATGTTCCCGTCGTTGTAGGTCCAGGTGATCTTGGAGTAGGTGAAGGCTACCTCCTCCATGTCGAAGTAGGGCTTGTTCTCCGGGAGGAAGGTGGCGGGGGTGTACTCCCGCATGTCCACGACGATGCCCTCCTCGACCTTGACGGTGAAATACTTCTCCTCGGTGCCGTCCGCCTTGACGCGGTAGAAGTCCAGCTCCAGGTCCACGTTCTCGCCGGTGGTGCAGGCCCTGAAGAGGAGCGGGCTCGCCTGGTCCTTGTGCTTCGTGATCACGAGCGGCTTGTGGATCCTCTGGCCCGTGGGGAGCCCGGTGTGGGTGTCGCGGGGTATTTCCACCGCGTGGTCCACCGCGTAGACCAGTATCCTGTCCTTCTTGTCGCCGCCCTGGGGGCAGTCGCCCTTGATTTCGCCCTGTGACTTGCCCGTGACCTTGAGGTATGACGTGAGAGCCATTTTCTTTCCTCCCGGCGCCTTGCGCCGTAACGGCCGTAGCGGCCGATGTTTCGTTGACCCTTGAATTTCAAGGACCCGCCGTGGCTCCGTTCCGGAACCCCCGGTTGACAGGCTACAAAGCAATCAGCGTGCCAAGGGGGGATGGCGGTCGCCCGCCATCTCTGGAAATCTGAACGGGCAAGGTTTTGCGCTGGCCCATGGCCGCTTCGGACGCCTCTGGCGCTTCGGGCAACTCTTCAGCGGGGCGCCAACTTGGCATCCTGGCGTCTCAGTGTCATAGGACAGGATGAGTTGGCACTTCAGGCCCGAATCATTTCACAACGTTCAAAAACCTATGTTATAACTGGGTCTTAACATTTTGATCGACAGTTGGCGCCCCTCTAACGAGACGTTTTGGTCCGAAGAGGGGAGCTCCTCCCGGCGCCGTGCGGCGCTCATGCCGATTTCGACGTTGAAACTTGTGGGCAATCCCGCTAAAATCTTCCGTTGTCGCACATACGTCAGCCTCAACAGCGGCCCGCCGGGCCCGGTTGCCCTCTCCGGGCCTGGCCCGGGACGGCGCGGACCTGACAGCGCCACCGGCGGTTCCGGCTACGCCACGGAGAAGAGCATGAGAAGCTTCCCCGCACTTCTGCCAGCCCTCCTGTCCGCCTGCCTCATGACGTCCGTCGCCCTCCTGTCCGCCAGCCTCACGGCGCCAGCCGCCCTCATGGCGGCACCTGCCGATGCGCTGGCGACCGGCACGAAGGACGGCGCCCCGCCGCCACCCGACCCCGTCTTCGGCAAGGCCATCGTCATAGTCTTCTCCCAGACCGGCAAGACCATGCGCATAGCCGAGCTCATTGCCGCCAAGACCGGCGCGGACATCTACAAGATAGAGCCGACGGTGCCCTTCCCCCCCCACGAGGGCGAGATCATCGGCCTGGAGGAGACCAGGCGGGCCGAGGGGATCCCGGCGGAGATCAAGGGCCCCAAGCCCGACCTCACCCCCTATTCCTTCGTGTTCCTGGGGGCGCCCGTCTGGTTCGGAGGCATACCCGACCACGTGGCGCTCTTCCTCAAAGACATCGACTTCGGTGGCCGCCGGATGGCCATCTTCGCCTCCGCAGGCAGTCAGCCCGGCGATATAGTCAAGAAGCTCGCGACCGCCTCGAAGGGCGGCGCGGTGATCGCCCCGGGGCTCGTGAACAAACGCGAGGACGACTGGGGGGACGCGGCGATGGAGACGCTGGTGGAGGAATACCTGGTGGCCCTGAAGAAGTCCCTGAATGATCCTCCCGCCGCCGGGGCCAGATAGACACCCGGCATCGCGGTACGCATGGCGGCCGTGCGGGAAGCAAGGCTAAGTGCCGCGCAAAACCTGAACATTCCAAGGCCCGGGTTGCCATAGGCCTCCCGGGCCTTGTCGCGTCCGATCTTCCGCGCCCTGTCGCGACATCCCGCTACCCGGCCACAGGCACCCCATGTCCCGGGCCTTCCCGTTCCCTGCCCATGGGCCTGGACCTGCACCCCGCCCTGGTGCATCATCGCTCCGGTACCTCGCGCATAGCCGCTCCGACACTCCGGGATGAATTCCCACGCGCACCCGACATTTCCGCACCCGCATGCCTAACCGCCACCTGCCTCTAGCCCTGCAACCCCGGTTCCCCGGGGCTTGCCGCTCTCCTGCCGCTGACAATGCAACCCCAGTTCCCCGGGGCTTGCCGCTCCCCTGCCGTTAGCCTTGTCGCTCCGACACCCCGGACCGGACCTGACAACTCTTATGTTCAAGGCCTTACCGCTCTGTCAACACGTGCCTTTTCGCGTCCGGCTTCCGAGCCTTCCGAGTCCCTCGCCTCCACCCGCGCCTTTCCGCCGGGTTCAGCTTTCCGAACTGGCCGCCTCCGCAGATCAGCCCGTATGGGCGGCGGCATCCCTGCGGCTTTTGAGCCAGCTCCAGCTGCCCACTCCTGAGAGGACTATGACCCCGCCCGCCAGGGCGTATCGCCCGGGGAACTCGCCCAGTATCAGGAAGGCCAGAAGACCGTTCAGGACCGGTTCGATCATTGTGATCACTACCAGCTCCAGGGACGTCACGTAGGGGATGGAGACTGCGAAGATGTAGTACGAGAGCCCCACCTGGAAGGCCCCCATGGCGAAGATGGCAAGCACCCCGCCCCAATCGGGCCAGGGCGGGCGCCAGAAGAGGGCTCCGACCGCGAAGGCCAAGAGGTTGCCCAGGATGAGCGAGGCGCCGGGGGAACGGTCCTTGATCTTCCGCAGGCTTACGGCCTGCACGGCGAACAGGAGACCGGAGAGCGCCCCCAGCCCCGCCCCCGCGAGGCTCCTCGCGGAGAGCCCGCCCGCGAAGAACAGGAGCATTCCTCCGAAGATGGCCGCCACGAAGGCCCAGTCCAGGGGCGCGGTCCTCTCCCTCAGAAACGCCGGGGCCAGGAAGGCCACCCACACCGGCGCGGAAAAAAGGAGCGTTATGGCGCACGCGGCCGTGGTCATGAGCGTGGAGGCCGTGAAGCACACGGACATGAGCGCCACGGAGACCCCGGAGATCCAGTGGGCGGGCCCCAGCTCCCTGGGCCTGAGTCCGCCCGGAAGGAGGATCCACAGCGTCGCCGCCGCCACCAGTCCCCTGGAAGAGGAGATGGCTGCCGGATTCCAGCCGACGCTCTTGATGAGCACGCCGGCGCTGCTCCACAGCACCGCCGTCGCGAGCAGGTAAGCTACCGCCTTGCCTTTGGTCATGGCGCAGAACCGTCTCTCCTGTCCCTGCGGGACCGGCCAGAGCGACCGGAAAGGCGATTATAGCACTCCCAACTCCGCGAATGGGGCTCAACCTGCCCTATAAAGCATCAATCCGCTGAAAAATAATAAGGGACCCGAGAAACGGTCACGGCAAGGAAAAGCCCGCTCCGGTCAGGTCCAGGTGGATTTATAGATTGCAGGCTATGCTCAGGGGCTCGGAAACGGCCAGGAGCCGTTGCCGTCGCACGGCCGATGTGGGCTCAAGCCCGCTTACGGCGGGATTTCCGGACTCCGGACCGCGAGAGTCGGCGCCCCACTGTCCTGCGTCATTTTCATGCGCCCTATGCCAACACGACACGCGCCCCGAAGGTCCGCCAGGATCGTCTGAAACGAGCGGATGTAGCCGAAATCAGCCCGCCTGCGACATCGCCGAGTCCCGGGCCTCCAGAGGACGATGCCAGGCGGCTTCGTTGAGTCCTGGACCTCCGAGAGAACGATGGCAGGCAGCTTCACCGAGACCTGGACCTCCGAGAGAACGATGGCAGGCAACTTCACCGAGACCTGGACTACCGAGAGAACGATGCCAGCCGATACCGCATTCAAACCGTGTCCGTCCTGTCCGTTTTCTTGCCTTCCCGCTTGGCGTGCCAGGCTATGTTGCAGGATATCCTCATCTGGGCCGGGAATATCTTCCCTCCGGCAAGGGAAGACTCGCGGAGATCGAGGCACCCGCAGA
>JAISFS010000116.1 GCA_031263485.1 Deltaproteobacteria bacterium | reverse complement strand
GCGTCCGGGTTGTCCAGCTGCCTCGCCTGGGCGACGCTTGCGACTTCGGAGGCGGCAAGAGCTTTGGATTTGTCCGTTGCCAACCTATGTCCAGAGACATCGATGCAACTGAGCATTTGTCCGTCATTAAATCCCCTGCTTATGGCAATCAATACGACTTTCACCACCTCGCCGGATATCGTCTCAAACGCGCCGGGGCCTAAGCGAGCCAGCATTTGCCATGCATCGTTCTTAAGCAGCTTTACCCGAAATTTCGTGTAGCTGGAAAGGGATAGCCAGTTCTGCGGAGTGACGGCGGCCACTGCCCCGCCTTCCGAACAGAGCCGTAGGCAACGGTCGATGAAAGCGGTAGCGAGATCTCCCTTGGCTTCCGTGTGATAGAGCTGGCAAAATTCTTTGAGAGCCAAACAATGCTTGCCGCCTGACAGATACGGCACGTTCGTTACTACCAACGTATAAGGTCGGCCAAGCAACGAAGCGGCCTCGGCTATCCCTCTGGCGGCCACGGCTACTTCCGTCCGCTCGTACGCCGCCTCGGCGGCCAGCGCCTTGTCCAGCAACGGCCTGACGTCGGCCCAGTCGGCCCCAAAGAGCCCGTCGTCGTCCGCGCTCGCCCGCGGGTCTATCAGGCTCCCCAATACGGGCGCGTCCCTGAACGCGTCGTATAGCAGTGCCAGCGCCGTCTGCAATCTGGCATCCCTGCCTGCCAGTTCCGTCCAGGCGTCCTTGTCGGCACCAACGGCGGTTCCCGAACACGCCAGGTCAAGCGTCGGCAGCTCGCGGTACCCGCCCGCGTCCGGATACGTCCAGGCGGCCATCGCCAGAGCGAACGCGGCCAATTCAACGCATCGGCGATCAAGCTCCAGGCCGTGAATATTATCGCGCAGCACCGCATCGACCGCCGCGTTGGCCGACAGCCCCTCGGCCACCATGCGCATCGGGACAAGCATCCGGAACGCCGCAGTCAGGAAATGTCCGGACCCGCAGCAGGGGTCCAGCATCCTGAATTCCGCAAGGCCGTCCGGCCACCCATCGAACGTTCCCGTCGCAGGGGTCCAGGGGCCGTCCCCGTACTTAACGAAACGCAGGTACTCCAGCGGGACTCCGGGCAGCGAAGCCATTCCCCGCAGCTCTGTCTCGCTTCCGGCGGTCGCCAGATCGGACTCGCACAACGTCCGCGCAGCCCACCATGCGCCCAGGGAGTTGTCCAGCAGAAAGCTGACCATATACGAGGGACTGAAGAGCTGCGTCACCGCCGGGAGCTCCCGCGCGCCTATCTTGACTTCCGACGCGTTTACCTCGTCTTTTCTTTTAGACTGCCAGTACTGATACACCCAGCCGAGTGTATCCTGAGCCGCGTATATCTCCGGGGGGAGTGACGCGATCCCCTTCTCGAGGCCCTGTCGGTGTTCTGGCGGAAACACGACGTCAAAGTCCGGAGAGCCCACCCGGAATATCTGCGGCAGCATCATGGCCGCGTACCTCGCGGCGCATTCCCAGGCGTCCGCCGCGCCCTCCTCGGCAGCCAGATCGGCGCAGTCCTCCAGCGTAACCGGGACTGGGCCGGACGCGGACGGGTACATCAGCATCCCGTTTTCGGCGAGGATGCGGGCGAAGAGCATCCTGTGCCAGTGCTCGTAGGCGATCTCCTCTGCCAGGCGATCCGTCGTCTGGGCGGCATCGCCGTCAAGGCAGTCGCCCAGCTGGCGCCCGTGAAGCCTCAGACGCTCCCTCAGAGCCTCCTGCGCCCCGTCCAGATATTCCGGCGGGGACGCCTGGGCCACGCCCAGGTACTCCAGGACGGCCCTGGCTCCGGCCTCGGCGAGGTCGCGGGCCTCGCGGACGGCGGTCTCGAGCATGTTTCTCTGTGTCTTTTTCAGCGGCGGCATAGAGGAGTCCATTCATACGATTCGGGACGGATTCGGGCGAACGGTTTTCCCTCTATTCTGACACGCCGCTTGACCGGGGTCAAATGTACCTGCCTACTCCCTGGCGGCAGTCGGGCTCCAGGGGCTCTCCCGCCTATGGCGAACCGTCCGCCAGGCCCTGGCCAACGTCGATAAGGTCATCTGGCCTTCCATCCCGACGGAGCGGGCTCGTCGCCGCCCATTTCCCTTAGCTCCCTGTACATGGTCCTGAGCCTGGCCAGGTCCTCCTGGCTCGTCGGGCGAACGGTCGGGGGGGCGACATCGAGCGGTCGGAAGAGGTGAGGTCCGTCTGCCGCCTGTCGGCCCACCTGGCGGGGCACAGGTTCTTAAGGGCGAATATGAGCGCCATCGTGTCCTGACTTCTTGGCATCGATCACCTGGCTCCGGCGTATCAGCTCGTCGGCCAGTATGGCCTCTATCTCCGTCCTGGCCTCCAGGACGCGGGCCTTGAATTCGGGGTTGCGGGACATGTGGGCGTAGACGGTCTTTCGGGTCACCCCGGCGGCCTTGGATGCGGCAGCATGGTTGCCGGAGGTGCGGTACGTCTCGAGGAACGCGTCCTGGTGCCGGGAGTCGAATGCCACACAGGGCTTGCGGGCCTTGCCCCCACCCGGTCCTTTTTTTTTGTCACATCCGTCACTCCGCGCCTCCCTTCGCTCCGGGCGTCCGCCTCGCAGCCGTTTGAGCCTACAATGTGGGCACTCCAGATATAGTTGCATCGTCAATGCCAACGCCCACAACAGGGGCTCACCCTCGGCCTGTCGGCTCCCCACACGACTGTTGGCGTCACTATTAGTTATGCCACGAAATATTACGCATTCGCAGTGTAGACGCCTAAACTAGTGTTCAATCGCAGAAGTTTGCCAGCTTATTCCGGAGCTGGGTCCCGTTCACCCCCCTTGCCCGCCAGACGTACGCCTTGGGCTTGGCGTTATGGTTCCTTATGAAGGCATCCAAAGCGAGAGACAGCTCATCGGTGGACTGGAAGTTCCCTCCCTTCAGCATCGTCCTGGAGAGCTTGCCGAAGAACACCTCGCACAGGTTGAGCCAGCTGGCGGAGGTGGGCGTGCAGGGGAAGTGGACGTTCGGGTGATCCTTGAGCCACTCGACGCATCCCTTGTGTATGCAGTAGTTGTCCATGACAATATGGAGCTCTCGGGTCATGTCCTTGATGCCCGGGACCTCGTCAACCAGTTGATCCATGAACCGAAGAAACTCGATCCTCCTCTTCTCTCGTATTTCTGGGTGTAGACGATGCCTTTCTTGATGTCCAGGCCGGCGAACAGGTTGACGACCCCGTTGCGCCTGTACGTGCTGTCCA
Organism: Deltaproteobacteria bacterium; assembly: GCA_031263485.1. Taxonomy (GTDB): domain Bacteria; phylum Desulfobacterota; class Desulfarculia; order Adiutricales; family Adiutricaceae; genus JAIRZX01. Next base: position 83,726 of record JAISFS010000116.1, on the reverse strand, counting down.
TGGCCCTGGCGAACCCCCCGTTCCGGGTGCGGACGAAGCGGGTCGCGCGCTGGAGGGCCTGGATGCCGGTCTTCTCGTCGAGCGCCATGACCGTGCAGTTCTCGGGGGCGTTCATGTACCACCATATGACCTCCGCCGCCTTCTCGTGGAACCTGGGGTCCTTGCTCACGCACCAGGTCCGGAGCGCCCCGAGCCTTATGCCGGCCTTCCGCAGTATCCTCCCGACGATGTCCTCGGATACGGCAATCTCCTCCGCCACCGTTTTGGCGGTCCAGAGGGAAGTCCCGTCGGTAGGCTTGCTGCCGAGCGTGTTGAGGACGTCGAGCGCGACCTTCTTACAGTCGTAGCTCCTCGGCTTGCCGGAACGGGGTTTGTCCAGGAGCCCCTCGCCCCCTTGCTCGATGAATCGTTTCCTCCACTTCCCGACCGTGTCCGGGTCCATCCGGAGAGCCTTGCCGATGTCGGTGTCGTTCATGCCCTCTCGGCTCAGGAGCACTATCTTGGCGAGTTCGACAAGGTAGACAGGCAATTTCCTGCCGTTGACCCAGCCAATCAAGAATACCATCACAAAGGGGTTGATGTAGGAGCGTTCGGCCGTGCGTGACATCTTGTGTCTCCTTTCAGCCCGAACCATAGTATCTTACCCCTAAGCCGGCTGCCCCAAACCGCCTATATCCTGCATCGGAACTGTACATAATTAAGCATAATTATAATTATTTATTCTTCTATGTCCTAATACTGCTACACACTAGAATCAATGTATAGGCATCAATTATTCACTTTGGGCCACTATCGCCTTCCTTATACCATTGACTTTCATGAAGAGGGGGTGTGGGCACTTCCCCCGACCTCCTGGCCCCCTCCGCGAACAGATACGCCAGAGGCGTTCCGCCACGGCAACTCTCGAGTTTGCGGCGTTCAGCCACGCCTGCAATTAGGCCCGGACGCCCAGCGCGAGACCGCGAAGCGGTCTCGCGGCCGACTCCGATGCCGCCGTTTCCTGGCCCGGTGTCTTCCCCCGACCACCCCTAGCGCGCTCCAGTGATGGCAAGTTCCCCTGACATACGCGGGGAAACCGCAAGTAGGTCGCCTTCGGCGGCCTGGCGCCGCCGAAGGCCATGTCCTATTTCAGCCGGGGATGGTCTCAGGGTCTGCACTTCCAGTAGGCCGGCATGGGCTCCCCCGGCTTCGCGCTGCAGCGGCCGGATTTCCCGTCCACCCTAACCATCAGGAGCGGCGACCGTTCTGGGGTCTTGCTGAACTTCGCCGCCGAGTCGGAGTAGTCCTCGTCCATCAGCGCCCCCAGCGCCCTCCAGCCCCGGACGATGACATCGGGGTCCCGGGAGAACGCCCCTGTCCCCTCCAGGCTCACCCCGGCCCACATGGAGACGTCCTTCGAGGCGAAGGTAATCTTCAGGAGCACCCGGTTGTTCGACTCCAGGTTCCAGCGGGTGGCGCCGTCCGGGTTAATCATGAAGCAGACCGAATCGTCCATGAAAAACGGCGTGGCCTCTATGGCGTAAGGACGCCCGTCGGGACTGACCGTGACTATGGTCGCCCACTTGGCCTTGACGGCCAGGATGTCTATCTCCTCCGGGGTCATGGAACGCATGCTAAGTCCTCCTCAAGGCGCCGTTTCGGCGTCTGCGCTCTATCCGTCGCGCCGTCTGCGGCACAGGCTCTCCATCGCGCCGTCTGCGGCAAAGGCTCTCCGTCGCGCCGCGCGGCACGGCGCGAGCCCCGCCCGGGGCCCCCAATCCCGTCTGCGGCCGATTCCCCGGCGGGGGCCCGGGCCGCAGGGGCTTTCAGGCGTCCCTGGAGAGGAGCCCGACGCCGAACTCCTCTGCCCTCTTGATGTCCTCCGAGTCCGGATGCTTTGACGCCTCTTCCAGGAGCGCCTTGCGCTCCTCCGTCATCTGGGCGTGGGGGTGATCCGGCCCGAGCTTCTTCTTCATGACCTCGATGAGCCCGGGGTCCACCTTGCCCTGGGAGCGGAAGCATCCCAGCACCTCGTTTCCGCCCTTAGCGAGAAGCTCGCGGGTACCCTCCTCCACCTTGTCGGCGTGTGGCGAGTCGGGGTATGCCCCAAGGGTGAAGAGGAACGCCGCCTTCCTGCCCTTGAGCCCTTCCAGGTACCTGAGCGAGTCGGCATCGGCCTTGCCCTTGTCCACGTAGAAGCCCACCACGACCAGATCGAAGCCCTCCGGGGCGGGAGCCTCCTTGACCGGGACCAGGGACGCCCCCTCGCCCAGGCCCTTGGCCACGGCCTCCGCCACAGCCTTCGTGTTGCCGGTGAGAGACGAGTATGCGACAAGCGATTTCATTTTTTTTGTCCTTTCCCCCCTTCCGGGAGGCCTTCTCCCCCTGCGGGGGCGGCGCACACTTGCGCCTCTGGTCATGATGCGGAGCCCCGGAGAGGGGGCGCCGGCAGCCGGCGGCGGCATGATTCGGAATCCGGCGACTGCGGCCCACGCGCCCGCACGCCGCTGCCTCCGGCAGACAGCCGCGCTCAACGCGCCGCCCGCGCCGGAGACCTCCGCCGAACCGCCGGGGGATATCGAGGAGGAACGCTATCCGGTTAGGGTTCAGGCATCGCTACCCGTTTCATCCGCCCCACACGTTTCCCGCAACGAATCCGCCGGATCCGCGACAAGGTGATACATCTTGCGGCAAAAGAACGGGCGAATATGACGAAGCCGCGATAAGGCGCTGCATCTTGAAACGAAAGGCGACACGACCCGGAAACATTCCCTAATACCCGCCCGCCAAGGCCATGAGGACGTCCGGAATTCACGTCTCTCCAAGGGCCAGACGGCCCGAAATCCCCGGCGGCTCAAAGCCCGCCTCTGCCGGATGTCAGCGGCTGACCGGGGCCTGCGGCCCCCAAAACCGCTGACGACCAAGGGCGACGGCTGACCGGTGGCCACTCCCTGCCGAGGGCCGGACCGGTCAATGCCCCCTGGCCGTCTCAGGCCAGGGGCCCAGATCCAGGGAAAGGTCCCCGACAAGAGCCACGAGCTCCTCGTCGTGGGTCACGACCAGCACCGCAGGCCCGGAATCGGCAAGCGCCTTGATCTGGCGGGCCATGAGCAGGAGATTGCGACCGTCGAGCCCCGAGGTGGGTTCGTCCAGGACGGCAAGGCGGGAGGGCCGCGCGAGGGCCGCCGCCGTCACCAGCCGCTGCTTCTCCCCGCCGGAAAGGGACTGGGGGTGCCTGGCCGCAAGCTCGCCCAGGCCGTAGGATTCCAGGATCCTCATGGCTTCGGCCTCCGCGCGGCGGCGCCCGCCGCCCAGGGCCGTCGCCACCTCGTCTATGGCCCTGGGCATGAAGAGCTGGTGATCGGAGTTCTGGAGGACCGCCTGGCCCAGATCCGGCCCGGCGGGGACCCCGTTGAACAGCACCTTTCCCGAAAGCGGCCTTTCCAGCCCGCAGAGAAGCCTCCCCAAGGTGGTCTTGCCCCTGCCGCTGGGCCCGGAAAGGGCGCAGGCCTTCCCGGAGGGCAGAAAGGCGGAGAAGCCGTCCAGCACGGTCGGGCCCCCGGGGTAGCGGAAGCACAGGCGCTCGATGCCCGCGCCTCCGGTATCGCCGCCCGGGCCCTCCGCGCTCCCGCCCGCGTCCGGGAGCGCGGGGCGTTCCGGGCGCTCGCATCCCCTCAGCCCCAGCCGCACGCGCTCACGGGCATCGGAAAGGACTTCCCAGCCGCCGTAGGCCGCAGGCTCGCCGCCGGCCAGGACCAGGACCTTGGAGCAGACGCCCTTGAGCCAATACAGCCGGTGATCGGCCACGACGATCGACACTCCCTCCGCAGCGAGCGCTTGCAGGAGCCCCGCCAAATCCTCCAGCGCTCGGGGATCCAGGTTCGCGGACGGCTCGTCCAGGAGGAGCGCCCTGGGCCTCAGGGCGGTAAGCGCCGCGAGGACGGCCCTCTGCTTCTGGCCCTCGGAGAGGCTCAGGACCGGGCTGAGGCGGACGTGTTCGATCCCGAAGGCCCGAAGGCGCCCTTCCGCGGCAGCGCGGGCCTCGGGCCCGGAGATCCCGCGGCAACGGAGCGTCAGATACAGCTCGTCCTCCACGCTCCCGGCAAGGAACTGGGACTCCGGGTTCTGGGTCATGAGCCCCGTGCGGGCGGCCCATTCCGGGAACCCCGCCATGGGCTTCCCCTCCAGCAGGATCTCGCCCTGCATGTCGCCTTTAAGAAATCGCGGGCAGAGCCCCGCCAAAAGGAGCAGGAGCGTGGACTTGCCCCCGCCGGACTCCCCCGCGACCAGGAGACCCTCGCCTTCCTCCAGCTCGAAGCCCACGCCCGAGAGCGCCGGGCGCCGCGCCCCAGGATAGCGGTACCCGAGCCCCTTGGCCTCAAGCATGGTAAAGGCTCCACGCCAGAAGCGACTGGGAGAAGAAGAGCAGGGCCAGCGCCAGGGCGGTCCGGTCGGCCTTGCTCCAGACGAGGGGGGCGCTCCCGAAGTCCGTCTCGGGGCTGAGCCCCTTAAGCTCGGCCGCCAGGGCGAGCTCGTCCGCGGATCGGATGAGCCGGACGACCAGAGGCATGAAGAAGACCCTCCACCACAGAAGCGGTCGGGCGACCCAGAAGCGGATCCCCCCGCGCCCCCTGAACCTGAGCTTCACTGCCTCGCGGATCTGGACAACATCGCCCAGGAACGTCGGCACGAACCTCACCGTAATGAGGAGCGGGAGCTTCAAGAGCCCCGGAAGCCTCGCCCGCCTCAGGGTGGTGACCAGATCCGACAGCCTGGCGTGGAAGGCCAGCGGCAGGACGGTATTGACCGCGATCCCCATCCTCAGGAACGGGAGCAGCGCCAGGATGGGGGACTGGGCCCGCATGGCGGGCACCGCGTGGATGAGGAGCTCCACGCAGAGCATGGCCACGGCCGCCATCGCGGCCGCTATGAGGTAGACCGCAGCCACGGCCTTGAGGCGCACCTCGCAGAGGAGGTACAGGGCAGTCGCGACGAAGAGCACCCCCAGCGGGAACGGGTCCCCGTAGACGAGCGACAGAACGGAGCCCGCAAGCGTGATGACGACCCTCGTCTCGGGGAGGAGCCCCAGGCCCTTCCTGGCCCCGCCGGCCCCGAGCCTCGCGAGCAGACCGCGGTGACTCACAGGAGCACCTCCGGACATCCTGCCGGGCATCCGCCCCTATCCGCGAAGTGCGAGCCCGTCGCGGACGGGACCGACGGAGGGGATACGGCCGTCGGGGAGCGGGTCGCTTCGGGGCCGCCGGATTCGGCGCCGACCGCCATGGGGCATGGCGACGAGGGGAGGGCGGAAACCGGGCGGGCCGCGGCTGGGCAGGCGAGCGGAAGCACGAAAATGGCCATGGCGGAACCCCCCTAGCGAATGAGCCCCGCGTGGCGGAGCTCCCTGGCCATCCTCCAGCCGCAGGGGAGGCCTATCAGGATCCCCAGATAGCTGAAGGCGGTGATAGCGGTCACGAACACCATGAGCCCGGGCTGCTCGCGCACCGCGAGCCAGCTCACGCCCAGGTTGGCGAAGCGCACCATGAGTTCGCTTGCCGCCACCATCGGCAGGACGAGGCCAGGCCGGCGCTCCAGGCCTCCAGCAGCCCTGAAGGCCAGCTCCGTGAGGAGCGTGCCGACCAGCATGGCGGGGATGGTGAGCATGCCCTGGCCCATGAGGAAGAAGGCCAGCACCGCCCCCAGGACGTTGAAGAGCGTGAGCGCCCCGGTCTTCGGCACCTTGCAGAGGAGCACCACCAGAAGCGCGGCGTGGACCGCGCTCCGGATCACGATGGTGACGGGGTTCATGCCGCCGCCGACCAGGGCTATCATCAGGGTGGCTGCCCTGGAGCCGGCGGCGAAGAGCCCAATGGTCACGAGCTCGTGGGTCTCGAAGATGCCCTTCCCGTCCAGGAATGATTTCACTGCGCCGAAAGCCCGCTCCAGGCGAGTCCCGTCCTTCACAGCGTCCCCCTGACTGAGCGAGCCCCCATTTCCCAACTTAATCCCCCCTCGAAGCATGATGGTTCACGCAACACAGATCCATCCCCCTGACGAAATCCCTCCTGCAAACGGAAACCCTCCTGGAAAAGGAATCGCCCCGCCAAACCGAATCGCTCAGGCAAACCGAATCGCCCCCAGGCGCCCGAAACCGCCAACAGATGAAATGCCTCATCCAGACTCGGGGCTCCCGCGCGCAGAATTTCTCTGCGATGCGCAAGCCTTCAGGCAAACGAAACCCCTCGCCGGGGCACGAAGCTTCCGGCAAACGAAATCCGGCCTTCAACGCGGGAAACCTCCAAGGCTCAGACTTACGCCGATTTCAGGACGATTGGACCAGCACCTCGAAACATGTGAGTTGGACAGCTTACTCGCGTCCATGCCATTCCCGGCCCGCGTGAGGCACGGGGACAGGTACCAGTACGCTTGCCGCAGGGAGCGCCGGAAAGGCATTCCTGGCATGGGCGGGTGGTTGCGGCTAACGAACCCCGCTGTATGAACCTGTTCAAGACATGCCGTCAGAAAGCAGAGACCTGGCGAGGGCTTAGGCCTGGCGAGAGCGTTGGCCGGAAAGGTTCAGGAAAGCCCTATGAAGTGGAGTCGCCTGACCGGACCGGGAAGACCGAACGGAAGGAATGAAATCTGAAACGAAAAGCAAGGGATGGGAAGACCGGGAACCCTTGAAGATGAAGACCGGGAAAGCCGGAATAAAAAGAACGGGAGAAGGCAAGAACTGAAGAAGGCAACCCCGTGAGGGACGATGCCAGCCATGCGGCAGGGGCTAACTCCCTGACGCAGCCGCGAGCGTCTCTACGACGGCCTGGGTCAAGTTCACGCCCCAGAAGCGACCGGCCACTGTCATGGTCAAGAGCTCGTCACGAATCTCCGCCAGCCCAGCCTCCACCCAGTTGTCCAGGAGTCGCGCGAGAGCGTCCGGACTGGGGCCGAAGCGAGAGACAAGCTCCCTCAGGTCCAGGCGCCCCTCTTCCATCTCACCTACGATGAATGAGATGATGGCCCCGGAAGACGGCGGGGCGGTCACAAAATCGGGGGCGAACTCGCCACGGGCGGCCGCATCCACGTAACTTTTGGGGTCAGGACGCCGGTACGAGGCCCAGCCTGCCAGAAAACCCCCGGCTCCAGCGCCTGCGGCCAGGCAGTCCCTGCGACGCTTGGCCCAGGGGTTGTAAATGTTGCGTTCGCGCGAACTCCGGGCATAATGGCTGAGGCTGAGGCTTCTGAAACCCTTTCGCCCCAGCCGTTCCCACGCCAGGGCGTAGTAGCGGCCCTGTCCGGAGAGGGGGACCGGGGGGGGCACCTTGCCCTCCTTGGCCGCGCTCTCAAGCTCCCCTCCGGGGAAGACGTTCAGCTGGTAAGTGTCCAGGCCGTCCAGGCCGGTCTCTGCAGCAACTTCCAAATCCCGCGAAAAGACCTCGGGCGTCTGTCCGGGAAGCCCGTAGATGAGATCGATTACCACGGCTGCCATGTCCAGTGAGCAGACCTCGGAAAGCCGCGCGGCCGCCTCGTCCCCTGACAGTACCCTCCCCATGCCGCGGCGGACGGCGGTGTCGAAGCTCTGGATGCCAATGGAGAAGCGGTTGAAGCCGGCCTTCAGGAAGCCGTCCATGCTCGCGGGCGTGAAGTCGTGGACCGCGCCTTCCAGGGTAATCTCGCAGTCGTTGGCGAGAGGTACGCAGGAGCGCACGGCCGAAAGCACTCGCGAGAGATCTGCCGGGTCCAGGGAGCTGGGCGTGCCCCCGCCGAAGTAGACGGTCCTGGCCGGGCCACGGGGACCGGTCGCGCGGGCCAGGTGCTCGATCTCGCTTGCCACCGCCCTGCAGTAGGACTCCCCCAGGCCGCCCGCCGGGCTCTTGCCCGCGAAGCCGCAGAACAGGCAGCGACCCTTGCAGAACGGGAAATGGACGTAGAATGCCAATGGCCCTCCCGGGGAAACGAGGCGGGCACGGTACGCCTCTCCAGCCTCCGTCCCCGAAAGCATCGGGCCCGCCTGACCCGCGTGGATCGTGAACTTTTCCAGGAACGCGTCAGCGAGGGGGTCGGGTCCTACCCTGGCCAGGTTCCTGTCCGGATCCGGGTCGGACACGTCAGCGAAAGGCATGCCCGCCATGGAAGGGGACGGGGTCTGGTTATCCGACATAAGGACTCCTGGACAAGGATTCGGGGAGGAAAAATGACGACCGCCGCAAGCGGGAAAGGGCCGTGAACGTCACGTTCCGGCGTCTCGCCGATGAGTCAACGGTAACGGGTATCGGCCCGGCGCCGCCGAACCGCGGTGGAATGCGCCGTGGGGGGGGCAAAGTGGGGAGCGAGTTGGGGAAGGCAACGGACGTGAGTACGACGTATCGGCTGTCGATGACTTAGCCGTGAGCAGGGCGTCATACATAGGAGAGAAAAGGGAAAGAGTCGCGCAAATGGATATGGATTAATTATATTGGAAGTTCCTGCGATGTCAAGGAGTTCTGTAAAAAAACAACTTTTGGCGTTGGTCTTGCCAGTTCATTCGCTAAATCCATCCGCTTGCAGTTGGCGCCCTCACCGTCAACCGTATCCCGTCACGGCTACCGCATCATGGTGGCAGGCCAGCAAGAGCGGCGAATAAGGAAAAGCCGAGCCAACACGAAAAATGGAGTACTTGAACCTGCACCATATTGACAATTTACGTTATAATCAGTATTATAGCATTTTGATAATGATCAAAAATCAAACAAAAGAAAGGAAAAAAAAATTGAAGAATATAAATATCGTAGAAAACAGAAAATTTAAAAGTTAAAAGAAACAGATTTTAAAATATTATTATAGATGAATGCCATATCAAGAAAATTAAAAGACACAAACAAACAAATAATTATAAATAATGTTATAAATAGCAACAACTATCAGAGTATAAAAAAATTGTATGTATAGATTGATAGAACTGATTTATCTTGGTATTAGCATTAGTAATGGAGCTTTGGTTTAAGGGTACCGCTGATCCTTCGGAGCGCGAAATTATTCACGCCATCAAGTTAAACCCCGATTTGACAGGAGTGAATGAGCTGAAATTCATTTGGGTATAATTCGCACGTCAAAAATATTGCAAAAATAAATTGACATGCTTCCCAAGAGATATATTGAAATTTTATGTATTAATTTTTGATATAATCTCATGGGATTTACGATATTACGTTTGGAACAAATTATATTTTCTTTGGATACGCAAAATAACAGAGAATTTTCGTAATATTCAATATTTCAATGCAGATAAAGCAACCAAAAAATATATTTGTATGATATTGCCATTCTTTATGTTAAGTGAATCTAAAAATATTGTGCAAGATTATCTTACGTGTTATATCAGACAATCAATCAATTAATGTTTGATATTGCTTAAATTGTCCAGAACTTATTCCTATAGACTTTCATTCGGAAACATGAGGGTTAAGCATTCTTAAACCGCATGCAATCGACCTTAAACCGCATGCAATCGACCATTACAGTGACTCTGGTGATGACTACAAATGGCCAGATACCGGTCAATCGTATCAATGATAAACTGGCTAACGACGGATCAAGAAAGAATCGGAAACCTGCCTGGTCAAACCCGTAGCTCCGAGGACCAAGGCGGATAGGCTTGTAATCACTGAAGTGAGCGGTACCTCTGACCCATCTCGTCAAACTGCTGGACATCCACAAGCATGATGAAACGACCGGAGGAGTGACCAATGCCATCGGATGTCAGCTGATCCAGAAGTCAGACTTATTTAAGTCTGGTAAATTTTAAATTTAATATCGAAGCAAATTCCATGCCCTGAAGGCAGTGTCACATGTCATGTGGATAGCTCCATGTTCGAGTTGTTCGGTAGGATATCGATACATGATGAAACTGATCATCGATAAATCTCGATACCAAAACATCCGGAGATCGGAGTCTGAAGCGATGTCGCGGCACCGAGAGACGACAATCTGCAGTGATGTTATGGCGATAATGGAACTGTGCAAAACCACCGCGATGCGTCATTGAATAGCAGCGGCAAGAAGCATATAACAAGAAGTATTGGATAGGCGACCGCGTTCAGGACGTCACCAAACAATGTTCCAAGGAATATCGATGGGGATCTCGGCGTGAACTCTTCGAACCTGATCATAACTTGCGAAACGCCAGACACGACCGCGTCTACCGCGTACGCCTTCGTATGCCTGGCGAGAAGCCCCCAAGCGGATATCATCTTCCGCGACCCGGCAATAGCCTCATCGGCTACCATGTCGAGGGGGGGCCTGACCTTTCCGTCGGTCTTCCGATTTCCGCGCTTCTTCACTCGTCGGGCGGCAACCTCTGACGGACCGGCGGCCAATTCGGACGGACAGGATGATTCATCGACATTCAAGGCTATGGCGTACGCGCCATTGCCGCCGTAAGTTTCGACAGCGATATCGGCCAGTGTCACTGTCTCTGAACTCCTGTCAGTAACGGAGCCCAAGAAGACAAGCGCCGCTTTCAGAATCGAGAGCATGAAACACCGGTTGCCGGTAAAAAATTCGTGATAATGGCCAATGTAAATGGCTTCAAGCGCCTTTTCGGCCCTACCTGCGTCCCGCGCGACGAAGGCATCGCTCAATTCCTTCCACAGCTGCACGATCTCATCATGGTGGTGCCGGTCTATATCGGGGAAGACGCGATCGGGAAAATACTCCTCAGCCATCCTGACCCTTATGTCCCTGTTCGGGATCCCGAGAATGAGGTCGCGAGAGCCGTCGCCTGCAGTACCGTGAACGGTCAGGTAGCAGGCCTGGGACAGAAGTGTCCGTGGCGTCAGCCTGTACATGTCGTCCAGGGAGAGCGTGCCGTTCGCGGCGGGGGCCTTCTCGAAGAGATCGGCGCAGTCGCCGTATTCGAGCTGGATTACCCCCATGAAATTACCGCCTCGATACCCGTACCAGCTGACCCTGGAACACGGATGTTCGAAACCGCGCAGATCCTCATGCAGATCGAGTACCAGCGTTTCGGCGTCCCAGCTGTACCCGTCGTACTTTTCCATGATCCTGCCTAAAATTATGATCAGTCGTGGCATCAGGATCAAAGACTTTCCATTGCCGGGACTCCCTGATGTCGGCTTCCAGGTGCTCCCGAAACGTAAGCTTTATCTCGTCCACCGTAAAGCCGCAAACTGCCTTGAACCTCGGGTAGAACGTCATGTCAGTCATCCCATCCAGCGACTCCACGAGCGGCAGTTCCCTGAATCTCGTGAATCCGGTAATGAAGATGTGGCTCAGCTTGTCTCTGTATGATTCAAGGGCCGAATAGATCCAGCCAAGGAATTCCATGACGAACTCGCACCTTCCTTGCTTTCGTTCTGTTGCTGCCTAGTGAGGGGACGGTCGTACTCGTCTATGACTACGGCCACTCGGGAGCCATTCTTCCCTCCTCCCCAACCGTTCTCCGCTCCCGTGGCGCCGCAGAGGGAATCCACAAGCTCGACCAGGGCCGGTCCTGGCGTCCTGCTCGATATCTCGACCCCGTTTTGATTTTCCGATCTTCTGGAGGGTTTCGCATATATTCTCGTCCAGTCCCTCGAAGCGGTAGCCGTAGCTGCTCATGTAAAGATGGAGCACCCGGTGAGGATTCCAGGCGTATCCCAACTCGGGATCATCTATGGCCAGGCCCCTGAAAAGCTTCCGTTTGCCGGCGAGGGCCTGCCTCACGGTATCGGCAACAAGCGACTTCCCGAAGCCTCTCGGCCTGGCCAGGAAGAAGGCTCCTCCGTCCTCCTTCAGAATCTCGCGGACAAACGCCGTCTTGTCCACGTACGCGAAGCCATGCTCGACGAGATATCCGATGCTGTCAGAGTAAGTCCCAAGCGACTTGGGCTGTTTCTGCCGAGACATCTGGCTTTCCCCGGCAATTCAGGAATCATCTACAGCTTGCTTTTGGTTTTCCTTCACGGATCATTATCTCCATCTCCCTTTGCTCCCCTACACTCCTCTATCGGCACAGGATTCCGCGACTCATCTGTCTTTCCGTACGGAAAGCGGCAATGACCCGCACGGCGCTCCCGTCTCGTAACGCGTTTTCGATGAAGCCGATTCTCGTTTGCCGACTCAGAACGTCTAACGAAAAGGACGAAAGGCACATTCAATATTCGATGAATATCGATGTCAACAATTTTTCCGCAGGTAATCTGTCCAGAAGATTATCCATACCACAAAGCGATTTCAGCGGCGACAAATTTGTTGCGGATCACCGACATATTCAAAAAAATTGTAGTGGAAAAAATTTCCCACGCAGAATACTCCCGAAGATCCCTGACGCCTTACCCAACACCTCTCGTGCCTGGACCACTTCATGTTCGACCGCTTGAACACGGAGGGAACTCCAATAATGGCAAAATCAACGACATTCTTCACGGTTCAACCGTACGCCTCGTATCTTCTGCATCCTCTGTTGCCTCTGTTGCCTCATCAACTTTCACTACTTCCGCCATTTCAACAGCTATCTCAATCTCAGCCGCTTCCGTCATATCAGCTGCTTTACGCCAGCCATAAGCACCCCTCCATCTTCCACATCATCTTCCACTAAATGATGCCCCGCCATGGCCGATGAGCCTCCAGAACCTCATGAGTTACCGGCAAGCCATCCGCCACCTGGCTTGAGTAACGCCTGACGCTGACCGCTGTCCCCACCGCGTATCATCCGTGCCTGCAGTTTCACCTTCGGAGCGCCTCATGCCCAGGATCTTGCAACTTGCTGCCGTGGCAAAGACTTTTGCGGCTGCCGAACCGCCACTGCCCGCATCGTTGCTTCGCCCTATCATCGCTTCATCATCGATACTGTATCCCGTAGCGTGGACCCGCCGCACGACCGCCTATCTCTCCGCAGTTGGCTCACATCTTCATGTCTCGGGACCCTGAACCACCGCAATCCCACCATGGCAACGTGACGTTCAGTCACCGGCGGGGTCCCTTACCCCTCCCGCCGCCACCTTGGCCCGTACCCCTGCGGCACACGGTAGAAGTCTGGGCGGGAAGGACGGGATGCCTGGCCACCGTCATGCGGATTTCTGTCTCTTCCGGAACTGGGTGTCCGGATTCAGCACGGGGAGCCTACCCAGGAATCCTTATCCCGCATTGAGGCCTTCCCGCAAGGTCATCCATCCCCCTAAGCCTCCACGGCCAGGTTTCCGTGCCGGACAGGATATAACGCTTAAGATTTCTTTTGAAAAAAGGGATCTCCCGGTGGCAGATTCCGGATAGTTCCCCATCCCCATGCAGTGTCGACAGCATCACCCCGCGCCTTCGTCCGACATTCTCGCCGCGTCAGGCCCAGGGCCGGCCAGGGGCACGCCATGCCTTGCAGATTGCGCCGCCCAGGCACTGACGACCCCAAAAGCGAAAAGTCTTTGCCTCCCCCGCCCCTCTTCAATGTCCCGCCAGGCAATTTCATTAAATAATCCTACGCGCCCTCAACACGATGCCGGGCCGCAGACGCTTCTCGAAGCCGCGATGCCGAACCTGAACGCATATGCGACTCCATGCCTCCCGCCATCGAGTCTCCTGCCCTGAACGTGCCGAGCATCCTTTCCCGCGTTCAGCTCCAGCCAGAGTCTAGTCTCAAACAGCCCTTGCCGCACCCGTCTTCGGCATATGACGCGTCACGCGCCCTCCACGTTCGGTTGTTTATCGACACCTCGGCTCATGAAATCCTAATGGGCGTCACAAACAATATGATGAGCGACATAAACTCCGATACCCAAGAAAATGAATTTCTTATATTATAACTACGATATTTTCGCACGACTGCCTACGACATGTTCAACCTACGCACGGCCCGGCCGCAACAGCACAGTCGGGAAATGAACCTCTTACGGCACCTTGCCCCGGTCATCCATGACGAAACCGTAATAAGTCGGAACGGCAACCCGAGGCAACCAACGCCCCCTGGTCATTGGCATCTGGGAGGCTAAAGGGTAGACAAACACAACCACTTATAGGATCGTGACCGTCCAGTCACCCTGATTGGGATACCGCCGCCTTATCCATCTCTCCATCATAAATCCCTCGCCGGCTTATGACGGTGGCGTCATCCATGGGAGGCGTGCAGGACCTTGAGAGGGCCTGACCGGCTCGCGGATGCCCGTAGAAGGTCCAGCGAGTCCGGTTTCTTCTGTTTCTCCGATCCGAGCCAGAACTGTCGAAAATTCAGAACGCAAGTATCGGTGCAAGGTTCAAGGAGGGAATGCATGGTATCCAGGACCATCCAGGAAGATATTTAACTTGAACCGATGATTAGAAAGTGATACATTATGATCATCGGGATGTGCGACGAGGAAGCCGATTCGATCCGTCTTTGCCCTCAATACCGCCCTGTTGATATCTTTTCGGCATCCGTCATCAAAAGCTCAGTTCATTTTCCTTCATACAGTCATCCGCTTCACCGCTTAAGAAGGTAGATCCAGGAGAGAACATGACATTATCCGGAATCAAGGAATTCAACATCGTCGGCACCTGCAACCCTTTAGAGCACTATATGATTCCCCCTCTTGGGCGGAATACTGCAGTGTCGGCACTGATTGACGACAAGAAGTTTTTTGTCATTCACGGTCCCAGACAATCAGGAAAAACGACGATATTAAAGGCATTGATTGAAAAAATCAATGCCGAAGGAAAATATTTTGCTTTCGACTGCTCTTTAGGGGGATTGCGGGAGGTTTATGACGAAAATCTGGCTTTTGACCGTTTCTCCGCATTAATCGCGCATTCTCTGTATTCTTCAAGGGTATCGGCCCTAAATCGGCTGTACGAACCGGTCAAAGCACTGGAGAGGTTCGATAACGGCTTAAGAATCAGGAACATCCTGTCATTCATATGTTCATACGTCGAGAAAGACGTGGTGGTTTTTTTCGATGAATTCGATTGTCTGACCGAATCAGTCATATTGTCTTTACTGGCACAACTGAGAGACGGATATCTCAACCGTCCGTGGGACAGATTCAAGTTTCCCAGATCGCTGGCCCTTGTCGGAATGAGCGATATCATGGATTACCGCACAAAAATCAGATCTGACGGCCAATCAGTCGGCACGGCCAGCCCATTCAACGTTAAATACGAATCATTATCGGTTCAAAATTTCACTATAGACGATATCCGTAACCTATATACCCAACATACTGATGCAAGCGGCCAAATATTCAAACAAAGTGCCCTAGAGCAGGCATGGTTCTGGTCAGAGGGCCAGCCCTGGATTGTCAACGCATTGGCCAATCTTACCGTCAGGGTCCTCTTGAAAAATGATTACTCCATAGATATCGATGGAACACTTGTCGATTCTGCGGCCAACGAACTGTATATCAGAAACCGTACCCATTTCGACTCCCTCGCCGAACGGCTAAAACAGCCTCTGGTGAGGAGAGTCATGGAAGCCGTCATCATCGGCGATCCGGAATTTCCGACAAATATCCTGGAGGACGATATTCGGCTTTGCATCGATCTCGGACTTTTGAAAAGAGACAACGACGCCGATAGGGGGTTGCGCCCTGCCAACCCCATGTATAAGGAAGTCATAGCCAGGGTACTGTCATCGGGCATACCGCTTAATATTCCACCAGAACACATAGGGAAGTGGATGGACGGCAAATACCTTGACATGACCGGACTTCTTGAAGCTTTCCAGATTTTTTGGCTGAAAAATTACAAAATCATCTTCTCCCAAAAGGATCTGATTACACGACTGGAACTCAGCATCAGCCAGGCTTATCAAAAATTAAGCCTCTCAGATCAAAATAATGTGCCCATCACAAAATTTTCAGATGAAATTCGCAAGGTTTTCTCTTCATTGACGAATGAAGCCTATTGCATGCTGGTCATCTTCGCATTTTTGCAAAGAGTTCTGAACGGAGGCGCTGAATTTGTCGCCAGGGAATACGCTTTAGGGAGAGGAAGGGTCGATATTTGCATAAAATACAAAAACAGTCACTATCCCATCGAATTGAAGATAAAAGGGGCAATGACGGTACAAAATAGCATAGAGCAACTGTTGGGATATATGGACAGCTGCAAGGCCGAAGAGGGATGGCTTGTATTTTTTGACAGGGGAGACGCGGATTCCGATTCGGAAAGGATAGGTTGGGATATTCATATCCATGAACCGAACGGCAAAAAGATTAATATAGTAACCTGTTGATTTAAACGGCAATCAGACTGTCCGCAAGGACTCGCGTCATCCTCAGAATCGTCTGCGCAAACACCGCCCCTGCCTGGCATAGCCGCATCACTCCAGCACTCCATCGCGGCACGGCAGCATCTCCGCCGATGCCGTACCACGCTTCCCCGAGCCTGCCTGGAAAGTCGGCATCCTCATCCGGGTCACTGTACCTGCAATAGCCCCAAGCCGATCCCCCCCCCAACGCGCAAGAGTGGAGCATCCCGCGTCTACACCGCCGCCCCCTCTATCGAAGTCATCCGCCGTAGGTTACCTATGTCCGGGCGAGACGGTCGGAAGGCCTCCTCTACGTGCCGCTTGCCGTCACTTCAGATCATGGGCGGGCGGGTTCCGGCACGGGGAGCCGTCCCCCCCCCCGAAAGCGTTTTCCCACCGACTCAACTCGGCGAGCTACACTCCCCCCTAACCCGCAGTCCTGCCCCCATGGCCCCGTTCCAGCTCCCGACAGGTTACGCCAGGTAGATTTCCCTTGCAAAAGGCATCGCCCGGTGCTAGATTCCGGCTAGCTCCTCATCGCCCAATGCCGTGCCGACAGCTTCCCCCGCGCCTTCGCCGGCCGCCTCGCCGCGTCCGAACCGAGGCCTGGCAACGACGTGCATTTAGCCGATCGCATCGTCCCTGCATTGGCCACGACGCGACCGAACGCTTCGCCTCCCCCGCCGCTCCGCAAGGTCCCGCCAGCCGATCTCACTCCGAAATTCCATTCGCCCGCCACTTGAGCCAGGCGACAGACGAATCCTCGAGGCGCGTTTCCGCGCCTCGCTATGCGTCTGCGCGTCCCTGCGTCTCCGCGTCTCCGCGTCTCCGCGTCTCGCGACTGTTTTCCTCATCGTTTCCGGCTACCCGTACCCGTGACGCGATCGGCAACCCCGTGAACCTTCGCGGACCGCCCGCCTCGCGTCCCGAGTCCCGAGTCCCGAGTCCCGAGTCCGGGGACGGATAAGGGCATCCCGCGACGCGGCACGAGCCTTCCACCATGTTCCCGGCCACACCGCGCGGCTCCGGGCCGCGCTAGCCTACCGAGAAAGGAGCCTCATCCCGATGCCAACGCCAGAATTTTCACTTACGCCCGTCGCGGCCCGTGCCACGCGAAAGCCGTCCGCCGCCCGCCCGCCTTTCAGCCGGATCCGCGCCATCATCCCCGCGGCGGCACTTATCGCCGCCGCGGCTGCGTTTCTCGCTCTCTCGGCCACCTCTCCCGCGCTAGCCCACTCCCTGTGGCTGGAGACGCCGGAAGCAGACGTCCCGGCCGGGGCGCCCGCGCGGATAGACGTGGGCTTCAACGACGGCTTCACGGTGAACGAAATCGTTCCGGTGGCGATCCCGAAGATCAAGGCCCCGATGCTCGCCACTGAGTCCGGGGAGATCCCGACGGCCCTCGCGGGCGAGAAGAACTGGGAGTTCACGACCGAATCTGACGTCGCGGCCGGCAGCTACGTGGCCTGGAGCGAGTACGATCCGGTCATGTCCTCCCACGGTGCTAAGGGCGCCAAGAAGACCCGTTACCTGATGACGGCCAAGGCCGTCGTGAACGTAGGCGGCGCCTCCGGGGATTTCCCGACGAAGCCCCTGGGCAAGGCCGCGCTTGAGCTGGTGCCCCTGGCTAACCCGGCGGCCCTCAAGGCGGGCGGATCGCTTCCGGTTCTGGTCCTGTTCGACGGCAAGCCGCTCCCCAGGGCCACCTTGTTGGGCGATTTCCGGGGCTTCAACCCGCCCGACGGCTGGGGGCCGGCCAAGGCCTTCTACTGCCTGACCGACAAGGATGGCAAGGCCGACTTCCTGCCGGTCAAGGGAGGACTCTGGATCCTGTCGGTCCACCACGCGGTCCCCGAGGCCGACGATTCCGAGGCATCGGAGACGATGCACGTCGCGAACGTCACGTTCCGCGTGGCGGAGTAGCACGGCATCGCGGGGCCCTCCGGCGCGGCGAAGCCCTGACGTCAGAGCTTCGCCGCGCCGACAGGCGCGGCGCCAGGACTGACATCGCTGTCCCTAGCTCCGACAGGATTGGGCCCCTGAGGTGCGGTGTCCGGTGTGGGTAGCGCCGTCCTTCGGCAAGGCGTCACGTCCGCCGAGAGCCTTAGGCCGTGAGTCTATGGGAAACAGAACCTCTGTGAGGAGCTCCTCCGGGGGCGTGTCGTCCGGGTCGTTCAGGTAGATCTCCCGCATGGGCGGGAGGCTCTTTAGGCCCTTCTCGCCCATGAGCAGGGCAGCCTCCTCGTAGGCGCCGCCCAGGCTCTCATAAGGCCCCTTGTGGATAACGCCCGCAAACGATCCGCCGGGCATCTCCCTCCCCCGAACCTCGGAGGAGTCCGGCAATAGCTCGGGGACCGAGATGTTCGCTTCCAGGTCCATGCGTTCAGGATCGAAGGCCTCGTCGTGGCTTATGAGGAAGAACACTTCCGCCGCGCCGCCGCTGGCGACGATGTGGCGCATGACGATCCCGAAGTTATCCGCCACATCCCCTGTCACCCGGCCCCCGGAGGTCACGAACCTCCTGGTCATGGCCTTCAGGGTCGGGAGTTCCTTAATCTCCAGGTTGTAGCCGTCCGATTTGGCTTCCATCGAAGTCTCCCCGCCGCCGAAGTCTCCCCGCCGCGCAGCGCGGGAAAAAGCTTGCTGCCCCTGCCGTTCTCCGGGCAAGGGCCCGACGGCGACGTTGCCGGACTCGGCCAGGAATCTCCGCCCGAGCCTTGTCCGGAAGGCGTCCATCCAGCCATTTTATGGGCACCGCCAGCGCCGGTCAAGGCTGACGCCTTGACGAACCAAGGCGTCCACCGGCGCATGTCCGCACCGCGCCGACCCCGATGCGGGAACGGACAGTTCCGGTCAGGCGCCGCCGGCCTCTCGGGAGGACGGCGGATCGCATCCGCACCGGGCGCCTTGCCGCTGACGCGGGAACGAGAACAAATCCCAGTCATGCTCCAAGAAGCCGTATCATGTTGCAAGGCATCTGTCAGCCGTATCATCGCCTCACCCTGGATTTCGCCGCGCCGCCCCGTGTCCGGGCGCCTCATCCCGGAGACCAAAATGCCAAAGAAACGGAAGTACTCTACGAGGTATGACCTTGAAGCCAACTGGAAGCTCTCTTTGGAGCGCGGGCCAGGAGCCTATAGCCCGCAAGCCCCGCAGTCGACCGGACACCTCGTCCCCGATCCGCCCCCTCCGGACCTGACCGCAGGCGCCCCGGACCTTGCGGGACTCCTGGCAAGAGCCGACGTCGCTGGCTTGGGGCTCATTGAACTGGGCGACACCAGGAGAGCGATTGAATTCGTCTCCGATGCCTACCTGGCTTTCAGGGGGAACCTCGGCGTGGCCCACCCGGTCGCCTTGAGACTCGCAAACAATCTGGGATGCGCCCTCCTCGCGGACGGGGACCCCGAGAAGGCCAGGAAACTGCTCACGGCGGTGTGGGAGCGGAGGAACAGGACTCTCGGACGGGAATCCCCGGAGACCGTGTCTGCGGCCGGAAACCTCGGCTGCGCCTTGTCGGATGCCGGCGATCGCGCGAGAGCCGAGGAGCTCCTCTCCTTCTCCCTGGCAAGCAGGGAGAAGGCCCAGGGGCCTGAGAGCCGGGACGCCCTCGCCTCAGCCATGAACCTCGGGCTGGCCGTCTTCATCGCGGGCGATCGCCTCAGGGGCATCGCGCTAGTCCGCCGGGCGGCGGAGGCCTTGGAGCGGACCCTGGGCGAGGGGGACCCGGACACGCTGCGAGCCCTCGAAACCCTCGCCTACGCGCTGGAGCTTACCGGCGGGCGAGGGGAGGCGCACGAGATACAGAGGCGCGTCCTCCGCGAGAGGGACATCATCGCTTTGCTGGAAGAGCCTGATTTCTGGCCGGGCGGACCGATCCAATAGGTAACCCGGAGGCGCGGCCCCAACACGTTCATATTGATTATCAACACCCCGGCGCATTAAACCTTTCTGGGCATCGCAATATGATGCATACCCAATGCCGTGATGCCCAAGAATCGTTTCATGATAAAGGGGACCGGCCGCGCATGGCGCGACGGCTCAGCCTCCAAGCCCGGCGACCGCAACCCTTGCCGGTCTTGCCCCCGTGCGGGGAACGCGCGGTTCATTGTTGGCCAGCGAGAGCCCGAGGCGGCGATCGAGCATGAAACTTCATTGCGGGCCGGACAACGGAACACGAAAGGCCCGGATCCGCAAAGGGATCCGGGCCTTTGGCATTCCGGCGAGTCACTCCGATGCGAGTCCTGCCGCCGCTTTGAGGCGAGTCCCCTGAAGCGCAGGAAAGAGTCCTGCCGCCGCTCTGAGGCGAGTCCCGTGAAGCGAAGGAAAGAGTCCTGCCACCGCTTTGAGGCGAGTCGCGTGAAGCGCGGGAAAGAGTCCTGCCGCCGCTCTGAGACGAGTCCCGTGCAGCGCGGGAAAGAGTCCTGCCGCCGCGATTTAGCCTCGACCGTTGCAGAGCGGGACTACGACCCGGCAGGTCGCTCAGTCCGGCAACGCCAGGTCCGCCGGGGGCTTCCCGTCCCGGATGCAGCCCTCCAGATAGCGCCTCCCGTCCAGAAGGCTCGGGGTCGGCCGCGACATGAGGTTCTCGGGGACCTTGAAGACCCTGCCGTTCTTGACGGCGGGGAGGGTCCGGAAGATGTCCCTGCCGGTGATCTCGCTAAGGGGGACCCGGTTCATGGGGCCCTCCTGGCTCAGGTAGACGTCCACCTCGGAGGCCTTGGAGAGGAGCCTCTCCGGGCCGTAGTTGGCGACAATATAGCCCGCCCTGGACGGCTCGGCGTCGGAGGCCACGTTTCGGCCCCCGGCATAGCCCAGGATCCAGACGGGGATTGAGTCCGGGGTGAATGTCTTGATTTCCCTGTGGATGGACTCCAGGAACACCCCGGGCCTGCCGGGGCGGTTAAGGTTCGCCTCGAAGGGGACGAGCGCGGCCTTGAAGCCCTCGGTCATGCGCTCGGCCTCGGCCTGACGACCGATGAGCGAGCCCAGCTCCTGCCAGTAGCCGAAGAGTCCCTCGGCCTCGGTGATCTGGCGCGACCAGATCCTGATCCCCGTGCCCTCCAGGGTCTCGAAGAGGTTCGGGGCGGCGTTCAGGTGCTGGGGCCGCACGAGGATCAGATCCGGCTTGAAGGCCAGAAACTTCTCGACGTCGTCATGGATGGAAAAGGCGGGCGGGCGGTCCCAGCCGTCCGTTTCCGGGCCGTCGTAGGTCTCCTGTTCGGAGATCCCCACCAGGCTGTCGCGCCCCCCTTCGCGGAGCACTATCTCCGTGTGGGCGGCGAACAGGCTGATGATCCGCAGGGGCTTGGACGCCTCGCCGGAGACGGCTTGCTGAGCCGCAGCCGATGAAGCCGCGCCAGGCATGGCCGCGCCCGCCGAGGCTACTGGCGACGATGACGTTCCCGCCTCCGACCGGGCGCCGGTCCCGGCCGCCCCGTCCTGGGCGCCCGCCGACACGGAGGGGGACAGGACGAACGGCAGGGCCACGAGCAACGCCAGGGCCGGGGCCGCAGCCGCGAGGAGCGCGGCGGATCTGCGGGACCCGCTTGCGCCGGGGCCGCCGCGTTCGGATGCTGTCTTCATGGAAGCCCTCACTTTCAGGACCAAAAAGCCCGCCGGCCGCAGGGTCCCGGGCGTCATGCCCGGCCCGGCGCGGCGGCGGGCTGAGGCGGGGCCGGCCGCGCGAGGGTCCTGCGCCCCTGCGCGGTTGCCGGGCCATGTCGGGAGGGTGGGGCGGCCGGCGGGCGGCCGCCCCTGCCGTTCGAGATCCCGCCCGGGCCTCGCTTTAGGCCGGACGGGATCCGGCGTACGGGGATCCAGCCTGTCGGGATCCCCCGCCCGATCCTACTTGTTGGGATCCTTGTCGTACTTGGCCTTGACGGTGGGCTCCAGGGCCTTCAGGTGCTCGACGTAGATGTCGGCGAAGGAGTCCAGGGACCCGAGGCCTTCCAGGTGGGGGGTGACGGTGAAGCCGGCGGCGGTGAACTCGCTCTTCCAGCTGTCGGGCTCGTCCCCGGCCATGTCGTTGCGGGCGTGGTCGCCAGCCACGACCATCAGGGGGGCCATGACCACGTTCTTGGGGGAGTCGGCCACCTTGCCGATCGCCTCGATGATCTGGGCGGCATGGGGCGGCGACTCGACCGTGCCGATGTAGATGTGCGGGCCGTAGGCCTTGCGGAGCGCGGCCTCGAGCTTCCCGTAGATCTTCTGGGTCAGGTGCTCGTTCCCGTGGCCCATGAGCACCAGGACGGCGCCCGCGTCCTTGGCCTGCTGGGCCAGCGGCGCCAGGGCCTGGACGGCGCGGTCGATGAACCGGGGCTGCCCGTCGCCGGTCCCCATGGCCGGGTCGCCGATGCCGATCCACGGGAAGGGCTTCAGGACCGGCTTCACGGTATTGTACTTGTCCAGGGCGTCCACGAGCTTCGCGAGATCGGTGTACTCCTCGCCGTCCGTCACGTGGAGGGACTGGACCAGGATCAGCCTGGCGCCCTCCTCCTGGATCTTGGCGAGCTCGGTCAGCGCGTTGTTGATGGAGTAGATCTCGGCGGGGATGCTCGGGTTGGCGCGCTTGAAGGCGGCATCGTTGGCGCGGCCGTGCCAGATGTCCCTGATGATGTTGGAAGTGAAGGCCAGATGCACGTCGTAGCCGGGGAACGCGGCCTTGACCCTGTTTTCGATGTTAAGGATGGCGCCCAGCGCCTCGACCTCGGTGGTGCCGAAGCCGGCAAGGACGATGGCCGGCTTCTGGGGCTTCCGCTCGAAGGCCTGCGCGTCCGAGGCCAGCAAGGCCAGGGTCGCCGCGCCCAGGAACGCCAGCACGGTCAGCAGAACGGGAATCATGCTTAAGTCTCTCCTCATAAGACGATTCGAAAGCGTAATCGGTTTCATGTTTTCGGCACCTCATAGGTGTGTGTGCAGGCTGGGCGGGCGCCGATGCGGTTGGCCGGATGGGGTCCGCCCGGATTATAGGCGATGGACGCCGGCAGGAAAACCGCGCGGACGCGGCAAGCCGCCGGAAAGGATCCGCGGAGACCGCGGCGCGAAGGGGTCCGCAGCCGGGCGAATTGCCCGGCATGCCGGACGCGCGTCCCTCGCGCCCGTCCCGCGCGGTCAGGCGGGGCGGTGCCGAGACGGCGCCGCGGCGAAATTCCCCGCCGCGCCGGGCTGGGCCGGCCCCGGGCGGCGGGGGCGATCGAGGGGGAGCCGACGAGCGAGGCGCGCGTCCGCTCCGTGGCCTATAAGGCCTGGGTGTATTCGACAAGTGAAGCGGTGGACATCGACTGGCGATGCGACGGAGCGCCCGGCGACGCTTAGGCGCCTCCGGGACTAGACGGACGCGGCGGCATAAGGTCAAGGCCGCCGCCGGATCCGAAAGGCGACGCGACCGGCGGGCGTCAGGGCCCGCCTCCAGGGATGTGATCGGAGGGCCCGAACGGGCCGCGTCCGATCTCCCAATGAAAATATCGGCTATCCACGGCAAACTATCGGCTGACCCCCGCAAGGTCGCCGATGATCCTCGGGCGAGGCGATCCTCCATCGGCTGAACCGCTGACCCGCAACCGGCCGCCTGACCGCCGAACGTAGACCGTAACCCGTCTGCCGGTGACCGCCCGGCGCCTGAACGGACGCCCGTCCGGCCCAAGGCGACCAGGGCCCCGCGAGACCCGGGGGATTCCGGCGATTGCCCGCCGCATCACTTCGGGCTTCGGAGGTTCAAGGCGCCGGTCAGAAACGCGGCCGACGGTGCCGGAAACGCCTTACAGGACAAAAAAAACGGCTCCGGCCGCATGAGTATGCGACGGAACCGCGATCCGTTTTACGGGTTCACTGAGGCGCCTTAACGTCCGCAGGGCGCGGCGCCGTCCGGCGCCGTCCCGTAGGGACATCGGCGGTGCCAGGGCAGGTCTTCTGACTTCCGGATCGTGGCTGCGGGTCCCACGCCTTCCCCCCCCCGGACGTTCCCAAAAACCTCTCCGGAGGAAGTGGCCGGCCTTACGGCCGCAAGAGACCCCGCTCCCCGGTTACAGCGGCGGGACCGTGACAGACTTGGACTGTCTTCCCTTTTAAGCCCTCAACGGGCGCCTCGGCACACGGTGGTCATGCGGGAAATTTTTGATGGCTCTCTTTCTCAAGTCACTGTAGGGAAACTCCTTCCCGTTGTCAAGTGCCCGCGCGCTGACCACGCGGCGGAATCCCCGGCCTTTGGGGGCATCCCGCCCGGTGCGCCGCGACGCGCCGGCATAAGCCGTCCGAAGCCGGAACGCCAGGGCGATCCGGCCGGATGCGACCGCGAAGGGCGATTGCGGCGGCGGTTCAGGCGGCGCGACTTGACGGGGCAGCCTCGCCATTCGCGGAATCGTCCCCGCTGCTGGCCAAGGTTTCCGCATCCGAAGCGAAAGTGTCCCCCCTCCAGGCATGGAGCAACCGCGCTCAAAACGGAAGTATCGGCACCCATTGCTCAAAGCGCCGGTGCGCCTCGCGAAGGCAAGATGCGCCTTGCCAAAGCGCCAGGGCGCCTCGCAAAGGCTGAGGCGCGTCTCACTGAAACGTCAATGCGTCCCACTAAAACGCCAATGCGTCCCACTAAAACGTCAATGCGCCTCACTAAAACGTCAATGCGCCTAGCAAAGGCAAGGTGCGCCTTGCCGTAGGTTCGCGGGACTCGGCGAAGAGCCTCCTTGCCGCAGGCCCGAGAACGCCGCGCCAGCGGGGGCACGTTCACATGGCCTTTCGGAGGCGGCCTTCCCAGTCGCTGCCGTGCCTGAAGGAGATGTTGAGTCCCCCGGAGAAGGAGTCCGGCCTCACCTCGGCCTCGGCATCGAAGACCTCCTTCAAAAGCCCGGGGTTCAGGGTCTCGGCCGTGGGGCCCGCGGCCGCCAGGCGGCCCTTCTTCATGAAGACCATCTCGTCCGCGTACACCGCAGCCAGATGCAGGTCGTGGGTGACCGTCACCACCAGCGCCCCCTCCTCGCGGGTCAGCACGCGGACGCGGTCCATGAGATCCAGGGCCTGGGCCACGTCCAGGCTGGCCGTGGGCTCGTCCAGGAGGACGATCGGGGTGGACTGCGCCAGGGTCCGCGCGAGCACCACCCTCTGCGCCTCGCCACCGGACAGGGCGGTCACGGGCTTGTCGGCCAGGCGGCCCAGGTTCAGGAACTCTATGGCCCCCTCCACGACGCGCCTGTCCTCGCGGGTGAGCCTGCCCCAGCGGCCCAGGTATGGGCGCCTGCCCAGCGAGACTATCTCGCGCACGGTGAACGAGAAGTTGAACTGGAAATTCTGGGGGGCCAGGGCCAGGGAGCGCGCGAGCTCCGCAGGCGGGTAGGATCCGGCTTCCCTCCCGAAGACCGTGACCGAGCCCTTCTCAGGAACCTTGAGCCGGGAGAGGAGATCCAGCGCGGTGCTCTTGCCCGCCCCGTTGGGCCCGGCAAGCACGTAATGGCGACCCGGACGGAAGTCCAGGCTCAGGTCCCGCACGACCATCGCCCCGCCGGCGTGGCTGAAGCACAGGCCCTTCACGCACAGGATGGGCCCGTCCCCGTCCCGGGCTCGTCCTCCCCGGAAGGCGGGGCCGCAACCGCCGAATCGCGGTAAGGACGAGCCGATCCCGGCCACGCGGGCGCCGGGCGCCGCGACGGAATCGATATCGGGAGCCGCCTCCCCGCTGGCCTCGGCATCGACCGGAGCGGCACCGGATGCCGCCGCACATACGCGGCCTTCCGCACCGGCATCGGGCGGCACGGGCATCACGGGCCCTGCAGCCCCTCCCGAATCCGCCGCCGCGCCGGGCTGGCCCCGATCCTGACGGCCCGGGCCGTCCCAGTTGTCAGACATGGGCGAGATCCTTCATCTTGCGGCGGAAAATCACGAGGAAGGCAGGCCCCGCCAGAAGCGCGGTCAAGACGCCCACCGGAATCTCGCCGGGCAGGAAGGCCCTCACCGCGGTGTCGGCCAGGGACAGGAGCAACGCCCCGCCCAAGGTCGAAAGCGGCAGGAGCGAGCGGTGGTCGGGGCCGGTCGAGAGCCTCACGAGGTGAGGCACGATGAGCCCCACGAAGCCGATGATGCCCGCCACGGCCACCGAGGCCGAGGCGGCGAAGGAGGCGGACACCAGGAGTCTCATGCGGACCGCTCCGGTGTTGACGCCCAGGGTCTCGGCGCTCCTGACGCCCAGGGTCATGATGTTAAGGTCCACGGCGGACGGGAGAACGAGGATGAGCGCCGGAACGAAGAAGCCCGTCACGATGGCGGCGTCGGTCCAGGTGCGCGCCTGGAAGCTCCCCAGGAGCCAGAAGATGATGGAGCTCACCTGGTCGCCCGCGAGGTACTTGATAAACGAGATGGCGGCCGAAAGGATGGCCGACATGATGACCCCGGCCAGGATCAGGTTGGGGGGAGGGAGCCTCCCCTCCCGGTCGGAGGCAAGGAGCATCACCACGAACAGCGTCATGGCCGACGCGACGAATGCCCCGCCCGCGGCGGTGACGGGCTTGGCCAGGAAGGTCGCGGATGGGACGAGTATGGAGACCACTATCACCACCGACGCCCCGAAGGCCGCACCGGAGGAGACCCCCAAGGTGTAGGGGTCGGCCAGGGGATTCAGGAGTATCCCCTGGAATACCGCGCCGGAAAGGCCCAACGCCGCGCCGGCCATGAGCGAGGTCACTAGCCGCGGGAGCCTCACGTCCCAGAGCACCATCACCCTGGACTCGTCCAGGTCGGCGCCGCTCCAGCCCAGGAGCTTGAAACGAAGAATGTCCCAGATCTCCCCGGCCGTGAATGGCATGTAGCCCGAGGAGAGCGAAAGCAGGAACACCATGAATATGCCGACCGCGAGACAAACCGCCAGGACCCAGGGGTTCATGCGGCGGGCGGCGGCGGAGGCCTCGGGCGCTTCGGCCTCGCCGGCCGCGGGAAGGGCGGCGTCGGGGGCGGTCGTTTCTGTCATCGGTGTGGCCTTCCTCGGTCGCCCTCCCGGCGCGGCCATAAGCCGGGCGCGTCAAAGGGCGTGCCGGGGCCCGCGGGGGCGCACCCGAGGGCCTCAGAAATTAACCTGCCGTAACGTATCGGGGAGCGAGGAAGACTGTCGCCCGGAGAGCCGCGCCTTCGGGGGGCATCCCGGGTCGGGGGCGACCCGTGCGCCTCGGCGGGGCCGCCGATGCTCGGTCGGTCGGAGGAGTGAATGGAAAAAGTCTACCCCACGCGGGCCAGGTTGTAAACCGAAAGGCCCGGAAAAGGCTCAACGCGGGGTTTCCGGTTTCCTGCGCCTTTCGATCAGGCGCGCCAGGGGGCCCACGATCGCAAGGAGCGCAAACCCCCAGACCAGACCGCCAAGGACGTTCACGGCCAGGCCCGCGAGCCCTCCGAGATGCCCCGCGAACCCAAGGAAAGGCAGGCCGTGGATCATGATGCCTCCACCCACGAGGAACATGGCAACCGTGCCGATTATCCCCAGCGCCCTCACGAAGTGGGGAGCCGCACCCACGAGCGCCCGGCCCGCCAGGTCCCTGAGCCTCCCCCGCGACTCCTTTCTGAGAAGATAGAGACCGGCGTCGTCGAATTTCACCAGCGCCCCCACGAAGCCGTAAACCCCGAAGGTCATGACGAGGCCTATCGCCGCCAGGGCCCCCGCCCTCTCCAAAAGGCCGATGCCCGCCGGGAGCGCGCCAAGGGCGATGATGACTATCTCGGTAGAGAGGACCAGATCGGTGCGGACGGCACCCTTGATCTTGCGCCTCTCCATCTGCATCAGGCTGCTTTTGAGCTCCTCCCCGGACAAACGCTCCAGAAGCATCCTTTTCAAGTTGGGGTCCCTCACCGCGTCCGCCGCCCGGGCTGCGGCTGACGGGAAAGCCGCGGCAGACGTGGAAAACGCGGCGAATGGGGAGGACGGGATGGACGGGGCGGCCGAGGCGGACGGGGAAGCCGCGGCGGGCGGGGAGGACGGCATGGACGGGGCGGCCGAGGCGGACGGGGAGGACGGGGCGTCTCCCGCCCCAAGCGGAGCATCGCCTGGACGGCCCTGCGCATGGTCGAGCCCGCGGTCAATAGGCGAGGGCAACGGGGATGCCCTGCGCCCGGCCATGTCCGGAATCGCCGGGGACACTGGCGTTTCCGGCGCCATGGCCGCCGCCGCAGGCAACGGAACCTCCGAGGGGGCTGAAGGCGCGGGCACCTCCGGCAAAGCGGCAGGAGCGGAAAGCGGGGAGAGCTCCCGAGGATCGACGGGCCCGGAAGTCCCCGATGCCGATGCCGCCTGGGACTTCGTCACGGTATCCCGAACGCCAGTTGCGCCCCGCATCCCCGAGGCAACGGGGGGTGAGGCCTCCTGAGGCCCTGCGGCCTGGACGGCCTGCCCGGCATCCGGCGCCACCGCCGCAATATACGACTGGGACGCCTGGGTATCGGCGGGCGCCGCCGCGTCGGCCGTCGATGATGAATATGGTGAAGATGCCGGTGAAGTCGATGACGTCGAAAAGGACGGTGATGAGGACGATGGCATCGCCGCCGAAACGGGACCCTCAAGCTTCACGGGTGGCGGGGATTCGGGGCCCGACCGGGCGGCGCCGCACGTCTCCGTCCCATCGGATACGGATGCGGCGGCAACGGCAGACGGGACGGCAGGCCCGTCCCGGCCATCGGTCACGGCGAAGCTCTCAGTGGCTTCAGGGCTTCCGGAAAGTTCCGTGAGGGTCGCGGCCACGGCGGAAGCGGGGCTCAAAGGGGCTAGCGCGACGTTCCGGGAGGATCCGGCGCCCTCCCCTTCACCGTCAGCCTGGACAAGGCCCGCCTCGCGACGCCGCAACTTTTCCTTGAGGTTGCCGGCCAGCTTCTCGGCCCCCTCGTGGCACAGATACGATCCCCCGACCATCAGCACCGGGGGGATGAGCCCGGGGGCTACGGCGCTCACCGCGAGAGCGAAGGGGATGATGAAGAGCTTGTTGACGAGCGAGCCTTTGGTGACCGCCCAGACCACGGGGAGCTCCCGCGCCGCCGAAAGCCCGGAGAGCTGTTCGGCCGTGAGCGCCAGGTCGTCCCCCACCACGCCCACGGTCTTCTGGGCAGCCATCTTGGCGAGGACGGTAACGTCGTCAAGGACGCTGGTCACGTCGTCCAGAAGAGCGAGGAGACTGAAGCCTGCCAAATGACACCTCCCGGAACGGGACGGCCCTCCGTTCCCCGGAAGCGCCGCAAGGACACATTCTGCCCGCCGCCGAGGTTGATGTCAAAGGTTTCGGGCCGAGGCACTCCGACCGCCGTCCGGGCACGGAACTCCTACGGGCGTACTGCCCCGGCAGGGCCCCCCCCGCTCCGACGCCTCCTCGGACTGCTGGAAGCCCCGGGGCGGAAGACGGGTACCCGCATCGGCTTCGAGTACCCTGCCGACAAGACAAGTCTCCAGGAGGAACAGGGCTACAGGTGCCGGGGCGTATCTCTTCGCAATCCTAAAACAGCCTGAAAAACAATTACTTCACCGCCACATTAATAATTTTCACTGGGGGAGGAAACATAATTACATAACAAATGCCAGAGGGAATATCTCTCTCAAAACCTTGATTTTGCTTACTTTTCTTGACTTCAGCTCAATGCGAGGCAAACACGCCGGGCACGGGGACAGGTGCCCGGGCGGCCACTCGAAACAACAGATACAATAATGCATTAAAATCAAGATAATAGTTATAAATCATTCCGCATAGCTTCCTTTTTGGCAATTTCACGCCTCAATCAGCGACTCAGAGGACTTGTCCCGAAAAAACTAGAAAAAACTGCATGTTGACACTATTTCCTCAAACGGGCGCGTCAATCCTAGCCGCTCGCGATAATGGGCGAGCGGGGGGGGCGGACGGCGGCTAGCCCGATCACGAAAAGCGTTGACATGACGCCTTGTGGGAGCTAAGTTGACGGCACGCATAAAGCCGCCGGGCCGTCGGTCCCCCGCCGCGACCTTTCCCCGTCCCGGACGGCGCTCATCGCCAGAGCGGCACCCGCCGCGCAAGGCCCCAACCCCATAAGCCGATCAGATCCCTGAAGGCCCCAGGACGCGCCGCGTCCGGGGCCTTTTCTTTTTCCGTGGCCTCCCTCTTGGCATTCCGTTTTCACGGCCTCCCTCGGGCCGTTCCATTTTCACGGACTTTCCCTCCGGGATCTCCCGGTCCGCAGGGCTTTTCGACGGACGGGTCCTTCCGGATCCCCGGACTGCCCGGAGCGGCGTCACGCAGGACATGGCATCCCTGAAGCCTCCGACCCTGACCTTACGCCCAGCCGGGACCTTCCCTTCTCCCGCGCCTTCGGCCGCGCGACCGCGGCGGGCCTCGCCTGCGGTCTTCGACGCCCGGAAGGCAACCACAGGATCATTTTCCAGATGAGCTACCTTGACTCCAAGATTCCCCCGGTCCGTGAGCACCGCCACCCCGAGACCTCGCTGGCCCACGGATCCCGCTTCGGCGGGAAGGCGGCCCGGGGCGAGTGCCCCATAATGAGCCGGGCGGACAGGACCTTCACGCAGGGATCCATCTGCCCGCTCCTGCCCGCGCTGGGCATCATGTGCAGCCTGCCCGAGACCGTGGTGCTCCTGCACGGTTCGGTGGGATGCGGCACCTGCGCCGCGGGAAACAACGTCAACGTCCGCGGGGGCCTGGCCGCCCGCGGCAGGCCGCTGGAGGACGTCGTTTGGCTCTCCACGTCCCTGGACGAGATGAACGTCATCAACGGCGGGGACGCGAAGCTCCGCGAGGCGATAATCGAAGCCGACCGCAGGTACTCGCCCAAGGTCATACTCGCGGTCTCCGGTTGCCTGCCGGGGGTCATAGGGGACGACATCGACGCCGCGGCCGCGGCGGTCAAGGACGAGGTGAAGGCCAGGATCCTGCCCGTGCATTGCGAGGGCTTCAAGTCGCGGTTCATGGCGACCGCTTACGACGTAGTCTACCACGCGGTGGGCCGCCACCTGATGCCGGACCCCGCGGACGCGCCGCCGAAGGATCCGCGGGCCGTGAATCTCATGAACGTGGGGTCCATGGGGGTGGCGGACGAGCGGGAGCTCAGGCGTCTCGCCGAGGGGCTGGGGCTCAAGGTGAACTTCTTCCCGGTCTTCGCGGACCCGGACGCCTTCGCGCGGGCGGCCTCGGCCTCGCTGTCCGTCTCTGTTTGCCCCACCCACGACGACTATTTCCTCTCGCATCTCGAAGAGAAATACGGGGTGCCGTACGTGATCCGGCACATGCCCATCGGGATCGCGAACACTACCAGGTGGCTTAGGGATCTGGGCGAGGCGACAGGGACGGCCTCGGAAGCCGAGGCTCTGGCCATACAAGAGAAACGGAAGCTCTGGGAGGGCCTGAGCGGATTTCTGCCGCTGTTCGCGGGCAAGCGCGCCTTCGTCTCGGCGGGGGAATACCGCTCGCTCGCGACCGCATCCCTTCTGCAGGAACTCGGCTTCGAGGTCTGCGGGATCAGGAGCTTCCATTTCGACTCCTTCGCCGAAGTGGAGCTGGAGAAGCTCGCCCTGGCCGGGGGGGACCGCGGCTTCGTCTTCAACGTGGCCAACGTCCAGCCATTCGAAGAGGCCAATCTCCTAAGGCGCCTCAGGCCCGACGTCTTTCTGGGCCACATGCACGGGAATTCCACCGCGGCGAGGCTGGGCATACCGTCCCAGGTCATCTACAACGCGGGCTACGGGTATCTGGGGTACCGCGGGGCCTTCGATCTTGCCAGGAGGCTCGCCCGAAAGCTCACGCACCCCGGCTTCTACAGGCGCCTCGGGAAGTTCGGACGTCTCCCCTACAGGGAGTCCTGGTACGCCGAGGAGCCGTTCAGCCGCATCCGCGGCGGGGAGGCGTCGTCATGAAGGCCCCCTTCGCCGAAAGGCCGCGGTGGAGCTGCGCCTTGGGCGGCGCGCTCTGGGCCGCGGGGAGCATTCCCGGGGCCGTGCCGGTCCTGCACGCCGGGCCCGGCTGCGCCGGCAACTTCGCGTGGACCGCCAACGGCGCCTCCGCCCTGCAGGTGACGGGCCAGTGCCAGGCCCTGAGCGTCCCGTCCACCAACCTCCAGGAGAACGAGGTGGTCTTCGGGGGCATCGAGCGCCTGCGCGAGGAGATCCGGGAGGCGGAACGGATCATGGACGGCGAGATGTTCATAATCCTCACAGGCTGTCTCCCTGAGGTTATAGGGGACGATGTCCGCGGGCTCGCGGACGAGCTCTCCACCCCTGAGCGCCCGGTGTTGCACGCCTCCGTGCCGGGATTTTCCGGGGACTCGTACCGGGGCTACGGGGAGCTCGTCAAGGCGGTGTGCGAAAGGGCGGTGAAGCGCAGGCGCACGCGCAGGAATCTCGCCAACGTCTGGGGGGTGCCCCCCGGCATGGACCCTTTCTGGCGCGGCAACCTGGAGGGCGTGCGCAGGCTCCTGGCGGCTTTGGGCATCCGCGCGAACGTGCTCTTCGGGCCCGCGGCGGACGAGAAAGACGTGGGCCGGGCTGGCGCGGCCGCCGTTAACATAGTGGTCTCCGGGCTCTACGGGATCGAGGCCGCGGAGGCCTTCCGGAACCTCCACGGGATCCCGTGGGTCCAGGCGCCCCTTCCTTACGGCGCCGCGGCCTCGGAGAGGTTCCTGAAAATCGCGGGCCGCGCCTTCGGCCTACCCCCATCGCGGATCCGCCGGGCCTGCGATGCCGCAGGGCGCGCCCACTACGCGGCGCTGGAACCCGCGATAGACCTCCTGAACGACATGGAGTCCCAGCGCCACGCGGCAGTGATCGGGGACGCCAATCACGCCCCCGCGCTCGCGGCCTTCGTCCGCGAGGACCTGGGCTGGGTCCCGGAGCTCACGGTGATCGTGAACGATCTGGACGAGTCCCAGAAGGCCGTACTGCGCACGCACTGGGAGCTCACCGGCACCCCGCCCCCGGAAAACCTCGTCTTCGCCTCAGACCGGGACGCCATCCGCGAGGCCGCCCGGGCCGTCTGGCCCGAAGCGGACGGGGACGGATACCGCGACCCCAAGCGGCCCGCCTTCGTCCTGGGGAGTTCTCTGGATCGTTCACTCGCCGCCGAGCTGGGCGCCGGCCACCTGAGCGTATCCTACCCCGTCGCCAACCGCGCCGTACTTGACCGAGGCTACACGGGCTTCAGCGGCGGGATCGCCCTGACCGAGGATCTCGTCTCGGCTTGCATCGCGGGCAGGTGAAGATGAAAGACGCCACTTCAGCCACGTCCGCCCCGTTCGCCTCCGATCCCGCCGCCGCGCCGGCGCGCGATGCCCGTCACGCGTCGGCCCGAGGCCGGGAAACTCGGCCGGGAGCTTTCGCGCTCGCCGCAGGTCCCCAGGCATCGCGATCGGCGAGCGAAGAAGCAGCGCAGGCCGACACGGTCCCGGCGACGCTGAAGACCGTCGCCGTCGACGCGGACGTAGCGCCTGTCGCCGTCGACGCGGACGCGGCGCCTGTCGAGTCTTTGGCGGACGACGCGCGCTTCGAACCTTATCTCGACGGTACTCCGGTCGCGCTTACAACGGATGCCGCCTCCGTCGCCATGACAGCGGACGAAGCTTCAGGGATTTCCTGCGCTGAAGGCGAAGACTGTGATCGCGAAACGCGGATACAGCCTCAGGCGCCGCGCAAATCAGCGGCAACGCGGGCGGTCGCGTCACTGGCCGCCTTCGTCTGGAGGCAAAAGGCGCTCGCCGCTATCCTCACTGCATTGGGCGTCCAGCTTCTTTGGCCGGACAGCGGCAGACACCCGGCTACCGAGAGGCCGTACTGCGCCTATGCATTGGCGCTCTGCGCGGCGTTCCTCCTCGCGCGGCCGGCGGTCTTCAGGGGGAGGCCCGAGACGCTTGAACGCATGAGGTCCAAGGACCTCTTCACAGCCGCGGCATTCCTGCTCCTGGCCCTCCTGGACGTTCTCACGGCCAAGGCGACCGTGCTCCCCACGCTCTTCTTCCCGACCCCGGACAGGATCCTCGCGGTCCTGGCCGAGGACTTCCGCTACCTCATCGTCGACTGCCTGGGCTCGTCGGCGAAGCTCCTCGTGGCCGGCTTCTTCTCCGGGGCCCTCGCGGGGCTGGCCACGGGGATCCTCATCGGCTTCTCCAGAGGCTGCGCCTACTGGCTGAACCCGCTCATCAAGTTCCTGGGGCCGATACCGCCCACGGCATGGATCCCCATCGTGCTCGTGGCCTTCCCGACCACCTGGACCGGGGCGGTATTCCTTATCGCGCTTTCCGTGTGGTTCCCCACCTCGGTCATGACCTCCAGCGGGATAATCAACGTACAGAACTCCTATTTCGAGGTGTCCCGGACCCTGGGCGCGGGGAGGCTCTACCAGATCTTCAGGGTGGGCATCCCTGCCGCCATGCCGCTCATTTTCACGGGTCTTTTCAGCGGGGCATGCGCGTCCTTCCTGACGCTCATGACCGCGGAGATGATAGGCGTCAAGAACGGCATAGGGTGGTACATCCACTGGCAAAGGCAGATGCTCGCCTACGCGAACGTCTATGCCGGGCTGATCGTGGTGGCCCTCACCTTCTACTCGCTCATCACGCTGTTTTTCAAGGCGCGGGACCGGGTGCTCGTATGGCAGAAAGGCATGATCAAGTGGTAGGGCGACACGGGCGGGCCGCGTCGTCCGCCGATCCGCCGCTGACGTTCGCCGCCGGCGTCCGCTCCGAGGCGTTCGGCTGCGGCGGCGACGCATATGCCGCCGGAGGCGCGGTACCCGCCCCCGCGACATGCGGCTCCGGAGCATCCGCTAACGCCGGCGGAGCGGGTGAGTCCGCAACGGCTATCGGCGGCGACGATTCCGCAATATCCGCCGCGCCCGCCGCGGAGGCGTCTACAGCGGCGTCTATCGCGGAACGTCACTCCCCCGGCTGGCGGGGAGGCGCCATAGAGATCCGCGAGGCCTCCAAGAGCTTCCCCCACCCGGACGGCTCCCTTGTCCCGGCGCTATCGGCGGTGAACCTCTCGATTTCCCCGGGGGAGTTCGTGAGCCTCATCGGCCCATCCGGCTGCGGGAAATCCACCCTCCTGAGGCTCGTGGCCGGCCTGGACGAGGCGAGTTCCGGCGTCCTGCGTCTGGACGGGCGGCGAATCGAAGGCCCGGACGCGGAACGCGGGCTCGTCTTCCAGAACCCATTCCTCTTCCCCTGGCTGGACATCCGTGGCAACGTGGCCTTCGGGCTCAAGGCCCGCGGCCGCTACGCTGCGGAAAAGCGGCTGGTGGACCGTTACCTGGGACTTGTGGGCCTGGAGCGCTTCGGCAAGGTCTACCCCCACCACCTCTCGGGCGGCATGGCGCAGAGGGCGGCGCTCGCGAGGGCCCTCATCAACCGCCCCCTGGTGCTTCTTTTGGACGAGCCGCTGGGTGCCCTGGACGCCTTCACCCGCATGAACATGCAGGACGAGATCCTGCGCATCCGCGAGGAGGAGCGCATCACGATGGTGATGGTCACCCACGACGTGGACGAGGCCATCTACCTCTCGGACCGCATCGTGATCATGACGGCGGGACCGGGGCGGGTCGAGACGGCCATTGCAGTGCCTTTCGCGAGGCCCAGGGCCAGGAATACCCCTGACTTCCTGGGGCTGCGCGGCAGGATCCTGGAGCATCTGAACTTCGCGGGAAGACTGGAGGAACCCGCCTACCAGATCTGAGACGCCCCGGGCCGCGGACGCCTTCGCGCGAAGGCGCGGCGGGGAAGATTCTTCAGCGCCCCCGCGCCACGCGCGAGGGCTTAACGGCCTTGGCCTCGGGCCTCGCGGTCCTGCGGGTCGCGGCCTTGGGCTTTGGCGTGCCTGGCTTGGACTCGGTCGCCGGCTTCGCGGCCTTGCGCGGGCGGGACTTGGACGCCTGCATGGCGATGCCGGCCTTCCGCCGGGCCCTTCCATTGGGCGGCGGGGTGCGGTCTGTCTCCAGAACGGAAGCCTCGAAGTCCCCGGCGAACTTGGCATGCTTGTGGGGCTTACGTTCCACGGCGCTATCGAGGCCGCCCTCGGCGAACAGGGTCTTGACGCGTCCGACGGTGCCGCGGGTGATGCCGAGGGCCTCACAGACATTCTTGTCAGGCCAGGCAGGCCCTTGGGACCCGCTGTCGCACAGCAGGAGGATCCTGGCATGCACGTAGTTCCGGGCCGGGGTCTTGCCGATGGACGTCATGCGGCGAAGCTCGACCCTCTCCTTAGCTTTCAGGGTGACAACGTGATTCTCGGCCACTTATCAGGCCTCCTTAGCCCGCAGGGCATAATTGGCCGCCCGGACCCCCCGGGCGGCACGGACGGTGCGGCGCACACCAGATTTATCGCTTCCTGGACACGGCGGCGGTCTTCCGGGGGGCTACCCTGCGGGAGGACTCCCCGGCGTGCCTTCGGGGCGCGGAGGCCGGTGCAGTCTTCGCTGTGCGCCTTCGGGAAGCGGACGCCGGTGCCTTCGAGGCGTGCCTTCGGGGAGCGGAGCCCTGCGACGCCGTTGCGGCTGGCCTTCGGGAAGCGGGCGCATGCGACGCCTTCGCGGCTGGCCTTCGGGGAGCGGAGCTCTGCGACGCCTTCGCGGCTGGCCTTCGGGAAGCGGGCGATGCCTCCGAGCCGCCCATGCGGGGCGCGGCAGAGACCGGGGACTTGCGGGGCGCCGCCGATGCCTTCGCGCCGAGCCTGCGAGGCGAGGCGGCCGATGCGGCTTTGGAAGCGCGCTTGCGGGGCGCGGGCGAGGTCTCGGCCTTCGCGCGGAGCTTACGTGGCGCGGTTCCGGATGCGGCGGTGCCACGCTTGGGCGCCGCCTTCCGCGCCGATCCCGTGACACGGGCGGCAGCCCTGGAGGGCTTTCCGTCAGATGCGCGCCTGATACGCCGGTTGCGGACCCTTATCCACCGCCCTTGGTCATCGCGGTTCCCCTCACCCCGTTCCGCGAAGCTTATGCCCCGCGCCTTCAGCATCTTCTCCACGGTCGTGGGCGAGATGGTGTCTATCACGCCCCGCTCGACCAGCGTCCTCGCGAGCAGGCGGTGCGTCCACCTGGACTTGCCCTTCGGGGGAGAGGAACTTGCCAGCGCGAGGAGCTTCTTCTCGAAGCCCCCTCCGAACTTGGCGAACACGTGAGTCTTGCGGTCCACGGCCGCCTCCAGCCCATTCTCGATGAACCGCCTCTTCACCTTTAGGACCGTCGCGGGGGTAATGCCCAGCGCATCGGCGGCCCTGCCGTCCAACCATCCAGGAGCCCCGGCGGCGAAATCGCACAGTAGGAGGATCCTGGCATGCACGAACTCGCGTGTAAGGCACTTGCCGCTGCCGGTGAGGCGGACAAGCTCGTCCCGCTCATCATCGGTCAGCTCTACCCTGTACTTGGCGCCCATCGGCGCGGCCTCCTTTTTCCGCGAGGGCGATTTTACCACCCCGAAAGCTCAAATGCACCCAAAATCTTTTCCCGCTCCGCATCGGAAGGCTGGTCAGGCCCCACCCGTCGCGCCCGGATCTGTCCGGACCACACTTCCGACACACTCGCCTCCGTCCAGGACTCAGAGGCAGGCCGCCGTCCCGAACTGGCCATCCATAAGAACCTGTTCCCAGAGCGTTCCGTTGGACCGGTTCCCCCGGATGCTCCCGAGAAACTGGCATGCCGGCGCCACCCGTCGCGTCGGTCAGACCATCCGCCGCCGCCGCGGGCGCAGCGGCCGAGAGAGAAGGAAATTTCATGTCGGCATCAGCCGACTCCCACGCCGCCGGAGGAGGAGCGAACCCCGAGCATAAAAGAAACTCAGGGCCGGCGTCCCGGACGTTATCCAGAGGCCACACGCCACACGCCACACGCCACACGTCGCCCGACGGACCGGGAAAGTCCGTTTGGCCTCCGTCGCCGGAACGCCGCCGCAGACGGCAAAACCCGGCCGAAACAAAATTCAGGGCAGTCGCCCCGGACGCCTTGCCCAGGCGTTAGCTCCCGCACGATGCCATGCCTCAGGCCGACGGACATGCTGACACTTTACGTCGGGCCGTCGTCTCCTGAACGCCGCCGCCGACGCCAAAACCCGGCCGAAATGAAATTTAGGGCCGTCGCCCCGGACGCCTTGCCCAGGCGTTCGGTTCCGCGCGATGCCATATCCCAGGCTGACTGACCGGCTGACACTATGCGTCAGGCAGTCGTCTCAGTAACGTCACCGCCGATGCCGAGACTCGGGCGAAATGAAATTCTGGGCCTTCGCCCCGAACTCCTTCCGCGGCGCCTGGGGCTCCCGCGGCTCCGAACAGGGCGAAAGGAAACTTGGAGCAGGCTTCCCGGACGCATCTTTCCGAACCCCTTGCACGGCTGCTCCGGATCGCCAGCCGTCACGATCCCGAAACCTCTACGCACCGAGGCTTCAGACCCGAAGCTCTTCATTCCGGCAACCCTGACGCGACCGCACATCCAACCCTGACGCGACCGCACATCCAACCCGGAAGCTACCTGGCCTCCAACCCGGACGCCGCCACTAAATTATGGCGACCGCGACCGAGCCTCAAGCCCGACCGCGACCTTGCCCGAAGCACCGACGACTCCCCCATCAGTCCGGACGGCGGGCACCGGCTTCACCTAACCGCAAAAAGTTATCCCAAGCACGGATAACGGGAGGACAACATGAAGATCCTGCACCAGACCCTGCTCGCTGCGGCCCTGGCCGCCCTTCTGCCAGCCGCGGCCTCTGCCCCCCTGGCGGCCCAGGAGGAGGACGGCCCGAAGGTCATCAGCATCAAGGCGGGCTATACCGGCGGGCTCTGCGAAGGCCCCATCCACATCGCCCACGAGCGCGGCTTCTTCAGGGACGAGGGCCTTGAAGTCGAGCTCGTCAAGCTCGAACCGGGCGCGAACTTCGAAGCCATCGCGGCGGGACAGATAGACGCGAGCTTCGGGCTCCTCGCCACCCTCATCCAGCCGCTCTCCAACGGGCTTCCCATCAAGATCACGACCGGGCTCCATACCGGATGCGACAAGGTTCTGGTGAAGCCGGACTCCGGGATCGTGACGGCGGCCGATCTGAAGGGCAAGAGGATCGGCGTGCCCAGCCTCAACTCCAGCCCAATCATGTTCGCGAGAAGGGCGCTCGCCGCAGCCGGAGTAAAGGTGGGCGACAAGGACTCCGAGGTGGAGTTCCTGGTCTTCACCAACGCGGAGCTTCCCCTTGCGCTCCAGCGCGGGGCGATTGACGCCATCTCGGCCAACGACCCGGTGGCGTCGCTGGCGGCAAAGAACGATGGCCTCACTGTCCTCCTGGACTCCGCCAGGGACAAGCCCTTCTCGGATCAGTACTGCTGCGCCTCCTTCGTGTCCGACAGGCTGGCATCCTCCGACCCCGAGGCGGCGGCCAGGTACACGCGGGCGATGCAGAAGGCGGCGGCCTGGATCCAGAAGAACCCCGACGAGACGGCCAGGATCCAGGTGGAGGGCAAGTACGTGGCCGGAGAGGCGGAGTTCAACGCTTCGGTCCTCAGGACCTTCCGCTACACCCCCTCCGTTTCCGGGGCCAGGGACGCCTTCGCAGTCACGGCAGGGGAGCTGAAGGACATTGGCGTCCTGGGCGAACGGGTGGACGTGGAGGCCCTTAAGCGCACGGCGTTCACCGACCTGCCGGGGGTGCCCGACACGGTGGAGTAGCCCCGCGCCCGCTCCCGTGCGCCGCGCAGGGGCCGCCAGAGCCGCGGAACCCCCAGCTGCCGCGAACCACGAGCTCGCGCCTTGCGGACCTTGGAAGGCCGGCCGTCCGGTAATGCCCGGAAGGCCGGCCTTTCCTCTTAAAGTGAAGGGACTCGCCGCCGCGGCTTTCGCCTCAAGCCGCAATGGCAGGCTCCGGCGACCTTGAGGCACGGGCCTCGCGAATGCCTACGATTTCAGTGCCCTGTCGGCCCGGGGTTCGGGTTTCCCGGGTTCAGGGTTTTTCCGTAATTTTCCAGTTCTTCCGGGGTTTTCCGGGGTTTTCCGGGGTCCGGGTTTTCCCTGGGGCAAACGCTGCGGAACCAGAGACCTGGAGGGGCGGGATTCGGGGTCGGGGCGCCAGGAGGCCGCGACGCCTCGCCCCGGAGCGCCGCGCGCTTCCGCTGACTCACGCCGCAGGCGCCGGGGGCCAGGGTGCCCGGAATTTCCGCTATTGACCAGGCGCCTCCGGCGTGATGTTATAATCAGCCGAACCGCGGCCGGCCCGGCGGCGGCCTCGCCCCGCCTCCCCGCACCCATTACCGACCGCCACCGGAGAAAGACATGAAGTACCCGTCCCCCCTCCCGGGGCCCTCGCCCACGGCCGCCTCCGCGACCGCCTTCCTCCTGGCCGCCGCCCTCCCCCTCCTTGCCCCTTCGGCCGTCCGCGCGGAAGACTTCATCACGACCGTCGGCGCGATAGAGCTCGTGCTCGTGGAGCCGGGGAGCTTTACTATGGGTGACCGCGACGGCCTGGGCTACGAAGACGAGCGCCCCCTGCACGCTGTTGACATCACCCGGCCGTTCTACATCGGAAGGTTCGAGATAACCCAGACCCAGTACGCGGCCGTCATGGACAACAACCCCAGCGCGGCGGTGGGCCCCGATCGCCCGGTGGAGTGCGTCTCCTGGGAGGACGCGCAGGAGTTCGCCCGGAAGCTGGGCAGGCTGGAGGGCGCGGAAGGGTTCAGGCTCCCTACCGAAGCCGAGTGGGAGTTCGCGGCCAGGGCCGGCACCAAAGAGAGCTACCTTGGCGGCAGCGGCCCGGGGGGCATCGGCCCGTACGCCTGGTACGGCGGCAACTCTGGGGGCGGGCACCGCCCCGTCGGCCTCAAGGCGCCCAACGCCTGGGGGCTCCACGACGTCCTCGGGAACGTCTGGGAGTGGACTGCCGACCGCTACGACCCGGACTACTACGCGAAATCCCCCCGGAACGACCCGCAGGGCCCGGACCGCGGCAGCTCAAGGATCTTCAGGGGAGGCGCCTGGCCCTGGGATGCCTCCTCCAGCAGCCTTACCAAACGCGGCAACTACTCCTATCAGGACTACGCCGGGAGCTGCCCCTTCGCCCCCGCCGGCGAGGAGCAGGGCACGTCCATGTGGGACACGGACCTCGGCTTCCGGGTGGCCTTTTCGGACCCTCCGGGGCCGACGAGCGGGGATTCGGGAGGAGCGCCCGAATCCGCGGATTCCGGACCGCCGACTAAATCCAAGGGTTCCGGAGGGTCGCCGAAATCCACGGATTCCGGAGAGCCGCCTAAAACCATCGGCAGGGATTGAGAGCGGCCGCCCGCTCCCACGCCCGTCCTGGCCGCCTTGGCGGGCCGTGACGCGGGAACTTGGGCGGGCCGCAGGATCGCGTTCCGTGCGGCAGGAACATCGCGAGACGAGTCTCCATTGACGCTCCGGGGCCTGGAGACGGCCCGGAGCGGAGCCGACGCTCGCGGCCCGGAGACGGCGGATCGCCGAGCCTTCTCTCGCGACCACTGCGCGTGCCCCTGACGTGCATGCCACCGAAAGCGGGAAATAATCGTCAGGATTCGGGACAGGCGAAACCGCTTACGGGGGAAGTCTGCCCCGGGCGGTTCCGCCGAAGCGTACCGCCGGGACCTGGCCGACAAACATAAAGGCCGGGACAGAACCCCCCTGAACTTTCGCCGACCGGGCGCTCAGATCGTCTCGGTGGAGACACCGGCCCGCGTTCAGGGAACCCCAGGCCAAACCAGGGGGTAGCTTGAGGAATTTTTCGGGCCAGGGCTTGAAATCCGATTGGATGTGATTATCTTCCACATATGTGGTTATCGGCGCCCTTCCTCCACAAGGGGGAGAGGGCCATCGCCTTGCCGTGAAACAGGTCAGCCCGGAGCGACCGACCTGACGGCACCTCACTTCGACCGGAACAGTCCGCACTTCCCTGTCGCCCCGCCGCCGTCGTCCCTTCGACCGAACTTCCGGAGAAGCCTGCCTGCCCCTGCCTCTCCGCGTCAGTACCTGAGACCTCCTCGCCAGGTCCTGTGGCCTCCACGCCGCGGCATCGCCTTTCGGCCCGATGCCGTTTTAGGGCCTGAACCATGGCGCGAGTCAGCCATCTGGCAGGGCGCGGCATGCCTGGAAGCCGACCCGCTGCAAGGTCACGGCGCCCGGACGGCGCCTGCCGCGTGTTGGTCCCATGACTGCACGTGCGGTCGGGCCAGCAAAAACCGAGCCGAAAGGATCGCGCCCATGCCTCTGGATTTCGACGGGTTTACCCGCACTCAGACGCCCTCCCCTGCCAAGCCCGCCGCCGTCGCCCCTTCGGAAACGGGCGCCCCCGCGGACTGGCCCCCGGTCGAGGAGGCTATGCCCTGCGCCCCGAAAAGGACGACGATCCTTGACGAGCCGAGCGACAGGCCCTCGCTTCAGGGCAGGAAGATTAGGATCCTCCACACCTCGGACTGGCACCTGGGCAAGACCCTGGACCAGGTGCAGCGCCAGCGGGAGTTCCAGGCGTTCCTGGACTGGCTCCTGGAGGTCATGGAGGCCGAGGCGGTGGACGCGCTCCTGGTCGCTGGCGACGTCTTCGACGTGCCGGCCCCGCCGGTCTGGGCGCAGGATCTCTACTACGGTTTCATGGCCAGGGCGAGCCGGATGGGGGTCGCCGCGGTGGTAACCTCGGGGAACCACGACTCCGCCCCCTTCCTGGAAGCCCCCAGGACGGTCCTGAAGGCGATAGACATACACGTCTCCGCCGTTCCGGCGGAGGGCGACCGCCGAAGCGAGCTCGTGGCGATAGCCCCGCGCGGGGGGGGCGACCCCGCGCTCTTGGTCGCCGCGGTGCCTTTCCTGAAGGATCACCACGTGCGGGCCGCCATCGAGGGCGAGGACTCGCAGGTGCAGGGGCGCGCGGTGGCCCTGGGCATAGCCGAACGCTACCGGGACTCGGCCGCGGCGGCCAGGGATCTCATGGCGGAGTTAGGCCGCGAGCTCCCCCTGGTCGCGACCGGCCACCTCATGGCCAAGGGCGCGCATTTCATGGAAGGGGACGGCTTAAGGGCCCTGTACCCCGCCGAGTACCACGAGCCCGCCGCAGGCCGCGCGGAGGGGGCCGCGAGGGACCCGGGCGAGTTCAGGTACGCGGGCGCGTGGAGCGTGGACACGAAACCATGGGCCGAACTCTTCGACTACACCGCGCTGGGGCACATCCACCGACCCCAGCGGGCCGGGGCGGAAACC
This sequence comes from Deltaproteobacteria bacterium, assembly GCA_031263485.1. Lineage (GTDB taxonomy): Bacteria > Desulfobacterota > Desulfarculia > Adiutricales > Adiutricaceae > JAIRZX01. The sequence goes on along the minus strand of JAISFS010000116.1, from coordinate 40,415 downwards.
GTCCGCTACAGCGGCTCCCCCATTCCCCTGCGCTTCAGCGAGGCGGGGACGGAAAAGACGGTGGTCCTGGTCGAGCTGGGCGGCGGCAGGAGGAAGATAGAGGCCATCCCGGTGCCGGTCTTCAGGGAGCTCGTCCGGCTCGAGGGCGACATGGCGGCCGTGGGCGCCGCCCTGAAAAGCCTCAAGGCCAGGGGCTCCGACGCCATCGTGGAAGTGACCCTGGACGGCGCGGCGCTCGACTCCTCCGCCAGGGAGACCGTGGACTCCATCGTGAGGGAGAGCGGCATCGAGGTGACGGCTGTGCGGAACCGGGCCTTGGCGAACCGCCTCGCGGCGGGTGACGGGACGGCCCTCGTGTACCTCTCCGAGCTGGACGAGCGCCAGGTGTTCGAGCGCCTGCTCGACGGCAAGGGCGACGAGCTCGACCCTGAGGACCGTGCGGAACTCCGGGCGGCATTCGAGGAGATCATGCTGACCTTGAACGACGGGGACGACCCCGCAGAAGGCGCCGATGTCCCCGCCCCTGCCAAGGGGAAGAGGCGGAAGCCCGCGAAGGCGGACGCTCGGGAGGCCGACCGGACGGAAGATGCCGGTCCGGGGGACGCCCTGCGGCAGACTGGCGCCGTTGTTCAACAGGACTTCCCGCCGCAGGACGGCGGGGCGATGCCGGGCGCGGCCTTCACGCCCACCCGGTCGCAGGGTGACGCGGCTCCGCAGGCACCCGCCGCGCCGCAGGCGGACACCGCGCCGCAGGCGGACTCCAAAACGTTGTCGTCGGATGCTGGAACTAAATCGGGTACGCAACAGGCGACCGTCCCCCCGCAGGCGGACATGGAACCGGTGCCGACCCCCCAGTGGCTGTTGGACGGCGGGCTGGTGTTGGGCGTGCCGCGCGCGCCTGCCCCGCCGCAGGCGGGCACGACACCGCGACCGGATTCCCGACCGCTGTTCGATGCCGGGATGACATTGGGCGTGCCGTGCGCTCCCCCCAAGGCTGACGCAGTGCCGCAGGCTGACGCCGTGCCGCAGACGGACGCCGTGCCGCAGACGCACGCCGTGCCGCAGACGGACGCCGTGCGCCGCAAGGATGACGGAGGCAAGCAGTGAGGCTTCTGAAACTGAGCATCATGAATCTCAACTCGCTCGAGGGCCAGTGGGAGATCGACTTCACGGACCCCGCGTACCGGAACAGCCCGCTCTTCGTCATAGCCGGCAACACTGGGGCCGGCAAGAGCACGCTCCTGGACGCCGCCTGCCTGGCCCTGTACCGCGAGACCCCGCGGCTGGGCGCCGTGACTGGCAAGACGAACGAGATCATGACCCGCGGCACGGGCGAGTGCCGGGCGGAACTCACCTTCGAGGCGAAGGGCCGGATCTGGCGTTCCAGCTTCTACCAGCACAGGTCGCGCAAGAGGCCCGGGGAAGCCCTGCAGGTCTACGCCCACTCGCTCGTGGACGCGGAAACGGGCAAACCGGCGCCCGAGGCGTTCGAGGACGCGCGCGAGGAGGCGGAAAGGCTGACGGGTCTGGACTTCAGGCGCTTCACGCGCTGCGCCGTGCTGCCCCAGAACGCGTTCGCGGCGTTCCTGCACTCGGGCGCGAGCGAGCGCTCCAGGATCATGGAGCAGATAACCGACACGGGGATATACGGGACGATCTCCCAGAAGGCCTACCGCAGGGCGGCCCGCGAGGCCGAGCGGCTGGAGTCCCTGAAAGCCGGCCTCGAAATGCTGGAGCTACTCGACCCCGACCGGGAAGCCGAGATAGCCGCGGAAATCGCGAGGCTCCGGGGGGATGCCGTGAGCCTGGAGGCCGCGAAGGCCGTCCGCGAGGGCAAGGCCAAGCTCCGCGCTGAGATCCGCTCACTTGAAGATGGACTGAGGGGCTTGAGGGCAAAGGAGGCGGAGCTGGACGCCAGGGAATCGGCCTTCGCGCCGGACCGCGCGAGGCTTGCCCGTGCCAACGCCGCCGCAGGGCTGGAAGGCCTCTGGGGACTCGCCGCCCGCGCGCGCTCGGTGGCCGATGCCGAGGGGAAGGCCCTGGCCGGGCTCAAGGGACGCCTTCCCGAGGCCGAACGGGCACTCGTCGATGCCGAGGCTAAGCGCGGGACTGCGGCGGCAGTTCTGGAAAAGGCCCAGGTCGAGCTCGAGCGCGGGTTGCCGTTGATTGCCCGTGCCCGTGAGCTGGACGGCAGCCTCGCCGCCGCGCAGGCGACCCTCAAGACCCTCCGGGACGCGGACGGAAGGCTCAGGAGGGAGCTGGACTCGTTGCGGCGAGGGATCGCCGCGGACGGGGTCACGCTCGCCGAAAACAGGATCGCCCTGGACGGCCTCTAGGCGAGGCTCGACTCCGATCCCTCCGGAGCCGCCCTGATCGAGGAGCTGGCCGGGATCCGGGAAGAGGCTAAGGCGCTCAAGGGGATCCGCAAAGACGAGGAGGCGAAGAGGAATGAGGCCCAGGCGGCGCTGACGGAATACGAAGGGATCGGACGGTCCCTGACGGCGGCCCGGAAGACCCTCGAGCTGAAGTCCGCGAAGCTCCGGGAGGCCCAGGACGGGCTGGCCAGGCTTGATCGGGAGCGCCTGGAAGCGCTCAAGGGCAGAACGGTCGAGGACTGGCTTTCGGCGAGCAGGGACTCGGCCGCCCGAGCGGACAGGCTTTCCAGGGCCCTGGACGCCTTCGACGGGAGAAGGGAAGCCCTGAACGGGATAAGAGTCAATGAGACCCTGACGCTCAAGCTGAAAGACTCGCTTGAGGACGCGGCCTCCCGCAAGGAGGCGGGAGATCGCAAAAGAAAGGAACTGGGCGAGAACAGAGCGCTCGCAAACGAGAACCTTCTGCTGCGGAACGCCGTCCTGACCCTCGAGGAGCACCGCAGGCGACTCGCGGACGGTGAGCCCTGCCCGCTGTGCGGGAGCAGGGACCACCCGCTGGGGGAACTGGCCGGACCGGCTCCGGACGAGGCGAAGGCAAGACTGGACGGGATCGACCGCGAGATTTCTGAACTCGAGGCGTCACGTTCGGCGCTGGCCTCCGAGACGGCGGGCTACGAGACGAGGCTCAGGCTCGCGGAAAGCGAGCTCCCGGATCTGAGGAAAAGGGAGGCGAGTCTCCAGTCCGAGCTCGAAAGGCTATGCCGGGACGAGTCTCTGACAGGCCTGGCCGAAGCGTCCGACGAGTTCAGGGCGAGCCTGGCAACCTCCAGTAAAGAGTGCGCCGCCGCCGCGAAGGACGCCGGCGCGGCCCTCGAGTCGGGCCAGCGGATCGACCGGGAGGCCGAGAAGACGCGGAAGGCACGCGACAAGGCCGCCGACGAGGAAGCCTCGGCCAAAGTGGCCTTGGCTAAGGCCGAGAAGGCTAACGACGCGGCAGTTCGCGAGCTCGAGCGGCTCACGGGGGAACTGGAGGATCTCCAGGGGCTGGCCGCAGGGAAGACTGAGGCCCTGACGGGGAGGATCCGGCCTTACACCGGCTCGGATCCGGCGAAAGCGGATCTGGACGGCATCATGGCCGAACTCTCCGGGAAGGCCGCGCTACGGAAGTCACTCGCGGAAGACCACCAGACCCTCGACAGGCGCTGCGCGGAGGACGCCAAGGGACTGGAGGGGAAAAGGGAGCGGGAAAAGGCGAAACTCCAGGAGATAGAGGACGGCCGCTTGCCTTTGGAGGACGCCGGGGCGAAGGCCGCGGCCCTGAAGGCCGAAAGGAACGGCCTCTTCGGGGAGCTGGACCCGGAGTCGGAGGAGAAGAGGCTCCGGCGGGCGGTGAAGGATGCCGAGGAAAGCTCCGCAAGCCTCAAGGACTCCGCCGCCTCGGCCCGAAACGCCCTGGAGGGGCTCACGCGCGGCGTGGCCGAAGCCGAGACGAGGGCGGCGGAGGCCTTGGCCGAGCTGGGCGAGCGGGAAGCCAAGCTTGACGAGGGCCTCGCCGCGAAAGGCTTCACGGACGCCCAAGGCGCCCCGGATCTGCCTGCCTTCCTGGCCGCGAGGCTGGCCGAGGACGAGAGGAAGGCCCTCGAGGAGGCGTCCGAGGCGTTGGCGAGCGAAAGGACCCGGCTCGTCTCGCTCGTCGAGGACAACGCCCGCAACGGCGCCGCCAAGCTCAGGGAAGCCGAGGAGGCAACGGCCGGTACCCTCGAAGAGGAGCTCGATGCCGCGAGGGAGCTGAAGGGGAGGATAGACGTGATCCTGGGCGAAGTGGGCGCCCGGGAGCAGAAGCTCAAGGCCAACACGGAGGCCAGGGAGAAATCCGCCGGCCTGGCGGCGGAGCTCAAGGAGCAGGAGAAGAAGGCCGCCCGCTTCGGCAGGCTCTCCAGCCTAATCGGCAGCGCCAGCGGGGACAGGTTCAGGAACTTCGCCCAGGGCCTCACGCTGGGGGCGCTCATCCAGAACGCCAACGGCCAGCTGAGGGGCATGTCGAACCGCTACCTCCTGGCCCGGGAAAGGGACGATTCCCTGGAGTTCGCCGTGATCGACAACTTCAACGCAGGCAAGACGCGCCCCGTGAAGACGCTTTCCGGAGGCGAGACCTTCATAGTGAGCCTTGCCCTGGCGCTGGGCCTGGCAGACATGAAAGGACGGGGCTTCCGGCTGCAGTCGCTGTTCCTGGACGAGGGCTTTGGCACTCTGGACGACGAGTCCCTGGAATTCGCGGTGAACGCCTTGGCCGAGCTCCCCGGAAGCTCCGGGAAACTGGTCGGCCTCATCACCCACGTAGCCGCGCTCAAGAACCGTTTCGCCCAGATTACCGTGGAGCCGGTCAGGAACGGAAGATCGGTCCTGACCGGTCCGGGTTGCAGGCGGGTCGGCTGACGCGCCCCGCAATGCCGAAGCCCTGCCCCAAAGCGCCGTAGCCGGTGCCCTGCCCGTCATCCGCGGAAGTCTCGCGCGCGGGTTCCGCGCGCTAGAGTTACGCCCTCAGCAGACGGCTAGAGGGAGGGGTCTCGAGATTGTCAGCAATTCTCATGGCACCGAAAGGCCCGCACAGACCGGATGCACGTTCTGAAGGCCCCGTGCGCTAAGGCACGGGAGAGCTTGCCTGAAGGGTGAAGGCCGGGACGGCGTCTCGAAGGAGTCCTCGCCTCGATCTGCGCCGGAGCAGGTCCCGGCGCGGAACAACCCAACGGTGTCGCTCGGGTTAAGGGCTCAAGGGCGTTTAGGCTTCCTCGGCCCTCGCGCCGGTGCGGCCCCTGACGCCTCGGCGGCGTGCACTGCTTCCCTTATCTCACGGTTGGGTATCGTCAGATGGTAGAAGCTCGGCATCATGCCGTGGCGATCGTCCTCGCGCCCAACGGCGAGGCAGCCGGCCAGAGTCAGGGCCTGGGTGCTGGTGAGGCGCCTATCCTCGTTGATGTCGGGATAATGCGTGCCGAGAAGCAGGTCCTTGCCATGGGCGGCCTTGTAGTCCCCGGATCCGAGGCCCAGCCTGCGGAGAAGTACCGGGGCCGACGAAAGGCTCCAGTAGTCCCTGAAGGAAGCATGCTCAAGGAATGCCGCGAGCGATCCGGGGTTGATAAGCCTGGTCCTGCCATCGAAGCTGTAGCCGCCGTACCATTCCTCGAGCCTGTCAGCTAGATCCTCGGCGGTCGCGTCCTGCCCGAACTCTCCGCTCCTCTTCAGCGCCGAGAGGGCCGCATCAAGCGGGCCGGCGAAAGCCGACAGGAGCTCGTTTCGGGTAATGCCGCAGAGCGCGGCGTAGCTGTCGTCCAGGCAGATGTCGTTCTTGGTGTTCATGCCCCCGAATATGGTGACCAGCATGAATCTGGACACGCCGGCGATGAACGCCATCTCCACATGTTCGCTACAGGCTTTGATAAGCGTGAAAAAATGCAGGAGTTTGTGCCATATGCGTTCGGCGGATTTCGGTTCCGCGCCGAAATCCGTAAGGTGCCAGTCGAAATTGTCCACGAGCACCACGGAGTCCAGGTGCGGGATGCCCTTCTCGTCCTCTCCGCGGGCGCGGGCGGCAAAGACGTCCCTGTATGCGATTTCAAAGAGAAGATCGCCAAGGTCGTACAGCTCCCTGTCAGGTGAACTTTCGAGCCCGAAGCCGTCCCTGATCCTTCTCAGCTCCGAGCTCAGGCTCGAGTCGAAACCGTCGGGATCCGGATCGATGTCCTTCATGTCGATCCGGATGACGGGATAGGATTTCCATTTGTGACCTGAGTCCGGCTTCCCTATCTCCAGTCCGGAAAACGGAACGGGGTCACCTTCGGCGACCATCTGGATGGCGTCCAGAAGAAGGGTCTTGCCGAAGCCGGGGGGTCTGCCGAACACGAACGGTCCGCCGCATTCGTCGAAAAGCTTACGAATCAGGCCCGTCTTGTCGGCATAGCAGCCGCCGTGCGCAAGGAGCCTGGCGAACCCGTTCTCCCTGTCCTTTCGAATCGGTTCGATCATTGTCTTTTCTCCAGCACGAAAAATCAGCGGCATATCACCGCCAGGATTATCGCGTATTCCTTTCTTCGGTTGCAGGGCCGCCGTGGCCCCTGACTATCGTGTCGAGTAACCTGGCACCGGATCGCATCGCATCGCATCGCATCTAATTGCCTCGCTCGTCTGCCATCGCTACACGGATTATGGCCGAGAGATGCATTGCGCGTCGGGGGCAGGTCAAGATCCCTGCAGTTCATGTTTACGGTTAGGAAGGGATGGCCCTGACAGACCCGACATAAATGCCTGCGGCACTCACGCGGACGCCAGTCCAAATGCCTGCCATCGTGTTTGCGGAGTCAAAGGCATGATTGCAGAAGGACTCGGCCTAGCCGGGGAAAACATCCCGTGTCCGCAGGACGGCGATACCGGGATTGCCGACTGACGGAGCAGGAGTTCCTGCAGACCGGAGCGAACCGGCATCTACGTCAAACCGGGACAGTCATTGAGGATTCGCGAGATTCCCTTGTGTACGGCGACACGACTGCCGGCAATCGGCGGAAAGAGCCAGTCATGGCGGGATGTCGTGAGCGGCTCAGCAAGACATCCGTCCCGAGCGCCGGTCACATGACCGGCTCACGCCGTTGGAAGCAACTTGCGCAGGCCATAGGAAGCAACTTAGCAACTTGCGCAGGCCCTAGGAAGCAACTTGCGCAGGCCGTCATAAGCCTCTTATGGTATCGGAGGACAATGAAACCTGACCGTCTTCCGACCGATGGTATCTTCCAATCCCGGAATCTATCATATGACCCGGGAAATTGTCAACCGAAATAAACCTATTTGGTTTCGGGACGCCATAAATTTTTCAGCAAACAGTTGGGTGATAAAAGATACTTGAAAAATTTTAACTACATTTGAGTTTTTACGTGGATCGCGAAAATCATGCATATGTGCCCGTCGAGACGTCGGGCACTGAACATGACCTGATCCGCCGCCCTCGGCCTCCCGCTTTTGGGACGGGCTGGGCATTATGACGCGGGGTCCATGCGCGGCATCCCAAAACCAATCAGCTCTCTTCGCAAACGGCATTTCCTGAGGGATAGTGGCAGGACCGTACGGTTAACGGAATCTGCGTGCGCGATCATGGAATTCTGTCGGTTCACACGGCATTGCGTACGGGCCGAACATTTTCATCGTTTTGGAAAAGTGGCGGCGCAAAGCGGAACTGCCCCGATGTGCGACCAGACTTTTGAAAAATATGCGTCAAGGCCACTTGCGCTCTATTTGGGGCTCGGACGGTCTCGGGCATCCATGATGGGTTCGCCCGCGACAAAGGGGTCATCCGCCATGCCGCCGCATGGAATCGATAACGGCTTCAAGGTTCAGTTCCTGCAAACTGACGCGCCAGACGTTCTTTCGGTCAGGACGGGGGCCCCACGAGACAGAAATAGACGTTTCCGGAAAGCCTTCCCCCGGACGCGTCCGGGGGGGGGCACGGTTGACACCGTACCGGAGGTCCCTTGACCGACCCTGGCCGCCCCGGGCGTACCGACAGCTGGGCCCCCATTCATCGGGCAAGGCTCGGTTGGGTCAGTGGGACGTCCTTTTCTCGAAAAGGAGAGGGTTCTCCACGACCTCCTCGTACCAGGTGGCCACGGAGGAAATGCAACGTGCCATCCAGGCGACGATGTTCCTGCGGGTCACGCCCCCCTCAAGGGAGACGTCGCACTCGATGACCGGGACGCCGTCGGCATCGGAGTACGAGCGGGAGCAGAAGCGATTTCGGTTCCAGTCGTTGACCCTTTCTTGGGCCATGCGAGGCTCTTCGGTCGTGTGCCTCATGATGAGGATCGTGCCGTCGAGGGAGAAAACGAGACATGGGAGCCCGCCGAACATTCGCCAAAGCAGGACGGTGTGACCGTCCTTGGTCTTCTCCTGAGTCACCTTCTGGTCGAGGGAAAGCATCAGCTTCAAGAGCGCAGGATAGCCGAGCCTATCCACCAGCGGGCCATCGTTCCCCTCCGGTTCGTCAGCGTCCTTCCCTGGCATGGCTACCCCGGCAGACACGTCGACGGCATCGGGCAGAGGCGGGAGCTTGCGGACGGGCAACGGCGCACCCCTGCAAGTCAGGTCGTTGGTTCCCCCGGTCGGGCCGGGGCCCAGTCGGCAGTTGCCGGGCCGGGGGCGCAGGCGGGACCGCAAGCGCCGGAAGACCGCGATCCCTGCAGCCAGAAGAGCGGCGCACAGGGCCACCGGGCACGGTGAAGGGCCGGACCTCCCGGATGCCAAGCCAGACTCGTCGGCGGATACGGGGCGGGCAACTTCGTCAGTCGACGCACCGGAGCCGGGAGCGCCAGGAGGCAAATCAGCCAGTTGGCCCGGCAAGGCAAGCGGCAGTTCCGAAGTTGGCGCCGCGCTCGGAAAGGAAGCGTCCTTGCCTCCCGTAGCGAGCCAGGCGAAACCTAAGGCCAGTGCGGACGCAAGAGCCGATGCGGCGAGGAAGACGGCGAGAGAGTCGCGCGTGAAAGCGGTACTATGCATAGTTCCAGAGAAAATGACGGGGCTTCATCGAACGGGCGGATGCCGAAGGAATCCCGACGTCGCCCTATCTAAGACGACGGGCATCGGAAACAACGGTTGGCAGGATGGAGGGCTCTGCCCAGCCAGCTGGAGGCCCCGGCCATAATCATGGTCGATAATGCTGGGGGGCCAGGATGCCTGGCAAGCTCCGCCGTCGCTCGCGGCGGGTCGCGGTGTTGGCGGAAACAGTGCCGTTGAGATTCCTGCCGGAAGGGGTTCTTGGCGTAAATGATTCCTGCCGGAAGGGGTTCTTGGCGTAATTGATTCCTGCCGGAAGGGGTTCTTGGCGGAAGTGATTCCTGCCGAAAAGGGTCAGGCGTAGGAATCGGAACCCGAAAGCGAATAATATGATCAGAAAGTCTGCAAGTCAAATGGATTTTCGGCACGGAATGTCATTCCCGGGTTACCCCGGTCTGTTACGAAACACTCGAGGCGCGATCCCGCTGCCCTGCCGATACCGAAGCGTTTGCAGGCCCGCCGCGGCAGTCCGTCCCGGCGGGTATTGGCTTAGTCCCGACAGGGCCGAGCCGGTCGCCCTCCCATTCCGCGTGGCCGGTCGGTTCTACCCTCCCTGCGGGCGGCAGACGGGTAAGGGAATACCGAACGTTGAGTCAGTTATCGCGAAAATGCTTGGAAACAGGTGCAGAAAACGCGCCGGTCGGTGCGGCACGCGATCTCACAGACCGTTGTCATCCTTCAGGCATTCGAGAAAGGTCAAACAGGTCCACGATGGCTCCCAGACTTCGGTACGGGGTGGCCCGCGGAGGACACTGTCCGGTTGAGGTTCAGCCGTCACCGCTCGGGGAGGAGGTATCAATCGCTCTCTTCGTGTGAAAACTCTGTCAGCCGGTGATCCTCGGATCATCAGTCGGCCTCAGGAACAGACGACATCGAAGACCGTCGATCGGAAATCCCTGCCCTTAAGTCCAGCGGCCCCGGCAGGTGTCTGGAACATACGGAAGATGTGACCTTCGAAGCTCCGCAGGCTCAACAGCCATTTGGCGAACGCATCCGAAATCCTGTACCGCGGCAGCTGCTGGGGGAGCCGGATGACGACATCGTAGATTTTGACGTATCGTGAAAATTGTTCAGACATTATCTTGAAATTATTGAATTGGTTTGACTCCATTTCAGGAAGAAGTCAGATATCCGATCAAATCATAATTCAGTAAAACAGTTGATTAACGTGGGAATATTTGGAATATTTTCCGAATTAATCTCTAAGATTTTTGAGTTGACCCGTCATTTTGGCCGCTCAAAAACCGCAAGGATGCGTGATCTCGGCCCGCAGGGTCGCAAGAAACCCAACGCGCTGGTTTCGGGATATTGAGGTCGTGTGGTCGCTAAACACGAGGTCAAAACGCATGAGCCAAAGCCTTACCCCGCTTCCCGCTGATGAACAGAACTCCATGGACTTCCTGATAAAAATGGTGCTGTCAAAATCGACAAGACAGGATTGTCGGCCGCCTGTATCAGTACAGGTGGGATACTCCTTTTCTGGCCAGGCCGAGATGCTACGGCAAGACGCTCCTGAGGATAACGTCAAGGCAGTAGCCCGAAGCTACCGGCGACCTTTCTAAAGCCTAGGGATTTCCGATCCCGGTCTGAATCACGAATGGAAGCCTTATGTCGCGATAAGAATCGACATGAGCATGACGTATCCGGATACGCGGAGACGGCTCCGAACCCGGATCCTGAACGGTTCTGCCAGAGCCTGGCATCGCATATCGCCGCCGTCGGCAGCGGCGGCTCGGGGTGAAGCTCGATGTCCTGCGGCTTCGTGATCCGCGACCTGATAAACAGACTTGGCAGAAATCTGCTGGCCGCGGCGGCGGAAGTCCCCGAAGAAAGAATGGCGGATCGCTGAATTGACCAATACGGGAAAAAATAATCCTCCTGATTGGCGAGTGTGACTACGCCCTGCGCCACAACAACGGCGACTGAAGGAAGACCTTGGAGATATAGAGTTAATTGTCGCATGTTTTCCGCAATCTGAAAGGCAACTACATTGAGCTGGATTTCCCGCTGGTAACGGCCACCGGTAATACTGAACGCCACAACCAGTTCTTCGTGATCATCAACGCGAGAGACATGGACGACAAACCCGAATATCGTACCTTTTGCGGCTTCACCCTACAGGAAATCCGCATTGCCTTCAGGGAACGCTTGGCCCCGGCGCTCGCCGCCATGGAAAAGGCGGGCTGCCTCGGGCAGGAGTCGATGAAAAGGGATCTCGCGGAAGCGCTCCTCGACTGGTTCGCGGGCCCTGGCCGGGCCCATTGGGCCGCTTCTTTCAGATATACCTTTTCTTCCCGCGATGACCCTACGCCCAAGGTCTCGAACGCTTACGCCGCAACGAGATTCTTCAAGAGGGAAAGGGCCTGCCGAAGGCACGGGAGGCGGAAACCCGCACCTAGGCGCCCGTCACGGCGGTCAGGGGGGCTCCCATGCCGACAGACGCTCCAGGGGGACAAATCCATGCAGGAGCGGCTCAGGCCTTTGCCGTTCTGGGAACACGGATTCGACGGGATAGGCGGTGGCGGCGCCATCTACGTCGACAATACCCGTGCTCTCGCCTTGAAGGGGAGTGACGGGCATGACGGCGAGGCGTTCCTGGACTCGTCAGCACGCGAGCTTCTCAGCTCTCTTCACGGACGGGACACGGATGTGGCGAGACGCCTTCTCGGGATCCCGTTCTCGGGGATTACGCCAGAGTTCAAGGGCTGCATGGACATCTTCGGCATCCTCCTTTACGCTTCCTGATCGTCTTGCCGCGCCGTTCCGGCTGCGCTCTCGAGGTGCTACTGTTCGACCACGAAATCATCCCGAAAACCCCCAACTGCGACGGGACGACCGTGGAAGCAACGACGGATTTCATCCTCGATGATGAACCTGAACCATACGAGGGCCTGTACGGGGTTCCGATTGCTCAAGCCAACGACGCCCGGAACGGAAAGGTGCCCCGGCCGCAGGGAGGATCCGCGCCAGAGAAAGGGCCTTTTCCAGGATAGTCGCCAGATATTTCGACGCGCCCCGCTTCGCGGGCCGCGACTGGTTCGTAGCTGCCATAGCCGCTGCTGCCGAAAATTCCGACATCGCGGTCACGTTCAAGGAAATCAGCTGGTCAGGCGGGGGGCACCGCCGCATTTTTTCCGAACGGTTCCTTAAGCCGCCACCCGCACCGCGCCATGCACACGGCGTATGTCCCCGTCGAAGGCCGGGCATCCGTCAATCCCGCGGACGCCGACGAGACAAGTCCTAAACCTAAGGGATAAGCGAATGATGCGACAACTTGCATCTCCTCTCCGAATTCGCCACCCTCTATATCTGTTCGGCCCTTCCTTCATCTTCCCGCAATTCACTTCCCGTCCCTTCTCTCACTTTCCAAGCGCTGAACTTCCAGCTTTTCCTGCCCTGATCCCCATAGCTTTTCCCGGCATCTCTCCACCCTGCCCTGGATATCTTCGCCCCTCCACCTTAATCATTTCCGCGAACATCATTTCATTCCGCGTACATCATTTCATCGAAACTCCATGCCTCCTGCCTGCGCTTTGAGCAGCCTGCCACGCCTGATATTGCCAGTCTTGCCCGAACCGCCGCTCCCGGGCCTGACTGGACTGCCCGCCCGGGGCCCCCGACTTGCTCGCCCGGCCCCGCCTGCATCGACTTGATTTCTCCGATCCATCCTTAGCCTGCCTTGTGTTGAACCAATACTGTCCGGCACGGCCAGGCTCGGGCAGATTAGCCCGTGAGCCTTTCCTGCGACAAACGAGCCGTCCCCTCCTCGAAGGCAGGCCGGATCACTAAACCTCCCATTCCTGCACTGGGGCGCCCGAATCGTACCTGCTCCGCAAACAACCCTCAACTCTGCAGCTGGAAGCTTGCCTGGTCGCCTCCGGCCCATTGCCGAACACTGAAGCGAAAATGACTGCCTGGGCACAAGCTGTATTATATGCCCATCCAAGGGTACCCGATACCACGGAGCGCGATCGGACCGACTAAGCCCCGGGATTCGGCCCTGGACCTTCGCCCGAAGTGAGACCTGAGCTCCCTCGCCTCCGCAAAGCCCCCTTGCCGCCGAGGTTACGGTCGGATACAATGAGATCGTATCCGTGCAGCGAGACCTCAAGGCGCCGCTCCCGGGCGCCTTTTCCTTACCGTCCATTTCCCCGACGGCTTCCATGCAGCGCGGATCCGCATGATCGCGTGGCAACGGGAAGCCGGGAGGTCACCGGTCGGCTACGATACCGGATCCCAAGGCCTGAGGGCAACCCTAAACCCGACGATCCTTCCGGCGAAGATGACTCCCTGGCTCCGGGAAGCGCAACGCCAGCCTACTCTGGCCGAAGAGGCCCCTTGCCGCCATCGGGATTGAGTCGGGATTGAGAGCGCCAACCTGTCCGTGTAGGAGGAAGCCACCCCCCCCCTTGACCTCTGGTAGCCCCCCCACTATCCGGAGATCGGCTCGCAACCTGACCCGTGCCGCCTCCCCTTGCCGGAACCGAACCGGCCGGCGAATTCGTCGCGAGTCCGTGAAGCGCCATTCATTGGCCCGGAGGCGCGGTTGGACCGACCCGCCAATCAGGGGATCGGGGCCGTCCCCTGCCAGACGATTACGGCCCGATACGCTCTGCCCTGAGGCAAGGCTTATGGCCCCGTTGTGTCCCTCGCTGCGACGATGCTCTGGACATTTCAACTCGATAAGCCTTGCGGACCCACCCCCGGACCCTTGGCGGCCATGATCGCCCCTCCGCGCCATGACCTCGCCTTTCACGCGCCTCTCTCTCGCCGGCTTCCCGGCCATTCCGGGACTCCCTGCCTCCGTTGCCAACCGGAACCGCATACCATCACGAAACCCCGTAACCGGAAAGATGATCCCACATGACGAAACCATTCAGAACGCCGCATGACGACCTCCGCAAGCGCATCCAGGAAACCTTGGATAAGGCCGGTGTATCCGGTTCCCCCAAGGGCACCGCGGCGACAGTTCCGACGCCTGAGGCCTGTAAGGCCTCAGTCCTCAAAAATGGCATGGCGCTCAAGGAAGTCCCGGAAGAGCTTAAGACGTTCGACGTCTGCCTCGCCGCAGTCCGAGAAGACGGCCGGGCCCTGAAATATGTCCCTGAGACGCTCAAGGCTCCGGACCTCTGCCTCGTGGCCGTCCGTCAAGACGGCCGAGCCCTGGAACATGTCCCTGAGACGCTCAAGGCTTCGGACGTCTGTCTCGCCGCCGTCCGGGAAAACGGCCTTGCCCTCGAGTTTGTCGCTGACCGAGCCATGACGTCCGACGTCTGTCTTGCTGCGGTTCGCAAATTCGGCCCCGCGCTCAAATTTGTGAGTGAGGAGCTCAAGACTCCGGATGTCTGCCTAGCCGCCTTCTGCCAGGAAGCCTCATCCATCTCGTATGTGCCTGAGAGGATCAGGACACCGGAGTTCGTCATCTCCGCCGCCAGCCGTTCCTACGGTGCGATCGGGCGTATCCCCGGACATCTCGTCACGCCTGATCTCTGCCTTGCCGCGATCCGGAAGAACGGCTGGATGATCTCGCGCGTCCCGGAAGAGCTGTTGACGCCCGAGCTCTGTCTAATTGCAGTCCGCGATGAAGCCCTGGCTCTCGAAAGGATCCCCGAAAACCTCAGGACGCATGAAATCTGCCTGGCCGCCGTCCATGCCTGCGGAGACGCGTTAGAGCACGTCCCGGAGAATATCGCGACCTCCGAAATCGTCCGCGCCGCGGGGCGCTTCGGCACCGAAGCTCTCCTCCACGCGCCGCCGTGGCTCCTGAAGCCGGAAATTCTGCTCGCCGCCGTCCGCTCCTTCGGCATGGCTATCATGAGCATGCGTTACCGGCAAAGGAAGGAGGAGATCTGTCTTGCCGCAGTGCGCGGTGACGGATACGCGTTGGCGTACGTTCCCGAAGAGAGGCATACTAAGGAGATCTGCATGGAAGCCGCCGGCATCGAAGGCGATTCCATCAGCTACGTACCCCGAAGTCAAATGTCCGGACGCCTCTGCCTGGAAGCAGTCCGCACTGGCGGCTCGGCTCTCTGGGAGGTGCCGGACGACCTGAGGACCCGCGGCATGTGCCTCGCGGCCGTCAGGTCGAACGGCGAGGCGCTATGTCACGTGCCCGACCGGCTCGTCACCCCCGGACTCTGCCGGACCGCCGTCCGGCAGAACGGCCTGGCCCTCGAACACGCGCCTAAAGAAATGATTGACCGTGGGATGAGCCTGGCGGCCGTGCGCCAGAACGGCCTCGCCCTCGAGCACGTCCCAGAAAGCCTCGTCACGCCGGAGCTCATTCGGGCGGCCGTACAGGGCAACCCAGCGGCGCTGG
Source organism: Deltaproteobacteria bacterium (assembly GCA_031263485.1). Lineage (GTDB taxonomy): Bacteria > Desulfobacterota > Desulfarculia > Adiutricales > Adiutricaceae > JAIRZX01. The sequence goes on along the minus strand of JAISFS010000116.1, from coordinate 25,127 downwards.
GACTCGTCCCCGCCGCCATGGTGACCCCGGAGCTGTGCCGCGCCGCCGTTCGGGAGTCCGGAGAGGCCATCTCTCTCGTTCCGGAAAACCTCATTACCGGTGAACTTCTCCTCGCCGCCGTCACGGACGACGGCCTGGCGCTCGAAAGCGTTCCTGAGCGGCTGAAGTCCCGGGAAATCTGCCTCGCCGCAGTCCGGCAGGACGGCGAGGCGCTGGAGTTCGTGCCGGAGGGCCTTAGGACGCGGGAAGTGTGCCTGGCCGCAGTGCGCCGGGACGGAACGGTCCTGGATCAGGTTCCGGAGGGCAAGAGGACATCTGAAGTCTGCCTCGCCGCCGTCCGCCAGTGCGGACAGGTCATCTGGCACGCCCCGGAGGACAGAAGGACACTCGACGTCTGCCTCGCCGCCGTCCGCGAGCACGGCGAGGCCCTGGAACACTTGCCCGAGGGCATGCGAACCCCGGACGTCTGCCTCGCCGCCGTGCGGGATTACGGGCTTGCGTTGATGCACGTGCCGGTACCGATCGAGACCCCGGAGATGCGCCTCGCCGCTGCCCGTTCGCATGGCGGTGCGATATCCTGCATCCCCGAAAGGTTCCTGACTCCGGAAATCTGCAAGGCGGCCGTCATTTCGGAAGGCCAGGCGGTGATGTACGTCCCGCCCAGATTCCTGACGCCGGAAATCCTGACGAACGCCGTGCAGCAGTCCTACGAGGCCCTGGCAAGAGTGCCCGAGAGGCGTGTCACCTCCAAGCTTTGCCTTGCCGCCGTCCGAAGCGACGGCGAGGCCCTCTTTTCCGTCCCCGCGCGGCTGGCCTCAAGGGAGATCTGCATCGCGGCCGTCCTCGATTCGCCCCTCGCGTTCAGACACGTTCCCGTCCGGCTCGTGACGCCGAAAATCCGCCTCGCGGGCGCGATGCGAACCGGGGCGTCGTTCCCGGGCGCACCGGCGCTCCTGGCCAGGCCCGCACTCCGCCTGGCCGCCGTTTCGAGGAACCCTTGGACGCTCAGGCTCGTTCCGGGGAAACGGATGACTGAGGAGATGTGCCTCGCGGCCGTCCGGGGATCGGGCCTGACGGTAAGGTTCGTGCCCCGAAGGCTCCAGTCCGCTGAAGTTCGCCTCGCCGCCGTCCGCGAGAACGGGCTCGCGCTCGGGCTTGTCAGCCCACGCCTGAGGGCTCCCGAAATCTGCCGCGCGGCCGTGATGAACGACGGCATGGCGCTGGAATTCGTTCCCCGCAAGCTAGTCACTCCCGAGCTCTGTCTTGAGGCAATCCGCAAAGGAAACGCCGCATCCTGGCGCGAACACGCGACGTCCCCCTCCGATTCCGCCCGGACCGATGCATACCGGGATCAAGACTACCGCCTGGTCCCCCGCGACCCCGCCGATCCCTTCGGCCACACGGGCCTCGGGGTGATGGCGACTCCGCTCCGGCTCGTCCCCGACGGGCTCATAAACCGGGAACTGTGCCTCGAAGCCGTCAGGCAAGACGGCCATAGCCTCAACGACGTGCCTGAGAGGCTAATGACGGAAAAGATCTGCCTGGCGGCGGTCCGCAGTGACGGCACGGCGCTGAGGCACGTGCCTTATGCCCTCGCCAAGCCGGAAATACTCCTCGCCGCAGTCCGCGAGAACGGCGAGGCGCTCCGGGACGTGCCCGGCGACCTAGCCACCCCCGAAATCCGCCTCGCCGCCGTCCAGTGCTGCGGCATGGCACTCAGGCACATGCGTGAGGATCTGAAGACCCCCGAACTCTGCCTTGCCGCAGTGTCTCAGGACGGCAATGCGCTCGAGCACGTGCCGGAAGAACACCTGAACCCGCGACTCTGCCTCGCCGCGGTGTCCCAGGACGGTAACGCCATCGCCTGGGTTCCCGAGGATCTTAAGACTCCGGAACTCTGCCTGGCGGCCGCGGAACAGGACGGCAACGCCCTCGCCTGGGCGCGGGAGTCTCTGAAGACCCAGACGCTCTGCCTGGCGGCGGTGTCCCAGGACGGGAACGCCATCGCCTGGGTTCCCGAAGATCAAAAGACCCCGGAACTCTGCCTGGCGGCCGCGGTACAGGACGGCAACGCGCTCGCCTGGATCCCCGAGAGCCTGAAGACCCCCGAACTCTGCCTGACAGCCGCGAGACGGGACGGCAACGCTCTGGCCTACATCCCCGAAGCCCTGAAGACGCGGGAAATCTGCCTCGCAGCGGTCAATCGGGACGGAATATCCCTCAGACTCGTGCCTTCGAAGTTCTTGGACCTGGAAACCGTTCGCGCAGCGGTCAGGCAAAACGGGGACGCGCTCCGGTTCGTGCCCGAACGGCTGAGGACGCCGGAGATCCTCAGGGCCGCAGGGAGGACGCCTGCAGGAAAGTAGCGACTCGGCGCCGCGAAAACTGTCCTGGACGGAGAGGGCGCGTTCGCCCCCACACTCAGGTACGGAACGCAATGTCAGGTCGATCATGTCGGAAATGAAGCGCATCCCGCATCTGCTGATATCCGGATGACACGTACCGTGACAGAATCCTGACATGGAACAGCCGCCAGGCACCGCCTTGAGACGGAGATGCCATCCTCCCCAGTCCTTAAAACTTGCCGGCGGCGGTCGGTGCTTCAAAACAGCCAACCCGTCCGAACCGTTTTGCCTGAGTCGACCGATCATGTAGTTTTCGGACACCCGAATGACCACGCCGCCGTTCGGGTGGCGCCGCCGCGTCACGTGCCACTTTCTTTGACGGTGACTTACTGGTTGACGACCCTCGTCATCGTGTGTTCCAGCCTCTGCCCGCCTCGCAGGCTTACCATGTCAACCAGATGGGATCCTGTTTTCACGTATCGCGGAGTCGTATAGGGAAAGAAGGTATATGTCAGGTCCTCCCAAGAAAGATGGATATAGAGGTAATAATCACCGTCCGGGATCCCCGTGAACACCGCATGTCCATCGGAGTTGCAGACCTGTACCCTGGCATACTCCCGAAGACGGCGCACTTGTTCTGAATCCTCGATTGTCATGGAGGACTGCCCGGAACCGCCGCCGTATTCGCCACCGTCTTCGGAACCGACCATATCCTTCACCAGCGCCCTGCTGAAATCCGTCACGGGCCAGAGCTCTATCTGAGAGGCGGCGCAAAGAACGACGGTCCCGCCCCTTTGCCTGAGAAAGGCGTTGACGTCGAGCGTGTTGTTGCCGGACTTGAGGATATATTCGGCGTCCGAGGCGACAAAAGGCTTGCGGGCGCTGGCGATTTTGGCGCAAGACGCGCAGAATGCCATCAGCATTGCTATTGACAGCAGAAGAGTCAAGCGCCTCATCACGACACCTCAATCGAGTCACAGTTCGATTCTCAAGTGGGTCCCAGACCGACACAGGCCAATGCTCCATCCTACATCCCCGGCCCTCCACCAGTCAAGCGATTCGCTGTGCCCAACGGCACATACACGCCCTTTATATCGCACATTATTTTGACATACATTACGGATCTTCGCCATTCCGATGATACGATATCCTTTGAAAGATACCCCGAAACGGAGATAAGGTTACGCCTCCAATCCGGATGTACGCAATCGCCAGACGTTCCGCGGCATTTCGATGCGTACCTGTTCGAACCGGTAGTCTGTATCGTGATTATCATCGTGTTAGGCATGAGTACTGATAGCCTGTCCGGTACCGATTACAATATGTGATAAACGATCCGCAAAATCAGATCTCAGAAAGAATCTTCCGCTATCCATTCACGGCACTGCACTCCCCATGAAATTATTGATGTCATGATGAAAAATTTTTCCTAAGGTGCCCCTGAATACGTTCCCGAGCTTGTTGACGATATCCGCCCGACGCCTCAGTTCTCCGTTTCCGTGGAGTGACGGATGCCGCGGGACCCTCGCCAAAGCGACCGCCGAACGGGTTCCCCCCTGGCTCTTGCTTGACACGGATTTTGAAGACCTTGCCGCCAGGTTCGGAAGGGACGTCATGGTTCTGCGAAGCCCGTCAGGTCCGGCGAAAGCCCTCAAGTCCGGCGAAGCTCCTCAGAACTGATGGCCTTGGACTGACATATATGGTCTCGCCAGGCCGTCGGCGCGTGACTGGGCATTCCCTGAATATCCAGGTTCATCCGGACGTCCAGGCCAAGTTAAGGGCGAAACGGATTCCGTCAGAGCCATTCCTCGCGAGAGTCCATGGTCGTGAAAGCCCAAAATTTCGTCATCCTGACACGCTCTCGCTGGCCTGTCTCTGCCTTTCGATCACCGAAACCGTTCCCGGCGCTAAACCGAAACTCAGAAACGCTCCGTCCAGCACCGGAGACTCCGTTGGCGCCGTTAGGGACAGGATCGCCGGAGATACCCCAAGACTCGGACGGGGAGTCAGGAATGCGTTGCGGGACAGCACGGGGCGGGGAGCGTCGGAGCCTGGCGACACATGGAGCCGGCCATAGGCGGGCGGGCGGGAGCGACCCCGGACGGGCCGCGCCCGCAGTGCTCGGGAGCTCGTCCCCGCAATGACGCGCGCCCCGCAGCTACCCGCGGATCTTTCTCGCCGACACCGCGGAGACCTTGTTGCCGGGCTTCCTGTCCCTGGTCTCCTCAACAGCCTTCCTTCTGGCCTCCTCTTCGGATCCCGCCGTCACGGTGACCTGCGACTGCGACAGCGTACCGGACCCTCTCGGGACCAGGCTGACCGTCACTATCCACCTAGCCGTCTCCTGGACTTCCGTACCCGGCGTCATGCCGCCGTCGCCGGCCTGAAGTTCCTGGCCTTCGCCCGCCCCGGCAGATCCGTCTGTTCCGGACCGCGAACGATCCGCTTCCGGCCCGTCCGCGCCGGGCCCCTGGCCGGACGAGGCGGCGGCCATCCCAAAGAGCAGGGCGGCGGCAACAAGAAGGGCCGCCGGACGTCTCACAGTCTCAAGGCAACGCGCAATGGTCATGAAGACACCTCCCGATAGGGCGTTTCGGGGCAGATCCAGATACGCCCGCGGATTTTTTTCGAAGGCATTAAGCAAGAAGGCCCGAAGGTTTCCGGGCTACGAGAAAGGCGCCGGGCTGATCCCCTGCCCGTTCGAGACCGGAACTTTGCCCGAGGCGTCCCGCAACGTCAGGGCATACGTCAGAGGCGAGAACGATGCCGGAATTCAGGCAGGTCACCGCCATTCGAGTCAGCGGACGCCGGAAGGTCCGTTGCGGCCGGGTGCGCAGGCCGCAACGGCATGGCGGGTCACCCTCGCAGCCGTTTTCTGCCCCATGATCTGGATTCGGGATCGCCAGTGGCGGGGCCCGCCGCTTTCGCGCCACCGAAGATGCAGTCGCGGGGAGGCTTGCCGTCGGAAGCCGTTCCGCCGACATTGCCGTTTCTCTCGGACCGGTCGCTCCTCTGGACGATCGGCTTAACCGTTCCCCTTAATGATAGCCCGGCGTCCGACCGCTGTCAAAAGTCACTTCGCCCGATTTCCCGAGACGGCACGCTCACCGGCTTACAAAACGTTCGGACCGGCGCTGCCTCGCAGATTCCCGCCGAAGACCGTAACCCCGTCTAGCCTCTGCGGCATGAGCGAGCCGGCAGGCAGGCTTTCGGCATCCAGGAACGTCAGGTCCCCCAGACAGCCAGGCCGCACGCCCCGGACTGCGCGGTCCGCCATTCGAACTCCCTGTCTCCCGCCGTCTGGCCTGCTTTTCGGGCAATGCCTGCGGCCATGGCAGCGGATCAGCCGGACCTGCGGGGTTCAAGTGCGTTTCGGCATGCCGATGCTGACGCAAGCGCGCCTTTGGACACGGCCTTTCGCAATAGGTGCCCGGCGGGCGGGCAAAGCGGGGATGCGGCGAACGAGAATTCCGCCTGGAAGCTTTCGTGCGAGAGGATCGATGCCCCCTGGCGACACCGGGCGTCCGATGACCGGAAATCCCTCATCTCCCTCGCCGCGGACGCGCTGCAGGCTCTCGGGCCGGAGACCGGCGAGAACGCGGATCTCCTCCGCAGCTCAGCCCCCCACAAGGGCGGCCTTCCTTGAGGCCGTGGACGTCCTCTCGATCTGTCTCTACGGGGATGGCGACATCGGGTTCGCCGCAACCCCGATCTCCCCCTCGCCCGGATCACCGCAGGCGCCTGGGCCGGACAACGCGGACGTGCTGAGGCCCATGAACCTCCTGGGATGCGCCAGACCGCGTCTCGGCAACGCAGATACCGCCCTCGAGCTCTTCTCACGGGCCCGGCAGGGGAGACTGAACTCAATCGGGAGGGCATGCGGGCGACGGGCATGGCGTCCGGAAGACGGCCCGGCGAAGCGCACCTGGCAAAACGAGCCGCAGACGTTTTCCTCGGCGCCGCAGGCGCCGGAGGCCTGCCGGCGGACCTGGGCCACTATGCGACCGCGGAGGCGCGATGCCGCCCCCTCCTGCCGACAAGCCGGCAACCCAGGATACCCAGACCCGTCACGGCGAACGCCGCCGCCGCCACCCCCATGCCCAGGGGCACGTCCATGGCCGCGTAGCGCGGGCGATGCACGTAGAACGTGTAGGCGAGAGTCCCGCCGTCCGCCGTCCCCGTCACGAAAAAAACTGGCTTGGAGGCCGCGGTCGAGTGACCCGAGAGCTCCGGGTCGGCTGCCGGGGTGAAGTTCACCCCGTCCTCCGCCTCCCCGAACTCCCCGGGCACGGGTCCCCCGTCCCGCCAGGCCCAGACCGGCCCTGACAGAGACCCGCCTGGAGCGCCGAGCGTGTAGGTCTCGCCGGTCTGGGGCCAGTAGACGTTGCCCGGCCCGCCTACCGCCAAAGAGGGCCAGCGGGGGTCGGCGGCGTTGGACTGGAGGCGCGTCCCGCCGGGGGAGTCGCCTACGAGGAGCATGGCCGTCTGGGCGTAGCACCGGACACCGCGCACGGTCGCCGCACCCATCACCTCGGCCTTGATGTAGCCCCCCGAGGAGAGGATCAGCCTCAGATCGCTCGGGGCCCTGCCGCCCTCCGTCACCACCGGGCTGAAAATCCCCGCAGGCCATCTCGCCTCCCGGGCGAACTCGCCGCCCTCCGCAGGTCCAGCCTCGAAAGTCCCCGCCCGCAGGACCGGAGCCTCGCCGGATTCGACGACACTCCGATAGCTCGAAAGATTTGTGGCCCGATAGAACCAGGAGGCGTCCTCCAGCGGCGATCCGTCCCCGGAGACCAGGAAGAGCTCCACTATGACGGGGCCGTTGCTGTGGTACGCGGGGTGGCTGAACTCCCAGCGGACGTATGGCGGAGGACCGCCCTCGCCGTCGGCAGGCGAAAGCGCGGCTAAAGGCGCCGGCAAGTCATGATTCGGCAAAACGGTTTCAGGGCGGATCGCAGAACCGGCGATCCTTTCCCCGTTCGCATCGTCCGCGCCGAGCCCGACCGCGACCAGACAGAGGCCCGCAAACGTCAGGGCGGCAAGAATACGGAACCGGAGAAGCTGGCTCATGTCCCCCCCATTCGAAATGTTTGAGGCCCCCCAGCAAAACGAAAAAACCTGGACACAGTTTCAGGCGGCACGATCGACCGACTCAGCCCGGAAGCGCGGCGCCGCCCGGACGTTCAGGGACCAAGACGAGCTCCCATGGCGGATCTGGCTGAACGCGGACCCGGCGGAGTGAGCGGAAAGCCGGAATGGGGGGAGTGAATGGAGTGAACGAAAAGCCTGGCGCCGGGCCCCGTATCCCTAAAATATAGGCCCCGATCATTGTTATGTCAACGGTTCCCGGGAGCCCGCGAGGCGCCGGATCCCCTATCGTCATGTCGGGTTCCGTCCCGCTGGCATGTGCGGCGGCGCCCCCCGGCTTCGCCCGTGCGCCGCAGGGAGTCAGGACGAGGGATCCTCATGGCGGCCGGAAGAGGGGACCGCATGGCGACCGGAAGCCGGGACCGCATGGCAGCCGTAAGCGGGGACCAAGGGGCTGTTAGGCACGGCAACAGCATTGATGGAATCCTTCTCCAAATAAATCATTCATATGCCGTTCCTTGAACCTGTTGCAGAAGAAATTCCCTTCCGGGATTTTTTCCTCCAGTGCCGTCTCGTCCCTATCCGGGGCCATGTCCCCCTTGCATTCAGGCACAAACAAGCCTCTTCCAACCAGCCTTCGACAAGCGCGCAGGAAACTGCAACGCTTCACATCCCATTGAAACCGCTCATCTGCGGAATGTCCATGAAATATCTTGCCCTGACTCTATGGCGTACATCGCGGCACCTTCATGCGACCGGACCGAGGAACTCGATGATACGCCTGGAACCGACCGATAGCCCAGAACCCGGACTGGTTTTCGGCGACTTGCCCGGGGCTTTCTCCGGCTGCCCTTCGATCTCGCCTACTTCATGGGGAACCTTTCTCCGCAAGCCTTCACCTTGCCTCTGCCAGATCAGAGTCCGAACCCGTTTCAAGGCCGGCAGGCCAACCCGGACACCGGTCCATGGAGACGAAGGCTTCCATCGGCAGACTGTTCGCATTCCAGCCAAATCCAGTTCACTCATCCTCCCTGCCAGCTTTAGGGCCTCCTCCTTCCCCTGCCGCTGACCGCTCTGTACCGACAGACCGACATCCCATCAACCCGGCATCCAATCTTTCCTACATTCACACTTTCCGACATCCAAACATTCCTACGGGGACGGGGGCGCGGGGCGCTTGCCTCAACTCTCATCACTCAGTTATAATCGATAATGTCAGAATCCGTTCAACGACCTGGCGCCGGGTTGTCAGGACCACGCCGCGGCTTTCCGGCTTTCCCTACCGATAGCCTTGTCTCGCTCCGCATTGGAACACCTCACCAAGAGCAAAGGACCAAAGGCATGCAAGAATTTCTCGGACAGTTCAAGGTCGCTTCCATCAAGACCACCGATGAGGCCATGGCTATAGTTCGCTGGAAAAGCTGTATGCTCTCGACCGTCCCGAAACGGCTCCGGACGCCGGAAATCTGTCTCGTGGCCGTCCGCGGCGACGGCTACGAGCTAGAAGAGGTACCGGAGAGCATCAGGACCCCTGAGCTGTGCCTCGCTGCCGTCCGCAACGACGGCGCGGCCCTCGGATTCGTCCCGAACGGGCTCAGGACGCCGGAAATCTGCATCGCGGCGGTCCGGAGCAACGGCATGGCCCTCGACTTCGTCCCCAGGCCGCTCAGGACCCGGGAAATGTGTCTGGCGGCCCTGCGATTCAGCGTCCAGACCTTCAGGCATGTGCCGGCGAAGCTCAGGACGCCCGAATTCCTCCTCGATGCCGCCCGCTCCGCGCGTGACGCGCTCGGGCTCGTAAAAAGCGCGGAAAGGACGCAAGAGCTCTGCCTCCAAGCCGTCCGAATGAGCGGGAATGCGATAGGCGACGTCCCGGACGCGCTCAGGACTCCCGAACTTTGTCTCATGGCCGTCCGCGTGGACGGCCTCGCGCTCCGGCGCGTCCCCAAAGCCTTAAGGACTCCGGAAACCTGCCTCGCGGCCGTCCGCGACTGCGGCGAGGCGATCGAGGACGTCCCCAGGAGCCTCCTGACCGCCGAAATGCTCCGCCTCGCCGTGAGCGGTGGCGGGGAGGTGTTCAACCTCGGGGCAGCGAGGCGCGCGGAACCCGAATTCTACCTTGCGGCCGTCCGCGCCTACGGCCCCCTGCTCGACGAGATCCCTTACGACAGGAGGGACGCCGAGATCTGCCTGGCCGCCGTCCGCGATGACGGCGGGGCAATCAGGTTCGTGCCCCCTGAGCTCCTGACGCCGGAACTCCTCATGGAAGCCGTCATGAGCGGCGGCGATGCCCTCGAGTGCTCGCCCATCGAGGGCAGGACCCGACGCCTCTGCCTGGAATCCGTCCGCCGGAACGGCAGGGCGCTCAGATTCGTGCCGGACCGCTACAGGACACGGGGAATGTGCCTGGAGGCCACGCTGTCGGACAACCCGGCGCTCAGGCTCGTTCCGCGCGACCTCGTCGGCCCCGGGCTCTGCCTCGCCGCAGTGCGGCGCGACGGGATGGAGCTTGACGCCGTCCCGGAAAAACTGATCACCCCCGAGATCTGCCTGGCCGCCGTACGCGAGAACGGTCTCGCGCTGGAACATGTCCCGCGACGCCTCGTGACCCCCGAGCTGTGCCGCGCCGCCGTCCTGAGATCCGCCCTGGCGCTCTGCCATGTCCCCGATGCCCTCGTCACCCCGGAGCTCTGCGCCGCCGCGGTCCGCAACTGCTGCCTCGCGGCCTTCCTGGTCCCCAAAAGGCTACTGACCCCGGAGATCGGGCGCTCTGCCGCTCGCACCTACGGCCTTGGCGCCTCGAGGCTCCCGAAATGCCTCGAGACCGCAGAGCTCTGTCCAGCCTCACTTTTAAGCCTCGCCGAGGTGCTCCATGACATACCGGATTCGATCAAGACTCCGGAGGTCTGCCTCGCCGTCGTCCGCCGGAATGGCGCGGCCCTGACCTTCGTGCCCGAAGGTGTGAAATCCCCGGAGATCTGCGTCGCCGCCGTGCGCTCGGACGGCGAGTCCCTGGAACACGTCCCCGAGGGCTTAAGGACCCGCGAGATCTGCCTCGCCGCGGTCCGCTCCAAGGGAGAGGCCCTGAAGCACGTTCCGGAAGAGTTGAGGACCCGTGACGTATGCCTCGCCGCCGTCCGCGAGAACGGTAGCGCCTTGAGACAGGTGCCGCAAGGGGCGGCCGATCCCGAGCTCCAGCTCGCCGCCGTCCGCCGGAGCGGCGAGGCGCTGGCCTGCGTCCCGCCTCTAAAAGAGACCCCCGAAATGCGCCTCGCGGCCGTCCGATCTTACGGAGTCGCGCTCAAACTCCTCCTCCCCGATCTTCAGACTCCGGAAATCTGCCGCGCCGCCGTCCGTCGGAATGGCGCGGCCGTCGCCTTCGTCCCTGCGGATCTCCTTTCGCCGGAATTCTGTCTCGCGGCCGTCCTCGAGTCAGGGATGGCCTTGGAAAACGTGCCGGACGGCCACGTCACCGGCACGCTCGCGCTCGCCGCCGTTCGCCGGGACGGAAATGCCCTCGACTTCGTCCCCCGGCGGCTCATGACCCGGGATATCTGCCTCGAGGCCGTCCGCGAGGACCCGTACGCTCTCAGGTTCGCTCCGCCGCATCTAATCGACAAGGACATGCTCCTCGCTGCCTTCAGGCCGCCCGGAAAACCGTCGGCGATACCGCCCTGGAGGGCGGTAGGGGCGCCGAAGCTCATTGCGATGTCCTCGCTCCGCGTCTCCGCCGTTTCCGGGAGCCCCTGGACCCTCAGGCTAGTGCCGAGGAAAGAGATGACGGAGGAGATCTGCCTTGCCGCCGTGAGCCGATCGGGCGGGACGTTAAGGTACGTGCCGAAAAAGCTCCTGACGCCCGATCTGTGCCTCATGGCCGTCCGTGAGGACGGGCTGGCCCTGGAGCATGTCCCTGAACGCCTGATGACCCGGGAAATCTGCCTCGCGGCCGTCAAGGAGAACGGACTGGCCCTGGAATTCGTCCCGGACAAGACGGTTTCTCCAGAGATCTGCCTTAAGGCCGTCAGGCAGGGCGGCCGGCCGCACGAGCCGACCGACCCTGACTTCCCGAAATCGCCGCCGGAACTGGTCCTCTCCGAACTAGGTGAGCCGCCCACGCCCCTCAGGCACGTCCCCGCGCGCCTGATCACACGGGATCTTTGCCTTGAGGCCGTCCGGAAAAAAGGCCAGGCGCTCGCGGACGTGCCGGAAAGGTTCCTGTCCCCCGAAGTCTGCCTCGCCGCCGTCCGGGAGGACCCCGAGGCGTTGAGGCACGTCCCGCAAGCCCTCGCCTCTCCCGAGATCATCCTCGCGGCCGTAAAGAAGTCCGGGGCGGCGCTGAGACACGTCCCCGACGCCATCGCCACGCAGGAAATCCGCCTCGCCGCCGTGGCGCTTGACGGCATGGCGTTGCGCTTCGTGCCCGAAGACATGAAGGGGCCGGAACTCTGCATGGCCGCGGCGAGGCAGAACGGCCTGGCGCTCGCCCACGTGCCAGAGGCCGCGAAGGATCAGGAACTCTGCCTGGCCGCGGCGACGCAGAACGGCCTGGCGCTCGCCTACGTGCCCGAGGGCATGTTGACGCCAAAACTCTGCTCCGCCGCAGCAGGTCAGAACGGCCTGGCGCTCGCCTACGTGCCCGAGGGCATGTTGACCCCGGCACTCTGTTCCGCCGCCGTAAGGCGTAACGGCCTGGCGCTCGCCTACGTGCCCGAGGCTTGGAAGACCCCGGAGATCGTCTCTGCCGCGGCAGGGCAGGACGGCCTGGCGCTTGCCTACGTGCCGGAGAACACGATGACGCCCGATCTCGCCCTCGCTGCCGCAACCCGGTCGGGCATGGCTCTCGCCTACGTGCCCGAGACCATGAAGACGCGGGAAATCTGCCTCGCCGCCGTCACGCGGGACAGCAATGCTATCAGGTACGTGCCTTCTGGGCTTCTGACCCCTGAACTGCTGCTCTCCGCTACCCTAGCGGACCACCGGTCGCTGCGTCTCGTCCCCCCGGAAGCCGTCACAGCGGAAATCTGCCTCTCGGCGGTCCGCAAGGACGGCAATGCCCTCCAGCACGTGCCCTGCCGACTGCTGACTCAGGAAATCGTTCTCGCCGGTGTCCGCCAGTGCGGGGAAGCTCTCCGGCACGTGCCGGAGAGTATGAGGACCCCGGACGTCGTCAAAGCCGCAGGCGAGGGCGCACGGCTGGCGTAGCGCAATGTCCCGACTGAATCGGCGCCGACCACCTGCACGCCCTTGCGAAGCGCGGGCAGGACGAAGCGCGGGCAGGACGAAGCGCGGGCAAGACAAAGGCAAGATCTGGCCGGACGAGGCGAAGGGTCGCATCTCACTGCAGGGTAACTCGACCCTGACGTACAGGAAACGCACCTGCCGGATAGTGACCGCAGGCCAACCCGTCCTGAAACCTTCCGCGGCTCAGTAATCACCGCCTTCGCCCCGAATACGATAGGGGACTGGGTTGCCCCGGACGACCCGGACCCGGCATCTGGTCATGCGCACATCCTTCGAGAGGGCGCAGGGACGCGCCTCGGGACACGTGTGGGATCAGGAAAGCTGCGCCGCCAGCGACCTGAACCTCGACATGGAGGCGCCGTCGATGCAGTATTCCGCAGGGATGGCGAGGAAGTCCAGCGTCCGAGTGATCGCAACGTACATAAGCCTGAACTCCTCCATCGTGTCGTTGATGCCGAAGCCGTTCCCGCCGTCCGCCGGTCCGCGCGAGGCGTTCCTGACAAGGCGGTCCAGCCGCTCGATCGCCTCGTTGAGCGACAGGAAATCGCCCACGAGCCTCACGTGGGACGCCTCCTGCCCCTTGGCCTTGTGGACCGTGGAGACGGTGACGTCGGCGCCCTGCTTGTAGGGCGCCTGCCTCCTCTTCATCTCCTCGTAGACGGAGAAGATCCCGGAGCCGTACCGTCCCGCTATCTTCAGCCGGGTGATGGTCGGGAGATCGCAGACCGCGTACGCGTATTCCTCCAGCGCGGCAAGCGACCTGAACCGCTTGATGAACGGGTGAGACGTCCTCAGCCCCGCCTTCAGGCGGGCCATGTCGAGGAGGACGGCGAAATCGTAGCCGTCGAACCCCCCGTTGAAGTGGAACGAGACGTCGCGCATGTTTTCGGCCACGTGGTCGAACACCCCGGCGTTCGTCCTCGCCAGCACCATGTTGTCGGCGGAATTCCTGGAGGCGGCCGTGCCGGTGCCGGTGAACTCCTTCTCGGCGCCCATCAGCTTCAGGTACATGTTGGCCTTGGAAATCACGTCGTCGGGGCAGCGGAAAGACCTGGTGAGGTAATATTTCGCGATACCGTAGGTTCCCGCCTTCCCGAGCGCGTTGACGGCCCCGTTGAACCCGTAGATCTGCTGGTACGGGTCGCCGACCAGGGTGACGTTCCAGTCGCGGCTCATGATGACGTCTATCATGCAGTCGTTCAGGTCCTGCGCCTCGTCCACCATGACGCGGGCGTATCCCAGCCCCATGCCGCGCGAGTTTATCTGGAACAGCTTGAGGTAGCCGTTGTGGGGCATCGTGAACTTGCCGTCGACGCACGCCTTCCAGAGCTTCTTGACCCCGGCCTTGACCTTGCCGGCGACGCGGGGCCGCCCCTTCTCCTTGAAGAAGTCGTCCAGGGACAGGGACTGGCTCAGGAGCCACCGGCAGAACTCGTCGTGGATCTCCTTGACTTCCCCGTAGTGGCTGGAATAGTCCCCCCCCTTGGACTTGAAGATGAGCGGGGCGATGTCCAGTGCCCTGAATTCCCCCAGGGTGTCCCTGTACCGGTGGCCCTCGTGCCTGAAAGCCAGGGAATGGATGGTCCTGACTTCCACGTTCGGGCAGGCGGCGAACAGGATTCTGGACTCGTCAGCCATGGCGCGGTTGAAGGCAAGATAGAGGATCCTCTCGCGGGGCCGGGCCTCCGCCAGCGCCTTGAGGGTGGCCGTCTTGCCGGTCCCTGCGTAGGCGGTGATGGCCGTCCGGCTCTCCGGCGCCTCCACGATGGCCTTCTGCTCGTCGGTAAGCCTGGGTTCGGGTCTTGCGGCGTTCGTCCGCATTAAGTCGGTCATGTCAGGCTGTCGCCTCCCGCTGAGGTTCCACGGCGGAACTTCCCCGCCGCCACTGTCTCAAAGATTTCGAAGTGTATCATGATCTGTTCAGCCGCGCAACCCAGGCTACTGCATTCTGACTCTCTCGACCTCCTCCTGCCTCCCCTAGGCTTGCCCGTCCCTGCCAGTCTCGCACAGACTATTCCCACCCTGCCCAGACATGTCGAACCCTGCCCCGCCTTGATCCGACTTGCCCCGCCCCGTTCCGCCTTGCCTCACCCACAGACTTTCCTCGACTCGACCTGCACATCCCTGCACCTATTTGCCCTTGCCGCTATCCGGCTCCGCCAGCGTATCAAAACAAACCTATGGACGTCTGCGGATATCTTCCCGAAGACGACAGCAACTTCTCAGGCTTCCGCTCTTTCAACTTCCTCATGCAACTGCGGCAGCCAGGCAGATCCGGACCGCGCCTTGTCGTCGATCCGCCGTTATCTCTGGCCGACAAAGACCATAAACTGATATGGCCTTTGACTGTCACATCAAAATTATTACTTAAATATTACGGCAATATTGTGTAGTTAAAATTTTAAATTTTTTACATCTAACCCTTATTCTCAGTCGCCCCAAGCCATTCTGTTTGACTTTTCCCGTCATCATTTGTACCATCTGATCTCGGGCATACGCTGCCGCTTCCGTTAACGTGACACTCACCGCGCCGTCCCGACAATGATCTGTCAACCGCGAGGCATACTGGCCCTGTCGATCGGAAACGCCAACCATGAAGCCGGAAGACGCGGAAACGGACTTCAGCTTTCAGGCTGACTGACTCGCTTCATCATGGAAGAAGCATGCCGCCAGGCGCCGTAATGGCCGCAAAGGGAGGAGCATCCGCATATCATCGCCGCAACAGGCTATGGTGGATTTCCAGCGAGGGACCGATGAAAAACGAATCTCCATCCGGCAACGGCTCTAGCGACGTCGCCTTCACCGTTGTCCTAATATGCATTGCTGTCATCTCAGCTCTCTGCGGAGCCGCCATCATCCCCCAAATCGAGGTTGCTGCCGTCAAAGCCGACCGTCCGTCATTCGTCTGCAGCCATCTGCCCGTCCGGGATCCCTCCCCCTTCGTCATAGCGTCCGGAGAACCATCCGTCGGCGGCGCGTCCGGATTCTCCTGTCCGGGATGCAGGGTGATGACCGGAACAACACTCGAAGAGATCCAGGCCATCATGAAGTCCGAGGGATACGAGACGATCATCTACGATATGGAAGACATTGAAGATGGAATCAGGACGCTGCTATGGATCCTCGATTCCGGGACCCCCTCGATCTTCGTGGACGACTCCCCCCAAAGAGTCACGGTCATGTCGATTTGGACGGAACCGGCGCCGCCGGGCCTCGAGGAAATCAACTCGTGGAACCGGTTCTCGACCTTCTCCTACGCCTACCTTGATCGGCAGGGCAACCCGATCTTCAAAGCCATGCTGGATCTGGCGGGCGGCGTCTGCGAGGACAGGGTCCGCGACTTCCTCAGGCTGTGCCGGGAGCGTTATTCCGACTGGAAGGGCCGACAGACCCCCTGAACCGTCGGGCGGCAGCGTCAACGGGCAAGATCTCGTCTCCGCCAGCTCCCCATCCCCGGTCGGGGCATGGACTTCCGCCTGCCGTAGCACCTCGGCTTTGGCGCGGTCCGGGCTAAATCTCCAATCTAGCCAAGGACTCGGGCAAAGGCTCCGGAACCGGCTCGGGCGAACGCTTTCCTCCGGAAAAGCCGGGCGGAGCCTCGTGGTCTCGAGGTCTCGCGGATCTAACGGATAGCCTGCCCTCGACTGCCGCCAGCGTCCGCCACTTCCGCGCACACCTGCCGCTCCCGCGCACACCTGCCGCTCCCGCACGCGCCCGCCAGCTTCCGCTCACGGCCGCGCCAGGCCGGCGCCGCCTCAGTCCTCGTCGAGGTACTCCAGGAAGTGCCTCACGCTCCCCACCGGCCCGTGGGTCCGGATCTTCAGGTTGAAGCGGGGCACGAAGAGCTCCCCGTCCGGGGTGAGCGTGATGCGCCTCACGGGGTCGCCGGCCAGCTCCACCACCTTGTCCAGGACGCTCTCCCGGACGTTCACCTTGTCGCTGAAGAACGTCATGCGGAGCCCCGCCTCGGTGTTCTCCAGCCTCTTGGCCCGCACCGACTTGACCAGAATCTTCATGCTCGAGAGCTCCAGGAGGTTCTTGGCCTCAGGGGGGAGCGGCCCGAAACGGTCGGCCAGCTCGGCCTCGATCCCCGCTATCTCCTCGTCGGAGGCGGCCCGGGATAGCCTGCGGTAGAGCATGATCCTGGCGCGGGTGTCAGGGGCGTAGGAGTCCGGCAGGTACGCGGCCGTGCCCAGCACGATCTCGGGCTCGTAGTCGTCCATGAGCGGCTCGTCCTTCAGTTCCGCCACGGCCTCCTCGACCAGCCGCGCGTACATCTCGAAGCCCACAAGGGACGCCTGGCCGTGCTGGGCGGCGCCCAACACCGAGCCGGAGCCCCGGATCTGCATGTCGTGGAGGGCCACCTGGTAGCCGCTCCCCAGCTCGGCGTTCTCCATGATGGCAGATAGCCTCCGGCGGGCGTCCCCCGTGAGGGTGTCCGGGTCGTCCACCATCAGGTACGCGTAGGCCTGCTCCCAGCTCCGGCCCACGCGTCCCCGGAGCTGGTAGAGCTGGGCCAGCCCGTAGTTGTCGGCGCGGTCGATGATGATGGTGTTGGCCGAGGGGAAGTCCAGGCCCGACTCGACGATGGTGGTCGAGATCCAGACGTCTATCTCCTTGTTCCAGAAGGCCTCCATCATGGCCTCCAGCTCCGCCGGCCTCATCTGGCCGTGGCCCACGCCGAAGCGCACGAGGGGCATCAGGGACTGCAGGCGCTCCACCCAGAGGTGGATGTCCTTAACGCGGTTGTGGATGAAGAAGACCTGCCCGCCGCGGGCGAGCTCGCGGTCGATGGCCTCGCAGATGAGCGCGTCGTCCGCGCGGATGAGCGAGGTGATGACGGAGAGCCTGTCCACCGGCGGGGTCTGGATGATGGACATGTCCCTGATGCCCGACATGGACATCGACAGGCTCCTCGGGATGGGCGTGGCGCTCATGCTCAGCACGTCCACGTTCGCGCGGAGCCGTTTCAGCCTCTCCTTGTCCTTCACCCCGAAGCGGTGCTCCTCGTCCACGACCAGGAGCCCCAGGTCCTTGAACTCCACGTCCTTCTGGAGGATGCGGTGCGTGCCGATGACGACGTCCACCGATCCCAGCTTCAGGGCCGCGAGCACGGCCTTCTGCTCGCGGGGGGTCTTGAAGCGGGTGAGCGACTCCACGGTGACGGGCCAGTCCCTGAACCGTTCCCGGAAGCTCCGCTCGTGCTGCTCGGCCAGGATGGTCGTGGGCACCAGGACGGCGGCCTGGCGGTTTTCCGAGACCACGCGGTAGGCAGCGCGGATGGCCACCTCCGTCTTCCCGAAGCCCACGTCCCCGCACACCAGCCGATCCATGGGCGCCGGCCGCTCCAGATCGCGCATCACGTCCTCGATGGCCCTGGCCTGGTCCGGGGTCTCCTCGAAGGGGAAGGCCGCCTCGAAATTCAGGAAGTCCCCGTCCCGGGGGGCGCAGGCGTTGCCCTGGCTGGCCTTGCGGGCGGCGTACAGCTTCAGGAGATCCTCGGCCACGGCCTTCACGTCCGCCTTGACCCTGGCCTTCACCCGCTCCCAGTTGCCAGAGCCCAGCCGGTCCAGCGGCGGGGGCTTGTCGTCCGGCCCCACGTATTTCGAGACCACCCCGAAGCTCTCCACCGGCACGTAGAGCATGCTGTCGTCCCGGTAGGCGATGGCCAGGAAGTCCCCGCGGTAGCCGGTGGACATGGTCTGGGACGAGAGTCCCCGGTACTGGCCCACGCCGTGGTTCGCGTGGACCACGTAGTCGCCGGGGGAAAGGTCGGAAAGGCTCCCCTGCCCCCGGATCTCCTCGAAGGCCTTGGTCCGCCTGACCCTGCGGACCCCGAAGATCTCCTCCTCGGCTATGAAGGCCTCGAAGTCGTAAGGCGCGACGAACCCCCCCGAGAGCTGCCCCACGGCGAACGCCAGCTCGCCGCCGCCTGGGCGCGTCGCCTTGGAGGGCCCTGTCCACACCGCGGGCCCGGGGAGCCCGGAAAGGCCTCGCTTGCCCGGCTGCGGGAGCCGCCCCGGGACCCCGGCGTCCGCGCCGGGGACGCGCTGTCCGGCGCCGGGACGCCAGTCGCCCGTAAGCGGCTGGGCCCGGGATGCTCCCGCGGGCTTGGGCGGCACGACGGGGCTCAAGTCCCTATCGTAGAGGAGCTCGACGAGCCTCCGCTTCTGCTCGGGGTTCTTGAGGACCAGGGTGGTCTTGAACCCCCTGCCCAGGAGCGAGCGGATCTTCCCCGCCAGCGGGTCCAGGAACCCCGCGTTCTTGCCCGCCCGGCCGGGCAGGTTCCTCAGGATCCCGGTGGACTCGGTGCCGAAGACGATGAAGCGTCCCCCGTCGGCGGAACTCCCCGGCAGGCCGGGTTCCCCCGGGAGAGGCGTCTCCCGCGCGGCGATGATCCCCGCAGGCAGGCGGGTGATGCCGTCCAGGAAAGCCTCCAGGCCCTCGTAGAGGGACTCGGCCGGCAGATGGGGCCGTCCGTCCGAGGCCAGCCGCGAGAAGTGGTTCCCGAGCCCCAGCCAGGTTGCCTCGCCCGCCTGGACTATCCGCGCCGGCTCGTAGAGGACCGGGAGCGCGCCCGCGCCGGCCAGGAACCGCGAGAAGCCCGCCAGGTTGTCCGCGAAGAGCGGCGACCAGTTCTCGAAGTCCGCGAACAGCCTCCCCTCGAGAAAGCCCCGGGCCACGGGTTCCCAGAGCAGATCCAGCCAGCCGTGGCGGTCCGCGAGTCGGGTGAGCGCCGCGTAGGCCCGCTTCAGGGTCCCGTCGTTCACCGGGGCCTGGGAGAGGGGGGGCAGATCCGCCGACTCCAGCCTGCCCGACGAGCGCTGGTCCTCCACCCTGAAGCTCCGGATGGAGTCCACGAAGTCCCCGAAGAACTCCAACCGCAAGGGCGACTCCATGCCCGCCGGGAAGACGTCCACGATGCCGCCGCGCACTGAGCAGTCCCCCGGCCCCTCCACCTGATCCACCCGCTGGTAGCCGCCCTCCGCCAGGAACCTCACGAAGGCCTCGAAGTCCGCCTCCTCGCCGGCTGTCACCTTGAGCGATCTCCCCTCGATCTCGTCCGCCGGGGGGAGCATCCTCAGGGCCGCAGGCACCGAGGTCACGAGCACCAGGGGGCCGTCCCCCGCGAGGCGCCTGGCCGCGGACATGCGCTCGCCCGCCAGCGCCACGCCGGAATATTTCTGCATGAACGGCTTGCGGTCGAAGCCGGGCATGAGCGCGCACTCGCCCCCGGGCCAGAAGAACCTCAAATCGCCCAGGAAATCCTCGGCCTCCACGGCGGAAGGCGTCACGACCGCGAGCTTCCTGCGGGAGAAGGGCCCCTGCATCAGGAGCCCTATCTGCCGCGCCAGCGCCGAAAGGGGGAGGCCGCCCAGCTCCAGGCGCCCCCCCCGGGGATCAAGGTCGGTCAACCGTCCGGAGTAACGTTCCATTTGCACTCGTTGGATGCCCGCATCGGGGGTCCCCCCCAGCGCGGACGAGAGATGCGCCGGGCGGGCGGTGCGCCCGGGCGCCGGATTACGGGAAAGGAGCGGTGCCGCGCCCCGGGGACGGCGGACCGGCCCCCAGGAAAGCCGTTCCGGGCGAAGGACAGGGACCCCGGGGACAGGCCGGGAGGAGAACGCGGGGGCGGGGGATCAAGGGTTCGACTGGTCAAGCGATCCAAGGGTCAAGGGGCCAATGATCAGGTGGGTCTGTGGTTCACGGGAACATTTGGAAGGGGCGGGACGAAAGGCTCCGGGGACACGGCGGCGCGTTGGTACGCGTCCGGATCCCGCAAGATGCCTGGGGTGCTTCGGGCGGAATTCTCGAAGAACCCTGAGGCCCCGGAAGGGGAATTATAGTCTAAACTGGCTCAGAACGCCCCCTTCGGTCGCGAGAGCGCGGTGAAATCGCCGGGCTGCGGGTTTCCGGAAGGCTTCCCTCAGCGGACTTGCCGTCCGCGGGCCGGGCACTCCCGCCGTCAGACGTCACGCCTGACAGCCGCCCGGTCAGGGGCCTTTGCGGCCGGGCCGCCCTTGCCATTCCCGGGGCGATCCCATATATTGAAGGCGCAAGCGGCGGCCGCCCTCCAAGTATCGGCCGCCTTTCCCGATCCCGCCCCGGTCCGGGGGACTCTCGAGCCGGACCCGCCCCACCCAAGGAGTTTCTGCAGTGAACTACGACGTAAAGGATCTGGGCCTCGCCCCGAAGGGCGACGACAGGATCGAATGGGCAGCCAGAAGCATGCCGGTCCTGGCCCTGGTAAGGAAACGCTTCGAGGCCGAGAAGCCGCTCAAGGGCCTGCGCCTGGGCCTCTGCCTCCACGTGACGACGGAAACGGCGTCGCTGTGCCGCACCCTCCAGGCGGGAGGCGCGGACGTGCACCTGTGCGCCTCCAACCCCCTGTCCACCCAGGACGACGTGGCGGCCGCGCTGGTGAAGACCGACGGCATCCCCGTGCATGCGATCAAGGCCGAGGACCACGCCACCTACTACAAGCACATCTACTCGGTCCTGGACGCGAAGCCCCAGATGACCATGGACGACGGCGCGGATCTCCTTTCCACGCTCCATTCCGAGAAGCCGGAACTCCTGGGGAACCTCTTCGGCGGCACCGAGGAGACCACCACCGGCGTCATCCGCCTCAAGGCCATGGCCAAGGCCGGGGAGCTCAAGTATCCCGTGGTGGCCGTGAACGACGCCATGACGAAGCACCTCTTCGACAACCGTTACGGCACGGGCCAGAGTACCATAGATGGCATGATCCGTTCCACGAACAGGCTACTCGCGGGCTCGGTCTTCGTGGTCGCGGGCTACGGCTGGTGCGGCCGCGGGGCGGCCATGCGGGCCGACGGGCTGGGCGCGCGGGTCATCGTGACCGAGGTTGAGCCCCTGAAGGCCCTGGAAGCCGTGATGGACGGCTACCAGGTCATGCCCATGGCCCAGGCGGCGCCCCTGGGCGACTTCTTCGTGACGGTAACGGGCGACGTGAACGTGATCCGCCCAGAGCACTTCGAGCTCATGAAGTCCGGGGCCATCGTCTGCAACTCGGGCCACTTCAACGTTGAGCTGGACCTGCCGGGGCTGGCCGCCGCATCGTCCTCGCGGAGACTTATCCGCGAGTACGTCGAAGAGTTCACGCTCAAGTCCAGCGGCAAGCGGATCTGCATCCTGGCCGAGGGCAGGCTCATCAACCTGGCCGCGGCGGAAGGCCATCCGTCGAGCGTCATGGACATGTCCTTCGCGAACCAGGCCCTGACGGCCGAGTACATCTCGAAGAACAGGGGGAAACTCCCGTTGGACGTCTTCCCGGTACCGGAGGACATCGACAGGGAGATAGCGAGGCTCAAGCTCGATGCCATGGGCTTCTCCATCGACACGCTGACCCCCGAGCAGGATGCCTACCTCGCCTCCTGGAAAGAGGGCACCTGACGGGCTACCGCGAGATGGGCGATATGACAAGAGAGGACGAGGCGCACCGCCCGCAGGGCGCCTCCGCCAGCGTCAAGGCTGACGCCCCCCCGGTTGCCGCCCCCCCTTCCGGGGCCGGAGCCAGGAGGGCTTCCTCACCTTGCGCCGCAACCGGGCCCGGAGGCAATGCCGGGCCACGCAAAGCTATTGCCGGGCCTGCAGGGGGGAAAGACGCGTCCGCCGTTGGCGCCTCTCGACCGACCGGCATAAAGGTGCCCGAGGCCGCAGGCCGCAAGGCCTCGCTGCCCATACGGAAAGCCGTTCCCTCCGGAGGCGTCTTGCCCTCCCGTGAATCCCGTCCGGGCGACCGGTTTGCCGCCCCTGCGGTCGGGGGACGGAGAAGGTCTTCAGGCCCTGCCGCAGGCCCCCCAGGCCCCGCCTCAATGCCAGTTGCCCGGGCAATGGCCCTCCCCCCCGCCTCCAAGGCCGTCGGACCGAAAATGGTCCGCCCCTCAAACTCTTCTGAGGCCGAGGCCGATGATCTTAAAACGGCGCGAACCGCAAGCCAATCCGAGGCAGGGGCCGTCGGCCGTAAAGGGGCGCGAACCGCAAGCCAAGCCGGGGCCGCGGCCGTCGGCCGTAAAGGGGCGCGAACAGCAAGCTCATCCGGGGCCGCGGCCGTCGGCCGTAAGGGGGCGCGAACAGCAAGCCAATCCGGGGCCGCGGCAGTCGGCCGTAAGGGGGCGCGAACCGCAAGCCCATCCGGAGCCGCCGGCCGCAAAAGGCCCGGCCCCCCCACCCGGCGGATACCCGGGGCGCTCGCGACGCTACTCTCGGCGCTGGTCTTCGCGGCCACCCTCTCCTGCTCCACCGGCCCCGGCTTCATCGCCAGGGCCCAGCTGGCGGACGCCCTGGAACGCTCGCTGGATCTCGTCAAGTCCGACTTCGAGCAGGAGGCGACCGGGAGCCGCGATCCCCGCGTCATTCAGGCCGCCTCCTGGAAGGCCGTGGGGCTCGCATTCCTGGAGGCCCTGGCCGCCGTGGACACCGATCGCTGGGGCGAATTTCGGGACCGCAATACCGAGGAGCTGGACGCGATGTGGGCGGATCCCAAGTCCGGCTGGGACCAGCGCGAGATCAGGGCCATGAGGCTCTGCGACGACGTCTGGTCCCGGCTCGCCGCGGTCACCGTCGCCCGCAACGGCGACTCCGACTCGCTCAGGGAACTTGAGGGCGTGATGACCCGCCACGAGGTGGCCGCCGCCCGTGCCCGGACCGAACCGGCCAAGCGGGCGGAGGCCAGGGTCTTCTGGTCCAACAGGATGGCCGTGGTCTTCCCGTTCCTGGCGGCGGGCGTCGTGCCCGACAGCGCCGGGGCCCTGGGCGACATGGCCGAGGATCTCGTGAACTACGCGGAGATCGTGGCCGACCGGCGCGACGTGCATTATCAAGCCAGGATGGAGCTCCTTTACAACAACAACGTGCGGAGCCTGGCGGGCATGATGTTCCTGGCGCTGACCCAGCCGGGCTCGCCTTACCTGGGCGACGCGACAGCGCTAAGGCAGTCCTGGGACGACTCCATGGCCAACCCCAGCTACAAGGTCTCCGACAAGATTACCCACTCGCTTCTGGCCGCAGCCCAGCTCTCCTTCCCGCTGGCCCACTGGATCGGCTCCGCGAACATGTAGACTCCGGGCCGCGCGGCATCAGGGCGGGGTCTCCGGGAGAGTCCTGGCGCCGGTTAAGCTTCCGACGAAGGAGCTCTGTCTCGCGGCGGTGAACGTCGACGGCACCGCGATCCGTTACGTGCCGAAAGCCCTACAGACCCGCTAGATCCTCATCTCGACAGTCAGTCAGTCAGGCGGGACGGCCGGGCGTTCGGAATGGCTCGTCCGGGGCTTGCGACCCCGGAACTCTGCCGCGAGCCCGTCGGCCGTTTCGGCATGGCGATCAGGCTCTTGCCGCACGCGTTTCTAACCCCGGCAATCTGCCTTGCCGCAGTCACGGACGATGGCGAGGCGCTGAAGCTCGTCCCGGAGCGGCTCTGAAGACCCCCTCAACTCTGCCACGCCGCCGTCCGCCAGAACGGGACGGCTAATGCTTATTCACCGAAAAGCATAAAGACGCATGGGCTCTGCCTGGAGGCCGCCCGGCGGCACGGCACGGCACGGCACGGCACGGCATGACGAGCGAGCGCCGTACTTCGCCATGACCCACGGGCTCTGTATCGAGGCCGTCCGGCAGGACGGCATGGCCCTCCGGCTAGTGCCGCCGGAACCCGTGATCCATGAGCTCTGCCTCACGGCGGTCCAACAGACCGGGAACGCGCTCCGGCTTATGCCGGAAGGTTGATTCCACTGCAAAAACCCTCCCACTCGACAGAGAAGCGTACCGCCATGCGGCCATCTCATTGGCACCCTTGCGCTTAAGGCTTAAACCGCCGCCCATCTGCGCGGCCTTTACCCAGACACTCTGCCTTAAAATGACTGCCAGGAGGTTAGGAGGGGGTTTTTGCAGTGGAATCAAGGTTTGTACGCGCCGAAGATCCTCGAAGCTGAGGACGAAACCGCCCTTCGATCATTGCCGCCCGATGCTCAGGATCAGCATTTCCGCCGCCAAGCGCATGCTGTTTCGCGGTACCAACGGCATCAGTGCTCTCCGCCCGCTTCGATCGACCACGGAATCTGAACGCGTGAATCTCCGAAAGACCGCAGGTCATACAGCACTTCCGGAATGTTTGTTCAGGTACCCGTGTCTTTCGGGCATCGGGGCACGCTTTCACCGGTACACTGTCGCCCAAAGGCACGGGCCGCATCGCTTTATGGGCGGAGCGCACCGCCTCTCATTTCTGGAAAATGAGTCAGCATGACAGTTTGTCCATCAATGCAAAGAATACGGGGTGTCAAGAGCCAGGTCCATCGGAGGGGGGTTAGGCAAGGGAATACAGGCGAATGGGGTGGGTGGCTGAGATGGACGGGAAGGGAGGCGATGAGAGGCGATGAGAGGCGATGAGAGGCGATGAGAGGCGATGAGAGGCGATGAGAGGCGATGAGAGGC